>JBBSQE010000067.1:0-14556 GCA_038258095.1 Solirubrobacterales bacterium | reverse complement strand
TGCATGTTCTCCGGGATCTCGACGTCCTTGATCTCGACCGTCGACACCTTCACGCCCCAGGGCTCGGTCTGCTCGTCGATGACCTTCTGGAGGTCTTCGTTCAGGCGCTCGCGCTCGGAGAGGAGCTGATCGAGCTCGGCCTTTCCGAGGATGGAGCGAAGTGCGGTCTGAGCGATCTGGGAGGTCGCCACCAGATAGTTCTCGACCTCAACGATCGCCTTGTCGGGATCGACCACGCGGAAGTAACAGACCGCGTTGACGCGCGACGGGACGTTGTCGCGGGTGATCACCTCCTGCGGGGGGACGTTTAGGGTCACCGTCCGCAGGTCGACGCGGACCATCCGGTCGATGAACGGGATCAGCAGCGTCAGGCCGGGGCCGCGGAGGGCGATCAGCCGCCCGAGGCGGAAGATGACCCCCCGCTCGTACTCGCGAAGAATCCGGATGGCCGAGGCGAGGACGACCAGGGCGAAAATCACCACGACGGCGAGAATTGCGCCTGCTACTGCTGCCATCAGGAATCTCCTTGGTCGTTTGGATCGGTAACGGCTGGGGCGACTCGGAGGGTCAACCCCTCCACCGCCTGCACCCTGACTCTATCTCCCGGGCGCTGCGGGCCGGCGCCTTCGGCCGCCCGGGCTCGCCAGATGGCGCCGTCGACGAAGACCTGGCCGACCGGGTCGAGGGTCTCCCGCACTTCCGCGCTGCGGCCGAGCAGATGCTCATACCCTGCCCGCACCGGCTGTCGGGATGCGCGGAGCCCACGGTTCACCCCAAGCCCCAGCAGAGTCGCGACGAGCAGGCCGGTGACCACCACCACCGGGACCGTGACCTCGTTTCCGTCGAAGATGGCGATGACAGCAAGGACCGTGAGGACGACCCCGGCGGCCGCGAGCAGCCCGAACGACGGCAGATGCGCCTCGGCGATGAAGAGCGCGATCGCCACGACCAGCAGGAAGATGCCGAGCGCGGTCATGGCTGCACATCCCGTCTCATTGGGTGTAGGTCCTGATGTCCGCTTCGAGGTCGGCGAGGGACGAGTAGGGGCCCTGCTTCACGTAGGAGACCTCGCCGTCCGGTGTGTAGAAAACCGTCGACGGAAGGCCGAGCACCTTGAAGTGGTGCCAGATGTTCTGGTCCGGGTCGGAGTAGCTCGGGTACGGCAGCGGATACTCTTTGAGGAACGTCGCCGCCGCATCGTCGGAGTCATAGGAGTTGACGCCGATGAAGCCGACCTTCTTCCCCAACTTCGCTGACGCCTGCTGGAAGTAGGGGAACTCGGCCCGGCACGGGCCGCACCACGAGCCCCACAGGTTGGCGACCACCGGATGACCCTTCAACGAAGCCACACGGGCCTGGAACGCATCGAGGTCGCCTCCGAGAAGCTTGTCCGGCTGCTTGTAGAGGCCGAGCAGCGGCTGGGGCGCCCGTTGCAGGGAGCTGTAGTCCGGCGGCTTGCCGCCGTAGTCGCCACTCGACGAGCTGCCGCAGGCGCTCAGCGCCAGGGCGGCCAGGATGACCGCAAACGATGCCTTGTGCCAATGTCGGAGAGGTTGAGGCATATATCGGATACCGTCGTAGCATCGAATCGGATCAATAGGCTGACTGAGCATGCAGCCCTGTGAGTGTGATCAGGTCATCGAGTCGGACAATCTGCCGGCACTCGCACGGATGCCTGATGAATCTTTTCAGCTCATTTATATCGACCCGCCGTTCAACACCGGCAAAAGGCAGAGCCGCAGAACTCTTGCGACGGTTCGCGACGAGGGCGGCGACCGAGTCGGATATCAAGGAAGGCGCTACACCAGCAAGCTTCTCGCTGAGTCTTCCTATCTCGACTCGTTCGACGATTACCTCGGGTTCCTTCAGCCGCGACTCTTGGAGGCTCGGCGTCTCCTGGCGCAGACCGGGACCCTCTACCTCCATCTTGACTACCGAGAGGCCCACTACTGCAAGCTCTTGCTGGACGAGATCTTTGGTCGCGAGAGCTTCTTGAACGAGATCATCTGGGCCTACGACTACGGCGCACGGGCGAAGAAGCGTTGGCCGGCAAAGCACGACACCATCCTCGTCTACGTAAAGGATCCTTCGGCCTACTTCTTTGACTCAGAACTCGTTGATCGGGAGCCGTACATGGCGCCGGGTCTCGTGACACCCGAGAAGGCTGCGAAGGGAAAACTGCCCACCGACGTTTGGTGGCACACGATCGTTCCGACCAACGGCAAGGAAAAGACCGGATACCCAACCCAAAAACCTGAGGGGATCGTGAGACGGATCGTTCAGGCCTCGACGCGGCCCGGAGATTGGTGTCTCGACTTCTTCGCCGGAAGCGGGACCCTCGGAGCCGTAGCTGCCAAGACCGGCCGACGGTTCGTCTTGGTCGATAGCAATCCCGAAGCAATTCGAGTCATTCGTTCTCGCCTCGGCCTTGAAGAAGATTCAGTGCGGAACGACTCATCGGATCGTCCGGATGAAACGTCAAAGCCCGCCGCGAGCCTGTTCAAGGCTTCTTGCGCACGTTGAACGGAACCCCCGTAGTGCTCGATCCACGTTGGAGGTCGTGCCGCGTCGAAGCTCAACCACTTTGTATCGGCGGCTGTCGCGCCGGTGTGTTGATCTGACGATCGGTGAAGACACCGCTCTTCCACAGGGTGCTCATTTTGATCTCCACCGCCAGTCCGCCAAGACGACGGTCATGACCGGAGTCGGTCGCCCGCTCTACTTCGAGCCCAATACTCTGCGCCCTGTCGGCGATCACGCAACTCTCCCCACATCTGATCTTCGAAGACCTGAGCACTGAGCTCAGTGAAGACCTCAAAGTCCTCGTCGCGTTCCCGCATGCCGCTGACCCTACATCGAGCGCGAAACTTTGCACAACGTTTCCGGCCTCAGGCTATACTCGGCTTTCCGCTGAGGGGGGTCTTGCCTGAATGGCCCCATCGAGCGCTCCAGAGCTAATTCCAGCCGGATTGCTCGAAACGCGAAATCTCAGTCACCACTGACTCGCTCCTGCCGAGGGTACTCGTCCCGGCGGAGCAGAACCAAAGCCTTCTATGGCCAAGACCACTGACGTTGCCGCGCGAGCGGCAGTTCCCTCTAACGCCGACATCGAACGGGCGGCCAGGTTCGCCCGCGAACCCTTCCTGCTCGATGGTGAAGGGCCCGAGGCCCTTGCCCCGGGCACCGCCCGCCGCCGCGCCCTCGATGCCGCAATCGAGGAGATCGACGGTGGCGCCGAGGATCCGTCGATCCGCTGGCGCCAGGACTTCTCCCTTCTCCTCGGGTTGGAGCGCCTGCTCGCCGAGGAGCCCCCGAAGCTCCGCGATGGCGCTGAGCTGAATGCCCACCAGGTCGACGCGCTCTCCGGAACGCTGACCGAGCTGATGGCCGAGCAGCAATCGGCGGAGGGTATCGAGCGCCGCGAGAACGGCAACGGCAACGGGTCCAGCGAGGGCGAGCGGGAGGAGAAGCCGAAGCCAAAGCCGAAGCGCCCCGCGGCGCTGACCCGTGGGGAGGTCGGCCTCGACCTCCCGATTGAAGAGGACGAGGACGAAGAAGAGGAGGACGACGAGGACCAGCTCGACGAGGAGCCGCTCGAGCTCGACGCCGACGAGGAGCCCCAGGACTGGGCCGAGGACACAGATGCCGAGGAGGAGATCGCCGAGGCGCCCGAGGATCCCGGCGCGGCCCGGCGTTTCTGGTTCGAGCACGCCACCGGCGCCGGCAAGACGGTCGCGGCCGTCGGCTTCATCGACGCGAGCCGCACCGGCGGGGTGCTCATCCTCACCCACCGCCGCAACCTCGTCGATCAGTTCATCGGCGAGATCTCCGACCGCGGCTACAAGGAGCGCCTGTGCCCGCCGCTCCTCGACGGCGACGACAATCCCTACGGGCCGGTGACGGTCGAGACCTACCAGTGGTTCGTGCGCAACTCGGGCCGCATCTCCGACGCCTACTCGATCGTCATCTGCGACGAGGCCCACACGGCTCTCGGTGAGAAGACGAGCGCCTGTATCCGCGGTTGGACCGGCCCGGTCTTTGTGGGCATGACCGCAACCGGTGCGCTGATCGCGCGGCACGTAGCCGACCTCTTCCCCACCCAGACCTCGCGATTCGACCTCGCCCAGGCCGCCCGTCGGGGCGTCATCGCGCCGCTGCGCTGCATCCGGATCCCTCCGGGCCCCGGTGTGCGCACCATCGCCAAGGTGCCCCTGCGCAAGGGGGAGGTCGACCAGGACTTCGACCAGGAGCAGCTCGCCGCGCTGCTCGACCAGGGCCCCTTCAACATGGCGATCGCGGACCTCTACAAGTCGCGCTTCCGCAAGGTGCCCGGCGTCCTCTATACGGCAGGCGTTCAGCACGCGAAGAACGTCGCCGCCGCTTTCCAGGCCGCCGGCATCAACGCAAAGGCGGTCTCCGGCGAGACGCCGAAGCGAGAGCTCGCCGAGATTCTCGCCGCGTTCGAGCGGGGCGAGGTCGAGGTCCTCTGCAACGCGATGCTTCTCGCCGAGGGTTGGAACTCTCCCCGCGCGACCATCTGCATGCACCTTGCGCCGACGGCCTCGCGCCGGATTTATCAGCAGCGAGTCGGCCGTGTCACGCGCCGGGCTCCCGGGAAGGAAGCCGGCCTGGTCATCGACTTCGTCCACCCGGCTACCACCCACGACGAGACGATCGTCACCCTCCACAGCCTGCTCGACCGCGACATCTATCGCGGTGGCGCCATCGTCGTCGGCCCTGTGCGCCGCGGCCGGGGCCGCAAGGTCCGCGTCGAGCGCCGCATCGTCCCCGTGTCCGAGGACTCCGATCGCCGTGTCGAGGTCCTCGAGCGCGAGATGTGGCGGATCGCCGTGGAGAACCTCGACTACGCCGAGCAGCACGTGTGGGCCGCGCTCGCCGGCGCTCGCGTCAACCCGCAGGGCTGGCGCCGCGCCAAGGCGATGCTCCAGCACGATTCCGAGGGTGCGCTGCGCCGCCGCTTCCTCCTCACCTGCGTGCAGCGCAACCGCTCGTCCCAGCTTCGCCTCAAGGCTCTCGCCGAGGTCGCAAACCTCCGCGAGGCGGAGGCTTTCGACGACGCGATCGAGATCGTCGCCACCTGGAGCCGCGAGGACAAGCGCGCCGGCGTCAAGGTCCTCCTGCAGGCACTGGTCGAGAAGCGGATCGGGCGACGGGACCAGGCTCAGGCCTGGGTCTGGCGCCTCGCCGAGTACACCCGCGAGGTCCACGAGGAGTACGCGGTGCAGCGCTGGCCGGAGACGAAGCGCCTCCTCGGCCTCCTGGTCAACTCCTCCGGCCGCGCCCACGGGCGCAACGCCCGTCGCCTCGTCCACGCCTCCCGCAAGCAGGACCGCAGGCTCGCCGTCGCCCTTCTGGCCGCCGCCGTGGCCCATACGCCCGAGGGCGAGGAGGTCCTCCGCGGCGCTCGGATGCGAATGGCCCGCAAGCCCTCCGGCATCGCCCGCGAGCTGCTGCGGAACTTCCCCAAGAGCGGCAAGGGCGGCCGCCGCCGTAAGCGCAAGCGCGGTGGCGGGGGCGAGAACGGGAAGAGCGCGAACAACCAGGATGGCGTCGGGAAGGCGAGCACGAATGGCAGCGATGGCGAGTCCTCGGGCAATGGGGCCGGGGCGAGCGGTCAGAGCGACGGTGCGAAGGATGGGAAGGCCCAGAAGGGCTCAGCGTCCTCGAGGCGCCGGCGCCGCAGGACCTCCCGTCCTGGCGCAGACAATGGTCCGGCGGCTGAGAATGGTGGGGACGGTGCGAAGAAGCCCGCGGACGGGGCGAAGGGCTCTGAGGGCAACGCCGTGCAGGAGAGCGGCGGCTCCGAGAAGAGAGCCGCTCGCTAGTCAGACCGTCAAGTGGGTGGCCCGTGCCACTCGATCAGATAGAGTCGCAGCGAGAAGCGTGACGGACCTTTTCGACAACGGTGACTGGACGCGCCGGGAGATCCTCAAGGCGGGTGCCGTGGCGGGCGCGAGTGCGGCGGCAGCCGGCCCACTGACGATGCTGGCATCGGATGCCACCACTGCGGTGGCGGCGGCAAGACGCTGTCGCGGCAAGCTCGACGACATCGAGCACTTCGTGATCCTGATGCAGGAGAACCGCTCCTTCGACCAGTTCTTCGGCACGTTCCCGGGGGTGGCCGGCTTCGACGACAGGCGCAACCGCCGAGCCTTCTACCAGCATGGATACACGGGCACGGGCTCGCAGAAGGGCAACCTGCTCCCGTTTCATTTCGACGGCAGCCAGCCGATCGGCCAGTGTGTCCCGGACCCGACGCACGACTGGGCACCGCAGCACCGGAGCCGCAACCGCGGTCGCAACAACCAGTTCTACAACGCCCATGCCCCCGCCCAGTACGACGGCCCGGCCGCCCCGGGCGTGATGGGCTACTACCGCCAGCCCGACATCCCCGTCCACTGGCAGATCGCGAAGCAGTACACGCTCTGCGACCAGTACCACTGCTCGGTCCTCGGCCCGACCCAGCCCAACCGCAGCTACGCGGTATCGGCGTGGCTGGGCCAGAACGGAGGCAACGGCGGCCCGACGATCGAGACGGTCTTCGATGCCAACGGCTTCATCGGTGACTTCACCTGGAGGACGATGCCCGAACGTCTGGGGGCCAGAGGCGTCACCTGGAAGAGCTACACGCAGCCGGGGGGCCAGTTCGACAACATCTTCACCTGCTTCAGCCGGTTCAAGACGAACCCCACGCTGAATGCGCTGGGGATCAAGCCGGTATATCCGGACGACTTCGTCGAGGACATCAACTCGGGGAACCTGCCGCAGGTCTCGTTCATCCAGGTCGCGTTCAACCAGTCCGAGCACGCTGCCTTCCCCCCGGCTCTCGGTGAGTTCGCGATGGCCGGAGTGCTGAAGGCGATCTGGAGCCGTCCGAACCTCTGGCGCAAGACGGCGATCATCATCAACTACGACGAGAACGGCGGCTTCTTCGACCACGTGGCGCCCCCGATCGCGAAGCCGGGAACGCGGGGTGAGTACCTGACGATGCCGAACCTCCCTCCCGAGGCGGGAGGCATCCGCGGCCCGATCGGGCTCGGATTCCGCGTGCCCTGCATGATCGTCTCCCCCTGGACCAGGGGCGGGCTGATCTCCTCGAAGCGATTCGACCACACCTCTGTGTTGCGAATGCTCGAGACGCGCTTCGGGGCCCGGGTTCCGAACCTCACCGCGTGGCGCCGCCGGGTCACGAACGACCTCACCGAGGCCTTCAACTTCGGCGCCAGACCGAACTTCTCGGTGCCGCACCTGCCTCCGACGAGCGACACCTCGCCACTGACGACCACGGCCGAGTGCACGCAGTTTTCGCCGCCGCCGTATCCGGTCCCCTCGAAGACGGCGATCCCGCGTCAGCAGCGGTCGAGGCGCAGGGTCCGCCGTCCGAGCGGCCCACGCTGAACCTCTCAACAGGGGCAAGTGGACGCTGAGCAGGTCGGCCGTCTCGCCGGCGACCTCCCCTTCCTGAGTCCGGCGCAAGGGCACCCGGCTCCACGAGCACGACCGACGTAACAAACGCCATGACCGTCAGGGTGAAACGTACGCTGCTCGCGCTAGCGATAGCCGGCGAGGTGGACCTCGCCGGCACCGATGCTCACCGTCCCCCCGTCTGGCGTGACGACCAGGAGGTTGCCGCGGTCGTCGATGCCGTCGGCGCGGCCGGAGCCGCCGTCCCAGGTGAGGTCGCGGCCACGCAGCGCGTCGCGGCTGCGGAACCCGTCGAGGACCGCGGCCGGCTCGGCCCCGAGCCAGCCCGATAGGGCGGCGTTCAACTCGTCGCGTGCCTGCGTGACGGTCGCCCCGCCACCGATCGAGGTCGCCGTGTCGCGCAGGTCCTCCGGGAACTCCTCCGGTTCGATCGCGACGTTGAGACCGACGCCGATCACGGCCCAGCTGTCCTGCGGGCGGGCCTCGATGAGGATCCCGGCGCACTTGCGCTCGCCGATCCAGACATCGTTCGGCCACTTGACGCGGCAGGGGCCCGGGCCGAGCGATTCGACCGCGTCGCAGACCGCGAGGGGGACGGCGAGCGGCAGGACGAGGTGGCGTTCGCAGAGCGGCCGCAGGATCGCCGAGTAGAGGAGCGCCTTCCCGGGCGGGGCGGTCCAGGTGCGCCCCTGCCGTCCGCGGCCCTCGAGCTGGGTGTCAGCGGTCACGACCGTTCCCGACGGGGCTCCCGCGGCCGCGAGCTCGCGCGCCATCGTGTTCGTCGAATCGCAGGTGCGGAGGTGGCGGTGGGGAAGGCCGAAGGTCATGTCCCGGCCGGGGCCAGGACGACCTCGGCATCCGGCTCCAGGCCGAGTGCGGCGGCGGCGCTGGCGCGGTTCGCTGCCAGGGAGAGCGCCGAGTTCGAGTCGAGATAGATGACCAGCTCTCCCTCCCCGACATCGGCGAACGTCGTCCCGAGGGGGACCACGTGCTCGGCACCACCGGCGGTGAGCACAAGGCGGTCGACTCCCGACAGTCCCGCGGCCTGGAGATGCTCGGCTCCGATGTTCAGGACGACGTTGCCGAAGGTGTCGGTGGTGAGGACATGAGCGGTGATCCGGCCCGCCTCGATCACGGCGGCGGGGACATCGGTCGTCGCCAGCGAAGCGGGATCGATCTCGGTTCCCACCTCCGCGAGTGCGAATCCGTTCGCGAGGTATGCCGCCACCGGGGCGAAGATGTCGCGACCGTGGAAGGTTGCGCTGACCGGTTCCAGCCGGTAGGTGGACTCGCTCAGGTCGACGGCTGACTCAACTCCGCCGAACACCTGCGCCGCAGGCATCAGGAGCCCGTTGTCGGGACCGACGAGGAAGCGGTCATCGCCGGCCGTGCGGAGCGCAATCGGCAGCCTTCCGGACCCCACTCCCGGGTCCACCACCGCGAGGTGGACGCCAGGCAACGTGTAGGGGAGTGCGGTCGCCAGCTGGATCGCCCCGCGGCGCACGTCCTGGCGCGGCACCCCATGGCCGATGTCGACGATTCCCGAGTCCGGAGCGATACGGCCGATCACCGCGCGGCAAACGCCCGCGAAGTTATCGTCGTAGCCGTAGTCCGACAGGAACGTGATCGGGACGCTCACGGCGTGGCGCCTCCACGCGCGAGTGCAACGACCGCGGCGACGAGCCCGGCGACATCGTGCTGGTCGGCCTCTGCTGCGACTTCCAGACCCGACTCGCGCGCGGTGGCGCTGGTCACCGGGCCGATCGAGACGATGCGGGCACCGCTCGGGAAGCGGTCGCCCATTGCTCCGAGCAGGTTGCACACCGTCGAGGACGAGGTGAAGGTGATGAAGTCGGCGGATTGCGCCGCCTCGATCGCTTCGGCGCCGGGCTCCTCGGCCACGGTCTCGTAGACCGCGACGACGTCGACCTCGGCTCCGCGCTCGCGCAGCGCGTCGGGAACCACGTCACGGCCGGCGACGGCGCGAGCCACCAGAACCCGCTTTCTCTCGACCTCGGTTCCCTTCAGCGCGTCGACGAGGTCCTCGGCGACGAAGCTCTCCGGAACGATGTCGGCCAGGATGCCGCGCTCGCGGAGCGAGGCCGCGGTCCCCGTCCCGACGGCCGCAACCGTCACTCCCGCGAGCGAGCGAGCATCGCCATCCGCGGTGACCAGCGCCTCGCACAGGAGCCGGGCGGCGTTCGCGCTCGTAAGGCAGAGCAGGTCGTAGTCACCGATTGCGCTCACCGTCTCGCGCACCTCAGGGCTGTCGACGAGCGGCTCGATTCGGATCGCCGGAAGCTCGATCACCTGCGCTCCAAGCTCCGCAAGGTCGGCCGCCAGCCCGCTCGCCTGCGCTCGGGCCCGAGTCACCACGACCTTCTTCCCGTGGAGCGGACGCCGCTCGAGCCAGGCCAGCCCTTCGCGCCGCGCCGCCACCTCACCGACCACGATCAGCGCCGGGTTCACGATCCCCTCTCTCTCTATCGCCTCGGCAAGGTTCTCGAGCGTCGCCGTCACCACGCGCTGGCGCACCGTCGTCCCTCGCTCGATCACCCCTGCCGGCTCTTGCGGATTACGCCCGGCCGCGATCAGCGCCGCGGAGTTCCGCCCCGCGCCCTTCACCCCCATGTAGAAGACGAGCGTGCCGGGGAACCGGGCCAGCGCCTCCCAGTCGAGGGCAGTCTCGGGCTTCGCGGGGTCTTCGTGCCCGGTCACGAAGGCGACGGCCGACGCGTCGTCGCGGTGGGTGACGGGGATGCCCGCGTAGGCCGAAGCGGCGATCCCGGCTGTCACGCCCGGGACGACCTCGAAGTCGACACCGGCGGCCCGCATCGTCTCGCCCTCCTCGGCTCCGCGACCGAACACAAAGGGGTCGCCGCCCTTGACCCGCACGACGCTCCTGCCGCCCTTCGCGGCTTCGACCATCCGCTGCTCGATCTCCTCCTGGGGCACCGACGCCTTGCCGGGCAGCTTGCCCACGTAGACGAGCTGCGCATCCTCGCGGGCCCCATCGAGTGCACCCTCGGGAATCAGCCGGTCGTGGAAGATCACATCGGCGCTCGCGATCAACTCGAGCGAACGCGCCGTCATCAGCCCGGGGTCGCCCGGTCCGGCGCCGACGAGGTAGACGATCCCCGCGCGCGCCGTCACGCCAGGATCTCGAATTTCACGTTCAGGCGCTCGTAGATGCGGCGAGCCCGCCGGTCGAAGCTCAACAGGGCCAGGTCGGCGTTGCGGGCGGCGAGCGCGATCAGACCGTCGTAGATCGAAGCTCCCGCGACGCGCTGCTCGGCCAGTTCGGCCAGGGCGCCTCGGTACTCCTCCCCCAGCAGCCAGACCACCGGCAGGTGGGCGACCTGGTCGAGGTAGGCGCCGACCTGATCAACGGACCGCCCGAACCCGGGTCCGGTAAGGGTCGAATAGGTTTCGGCCAGAGCATGGGCTACGACTGCTCCGTCGCCCAGAACCTCGGCCAGTGCCTGCCCGGCTGCCTCGTGAAACTCGTGATGCGACTCGGCGGCGGCGACGAGAACCGAGCTGTCAGGGGTGTTCACGCGGGTAGCCTCGGCTGCGATCGATCGCATCCAGCGTGTCATCGAGGGTGATCGGGGGCGCATCTGCTTTCGACTCGAAAACCAGTAGGCCGTGCTTTCCCCTGATCAGCTTGTCGTCACCCGGGGCGCGCGCGATCTCGATCTGGCCCCCGGTGTCGGTCACTTCGACCGCTTGGCCACCGTGCAGTCCGACCCTGTCCCGGATGGGCTTGGGAATCACGATCCGTCCGGCAGCATCAATGGTAGTGCGCATGGCAGGAACGATACCAATTCACATGGAGGTCTCGGCCCGCTCGAGGATCGCGGCCGCGCCGGCGGCCAGAAGCCGCTCGCCCAACTCCTCGGCGACCGCCGCCGGCTGCGCCGCCTCGCCCTCGACGCGATCACGGATCCACTCGGTCCCGTCCGGCAGCCCGACGTAGGCGTCGATCATCAGGTCGTCTCCGTCGGCAACGGCGTGGACGCCGATCGGGGTCGCGCAGGTCGCTTCCAGCATTCCGACCACGGTCCGCTCCGCCGTCAACTCGGTGAGCGCGCGGTCGTCCGAGAGCGAGCTCGCCGCGTCGCGGGCGCCCGCGTCATCCGCCCGGGTCTGCAGGATCAGCGCGCCCTGTCCGGGGGAGGGAGTCATCTGGCCGGCGCCGAGCAGGAAGGAGATCTCCGCTCCGCGGCCCAGGCGCTCCAGGCCCGCGGCGGCGAGCACGATGGCGTCGTAGTCGTCGGACGCGAGCTTGGCGAGGCGGGTGTCGACGTTGCCGTGGAGCCCCGTCACCTCCAGATCGGGACGCGCCGCCAGGAGCTGTGAGCGGCGGCGCAGACTCGCGGTCCCGACCCGCGCCCCTTCCGCCACGTCGCCCAGCGAGCCACCGGCTCCGATCCAGGCATCCGCCGCCTCCGCGCGCTCTGGAACCCCGGCGATGACCAGCCCTGCGGGCAGCTCCGCCGGGACGTCCTTCGCCGAATGCACCCCGATCTCCGCACGGCCTTCGAGCAGTGTCTCCTCGACCCCCCGGACGAAGCGCGACTTGTCGCCGGAATCCGGCGAGTGGTCCCCCGATACCTCGACGAGCTCCGCCGCCGGGAGGCGGTCGCGCATCAGCCCCGCCTGGGCGAGCGCGAGCGCGCTGCCCCTCGTCGCCAGGCGCATCAGTCGGACCTAGGCGGACTCGCGCCCGCGGCGGGGCAGCCGCGTGACACTCGCCTCGGCGCCGGACTCAGGCTCGGTCCCGGCATCGAGGCCGAACAACTCGCGCAGCGCGTTCACGTGCATGTAGGCCGCGTCGGTGCCCGCGGCGCGCTTCATCCGCAGCGTCGGCTCGTGGAGGAGGCGGCTGGCGACAGCCGATGCGAGCACCTCGACACGCTTGCGGTCGGCGTCGGTGAGTCCCTCCCAGCGCTTGTCGTTCTCGGCCAGGACGCGGCGCACGATCTCATCCGAGCGCTCGCGCAGGGACGCGATCGTCGGAACGACCTCGAGGGATCCAAGCCAGGACTCGAAGCGCTGCACCTCGGAGTCGATGATGTGCTCGGCACGGCTCGCCTCGGCCTCGCGGCCGCTGACGTTGCGCTCGAGGATGGCCTGGAGGTCGTCGACATCGTGCAGGCTGACGCCCGGGATCTCGCGGCACGCCGGATCGATGTCGCGCGGCACGGCGATGTCGACCATCAGCAGGGGTCTGCCGTCGCGCTCCCTCATCACCTCGCTGAGGTCGTCGTGCTCGACGATGTGGTGCGGCGAGTGGGTGGCGGAAACGACGATGTCGGCCTCGGCGAGCCGCAGCGGCATCTCGTCGATTCGAACCGCCCGGCCGCCGAAGCGCTGGGCCAGGCCGATCGCCCGGTCGTAGCGGCGGTTGGCGATGAAGACCGTGTCGGCTCCGCGGGCGACCAGCGCCCGGGCGACGAGCTCGGCGGTCTCACCGGCGCCGACGATCAGGACGTGGCGCTTGGACAGGTCACCGAGGGTACGGCGGGCGAGCTCCACGGCGACGGATGAGATCGAGAGGCCCTTCTCGCTCACGCCGGTCTCGGCGCGGGCGCGGCCGCCGGCCGTGAGGGCGCCGCGGAAGAGGCGGTTCAGGATCGGACCCGTCGCTCCTTCGACGAGGGCCAGCTCGTAGGCGCGCTTGACCTGTCCCTGCACCTCGGCCTCGCCGATGATCATCGAGTCGAGGCCCGCCGCGACCCGGAACAGGTGGCTCGCGGCGTTCGAGCCGCGGTGGGAGTAGAGGTGGGGCACCAGCTCGGTGGGCCGGATGTCTGCCTCACGCGAGAGGACGCCGAGGGCGACGGACTCCGCTTCGACAGCATCGGAGACGACGAGGTAGAGCTCGGTCCGGTTGCAGGTGGAGATCGCGGCCGCCTCGCGGACCTGAGGAGAGTCCGTCAGCTCGCGCAGGACACCGACCGCCCGGCCCTCTGTCAGGGCCAGCCGTTCCCGTTGCTCCAGGGGCGCGGTCTTGTGGGAGACGCCGAGTGCCAGCAGCTCCGACATGCGCCGCTCAGCTCCTCATCTCTTCGGCGACGGCCTCGACCTCGCGGCTCGCGGGCGCCGGCTCGTCACGCTGGTCGCTCGGGGCTGGCGCGCCGGGTCGGTCACGGTCGCGATCGCCGCGGTTGCGCTGCTCGGCGAACCCGGCCAGCTCGCGCAGCTCGCGCTCGATGCGAGCCAGCTTTGCCGCCATGATCGCGACGTAGACGAGAATCAGACCCGCGAAGACGATGTAGGCGCCCGCGACGTACTTCCCGGCCTCATCGAGTGGCAGGGCCGGCATCAGCCCCCCGCGTCAGGTTCTTTGGCGACGCCGATCGCGAGCCGCCCGTGGCCGGAGCCCGCCTCGGGCCCCTCGATCGCGCGTCGCAGGCGCGAGAGCTGCCCGGACGCGCTCTTCGCCGTCAGCTCGAACTTGACGAGTGTGGTCCAGAGGAGGCCCATCGCCGCGAGGCTGACGAGGAACGTGAACATCATCGACGGAGGGAGGCCGCCGTCCGCGGTCGCGAAGACGCGCGGGTGGACGAGGCTCTGCGCCATCCGCACGGCCATGAAGTTGAGCGGGACGAACGCTCCGGCGGTGATGGCGAAGACCGACGAGTAGCGCGCCTGGCGCTCCGGGTCCTCGATCGCGTAGCGGAAGGGATAGTAGGTGGCGTACATCAGGAAGACGATCAGGAAGCTGACGAGGGTCGGCTCGTCCCAGACCCACCAGTGCCCCCAGGAGGCCTTGGCCCAGATCGAGCCGGTGATGAGTACGGCGACGCCGAAGATGATCGAGAGGTGGATGGCGACGTAGGAGCGAGCGTCCCAGTGGCGCTCTCCCGAGCGGAGGTGTTGGATCGCGAAGATCCCGCCGATGACGAACCCGACCAGTGCCGTGATCGCCAGCGGCACGTGGAGGTAGAAGATCTTCTGGATGAAGCCCTGGTCCCCGTCGAGCGGCGCGTAGAAGAAGATGAGTGAGAAAGCGGCGACGATCGCCACGACGGTGGCGGCGGAGAGATATGTGAGGCCTTTGCCGTGCATCTGTCTTGGTCCGATCTCGGGCGGTCGCCTGGG
>JBBSQE010000066.1:0-14645 GCA_038258095.1 Solirubrobacterales bacterium | reverse complement strand
CGCGCTACGGTCTGCATTGCAGAGGGCCTGCGGTGGGCGTACTCGGGGCACTTAAACGCCTCGCGGCAGGATAACCGCTTCACTAACTGAAGTCAATGCCCGAATCGCCATGCGGCGCCGGGAGTGGTTGTTACCGTGAACGAGCGTATGGACACCCGAGGAGGCGATCCGATGGGCGACGACAAGGGCCTGCTCAGCGGGCTCCCCAAGACCCGACCCGGCGTGCCGACGCGCAGGCGTGCCGAGGCCCGGAAGGCCGCCGCCGCCGCAGCGGCGAAGGTCTCCGCCGAGGGCGGTCCTCGTGCCGAGGAGGACCCCGCCGACCCGGCTGTACCCGAGCCCGGGAGGCCTTCCGTCACCTCGGCGGCCGGTGAGGTGGCACGCGTGTCCGCCGAGGCCGCCGCAGGAACGGCGGTCGCCGGCGTCCGCCTTGCAGGACGTGTCGCGGACGGCGTCGGGAAGGCGCTCCGACGGCGCTGATCGAAGATCCGGGCGCAACCGCGCCGCCGCGCTCAGATCCGGAGGCGAGGGAGTCTCGGAGAAGCCGGCACCTGCGCCAATCGACGCCCTGGCTGAAGGCCTTCTGGACCCGTGCCTACACGGAGAACGTGACCGGGCTGTCGGCGATGGTCGCCTACAACCTGATGCTCGCGGTCTTCCCGTTCGTTCTGCTGGTCCTCTTCGTGTTCAGCCAGATCCTGCGGATCAAGGGAGTCGAGACGGGCATCGTCAGCGATCTCCAGCGGCTCTTCCCGAATGCGGAGGAGCAGACGCTCCAGAACGCGATCAACCGCGTCGAAGCCAACGCTGCCACCCTCGGGATCGTGGCGGCGCTCGGGTCGCTGTGGATCGGGGCCAGCTTCTGGGGAGCGATGGACACCGCGTTCTGCCGCATCTACCACCGCGCCTGCCGCGGCTGGATGGAGCAGAAGCGCTTCGCGTTCGTGATGCTCCTCATCGTCTTTCTGTTCCTGGCGGCGAGCGTGATCCTGCCGACCGCGGAGGGGGCCATCCTCCACTCGACGGACAACCTGCCGCTGGGCCTCGACAGGGTTCAGGGCCTCGACCGCTTCGTGCTGCTCGTCGCGGCGCTCACCATCACCTTCCTGATCTGCTGCGTGATCTATCTGGTGGTGCCGAAGGGGCCGATCGGGTGGAGAGCGACATGGCCGGGGGCCTTGTTCGTGACGCTGACGACCGGTTTCGCGAACTGGCTCTTCCCGTTCTATCTCTCGAACGTCTCCAGCGTCTCGCGTTTCGGCTCGACGGTCGGCTTCGTCCTGATCGCGCTGATCTGGTTCTACGTGCTCAGCCTGGCGCTGATGGCCGGCGCGGTCATCAACTCGCTCAGGCTCGAGCATCACGAGACGGGCTCGCTGCCCTATGGCGATGACCACGTCCCAGGTTGACCACGAGCCGGTGAGCACGCCCGAGGCTGACCGCGAGGAGGGGTCGGTGACCATCGACGGCCCCGAGGCGCGGATCGAGCTCGTCGCACAGGAGAAGACGCCGGTCCACCCGGACGGCCCGGCGGGCTCAGCGCAGGAGGCCGATGCCTACCTGCCGGAGGAGACCTTCGAGCACCTCTGGCGCCCGGAGTACCTCGAGCGGCTCGCCCGCTCCTACTGGCGCTACCTGAGCAAGGTCTCGCTGGGAACGATCCGGGTGATCTACGAACCCGGCGCCCGGTCGATCGTCTTCATCAACCCCCGGATCGTCCTGCTGCGCTTCCGCCGGCCGCGGTACGACACCGGGCCGGGCTTCGGCCAGGTCACCTGGCCGATCGAGCGCGGCCTCCTCGTCTCATCCCCGGGGCGCGGCTTCCTGCGGATCTCCGTCCGCCACCTCGAGCCGGGAAACGACGCCGAGCCGGGCTGCGAGCGCCTGCGAATCCGCTCCGAGGTGAGCAACTTCTATCCCTTTCTGCGCGGCAGCGGCTGGTTCGCCCGCATCGGCGCGCACATCTATTCGGCGACCCAACTCCGCATCCACGTCCTCGTTACCTACGGCTTCCTGCGGTCTCTGGCCCGGCTCGACCTGCCTCCCTCGGCGGTCGGGGCCCTCGCCGACGATGACCCAGGGAACTGACCCCAGCACCCTGACCCGGACTAACCGGCGGCAGCCGGATCGACCTCGAGGGCTGCGAAGCCCTCCGTCTCCTCCTCGATCGCGGCGCTGATCGCCTCCCTCAGTGGGGTGGACTCCACATCGAAGACCTCCATTCCGGAGGGGTCGTTCACGATCGTCTCCGCGGTCAGCCCCTCGACGAGGGGCCGGGCGACGCCGGTGTCGACGGGCGTTACGAGGCCGATCCAGAGGGAGGACAGGCCGGGGGTCAGGAACGGCACGCCGATGCGAATCGGCTTGCGCTTGCCGAGCGCCGTGGCGACCTCATCCATCATCTCCCCGTAGGTGATGACGTCAGGGCCCCCGATCTCGATCTCCCGCTCGACCTCGGGCCCGGCCGTCGCCGACTCGGCCAGATAGCCGATGACGTCGGCGATCGCGATGGGCTGGGTCTTCGTGTCGACCCAGCGAGGCGTGATCATCGCCGGGAGGTTCTTGGCGAGATGGCGAACCATTCGGAAGGATTCGCTGCCGGCGCCGACGACCGCAGCTGCGCGCAGGTACGTGACCGGGATGTCGCCCTTCAGCAGCTCGAGCGCTGTGTGGTGGCGGCTCTGCAGGTGCTCGGACTCCGTCTCATCTCCTCCGAGGCCGCCCATGTAGACGATGCGGCGCACCCCCGCGACCTTCGCTGCCGCCCGGAAGTTCGCGGCACCGCGCTTGTCGCGCTCGGCGAAGTCGGAATCCGAGCCGCGGCCCATCGAGTGGACCAGGTAGTAGGCGACGTCGGCCCCTTCGAGCGCTCCCTCGAGCGTGTCGGCCTCGAGGACGTCTGCCCGCCGGACCTCGTCCACCACGTCTGCCAGGTCATCCGCCCCCTCGGGCTTCCGCGCAAGCGCGTACACGGGAGTCCCCGTCGACGCGAGGTGGCGAGCGAGCAGCCCGCCGATGTATCCCGTGGCTCCCGCCACGGCAACCGGCCTCCGTCGATCAGACATGTGAGGACTCAGCCGTATAGGCCAGTCGTGAGCTCGCGCAGCTTCGCCTGATCGTGGCGCGCGCCCACCTTTCGAACCGTTCCGGAACGGGACCGCATGACCAGCGACTCGGTGGTCGCCTGGCCTTCACCGACATATCGGACGCCGTCGAGCAGATCTCCGTCCGTTACCCCGGTTGCCGCAAAGAAAGCATCGTTGCCTCCGACGAGGTCGTTCGCCGTGAGCACGCGATCGACGTCGTAGCCGGCGTCGGTCGCCTCGTTTCGCTCATCCTCGTCGCGAGGCCACAGACGGCCGAGGATCTCGCCGCCGAGGCACTTGATGGCGGCGGCGGCGAGGACCCCTTCGGGCGTGCCCCCGATACCCCAGAGCAGGTCGACCCCGGGTCCCGGGCTGACCGCGAGTAGCGCGCCCTGCACGTCGCCGTCGGTGACGAAACGGATGCGGGCGCCGGCGTCGCGGATCTCTTTGACGCCGTCGTCGTGGCGGGACCGGTCGAGGACGGTCACGGTGATCTCGCCGACGGTCGAGCCCTTGCGTTCGGCGACGCGGCGGATCACGTCCCCGAGCGGCTCCTCGAGGCTGAGGAGGTCGGCGACCTTCGGGCCCCCGGCGATCTTCTCCATGTAGAAGCAGGGCCCCGGATCGAACATCGAGCCGCGCTCGGCGAGGGCGATGACCGCAAGCGCGCCGCCGAATCCGCGCGCGGTCAGGGTCGTTCCCTCCAGTGGGTCAACTGCAATGTCGACAGTTGGGGGGCTCCCGTCGCCGATCTCCTCGCCGTTGTAGAGCATCGGCGCCTCGTCCTTCTCGCCCTCGCCGATGACGACGAGCCCGTCCATCGGAACGGTGTCGAGAAGGAGGCGCATCGCGTCAACCGCCGCCTGGTCGGCGGCGATCTTGTCGCCTCGGCCCACCCACCGCGCGGCGGCGAGGGCGGCAGCCTCGGTGACGCGCACCAGTTCAAGGGCGAGGTTGCGGTCGGGCTTGGTGCCCGAGCGGACGTCCTGGGAGATGACGCTCATGGGTAGTGAGGCTAGATGCTCAGAACGTCGCGGGTGGTTTTCGCTGCGCGCCGCCCCCCGATTCCAGGGAGCGGAGTGCACCCGCGCCGGTCATGAGGATGCCCGCCACGAGAGCGAGCAGGTAGCCCCATTCGAGGCTGATGCCGAACTGAGGCGTTCCGCCTGGCTTCGCGAGCAGGCCGTTGAAGATGACCAGAACGATCACCGCAAGCCCGACCGTCATCGTGAACTCGCCGGTGGGGTACTTGCCCCCCTGCTTGCGGAGGATCAGGTAGGTGAGGATCAGCGGCGCCGCCGCTGCCGCCAGGAAGAGGATGCGCCCGATCGGGAACGTGTCCCAGGCCGAGCACGAGTATTCACGGACGCCGCAGACCCAAGGATCCCCGCCCGACTGTTGCTGCGTGATCCGCGAGGGCGAGTGCGAGAGCGAGTACCACGGCACGAACAGGCTGACGAAGAGCAGCGCGGAGGATGCAAGCCCCACCAGTTCGGTCCGCTGTAGCCGCGAGAAATCCACCCCGCCTGCGAGCCTATCCGATCCGAACCGATCTCGGCAGGCGATCGCACACCCGGGTGAACGCCGTTGCGCATCGCGAGACAGGTCCATAGGGTGGATGGCATGGCCGACCGACGATGGGGACTGACGCTGCCGTTGCCCGGAACCGCCTTGGCCGACCACGAGGATCTCGTGCGGCGAGCTGAGGCGGCGGGCTATACCGACCTCTGGACGGGCGAGACCAATGGCCCGGACGGGTTCACCCCGCTTGCCCTGAGCGCCGCCTGGACCGAGCACGCCCGGCTCGGCACGGGGATCGTCGGCGTCTTCCAGCGCGGGCCCGCCCTACTCGCCCAGCAGGCGGCGGCGATGGCCGATGCCTCGAGCGGCCGCTTCGTGCTGGGCATCGGCGCGTCCTCGGACCGAATCGTCGAGGGCTGGAACGGGATCCCGTTCGAGAAGCCGCTGTCGAAGGTCGCGGAGACGCTCGGCTTCCTCAAGACCGCATTGGCGGGCGAGCGGACCGAGAGCGGGTTCAAGCTCGAGTCCGCACCGCCCGAGGTGCCGATCGTCCTCGCCGCCCTCCGCGGGAAGATGCTGGACCTCGCCGTACGGGAGGCGGACGGGGCCTTCACCAACTTCCTCCCCCTCGCCGGCCTACCGCAGGTCGCCGGCCAGCTCGACGGGGCGCCCGATGGCTTCGAGCTCCTCTGCCGCTTCTTCTGCATCCCGGGCGAGCGCGAGCAGGTCGAGCCGCTGGCCCGGTTCATGTTCTCCTCCTACATCACGGTCCCCGTCTACGCCGCCTTCTTCCGCTGGCTCGGATACGAGGACGAGATCTCCGAGATGGAGGCGCTCTGGAAGGCGAAGGATCGCGAAGGCGCGATGAAGGCAGCGCCCTGGGATCTGATCGAGGACACCTTCATCTTCGGTTCGCCCGAGCAGATGCGCGAGCGCCTCGATGCCTACGTCGAGGGAGGGATCACCCTGCCGATCATCACACCGATCACGACGCCGGACGAAATGGCGAGGCTGATCGACGCGCTGGCGCCGTAGCTCGTCGGGGAGAGTTCGGCGGGGTGTCCTCTTGTTGGGTCTATGGACCCAACTTCGGAAGCCTTCGCGGGTCAGGTGTGGAAGGTCGCATCACGCCAGCACGACCGGGTAACGGTGGAGCAGCTCAGGGCGCTGGGAATGAGCTACCACTCGATCCGACACCGGATCAGGTCAGGAAAGCTCCATCTCGTCGGCCACGGAGTGCTCTCGGTGTCGCGGCCACGGGGCACCGCCGAGCGTTGGATGGAGGCCGCCCTCGAATGTGGCTCTGCTGTGGCGGGGGGTGTGGCGGTCAGCTTCAGCGCCGGTCTCGCCGTGTGGGCCTAGGCAAGCAGTGCGGCCCCACCGACATCAGCGTCTTCGGCACGCAGCGCCACAGCCGACCCGGCATCAGATGCCATGCACGGAGCGCGGAGCTTCTGCGAGAGGTCCGGATACGCGACTTCATCCCTGTCACCTCGCCGGCCCTGACGATCATCGACAACGCCCGGCGCCTTGGACAGGACCGACTCGAGCAGACTATTTCCGAGGCGGATGCGCGAAAGGTCGTAGGCGTGAAGGTCCTCCGAGAGACCGCGGGCCGCCATCCCCAGGTGCCGGGGGCGGAGACGCCGCTCCGTTTCACGCACGAGCAGGTTCGGTACAAGCCCGATGAGGTGCTCGCGGTCCTCGTTCCGGTTATTGAGCGCCTTGGCGGGCTGCCAACGACAGCGCGTAGTCGCGGTTTGAGTCGATGAACCAGCCGACCAGCTCGAGGCCTGAGCCTCGGTAGGCCTGGGCCAGGCGGTACTGGGTGAACTTGCACGAGATCTCGGTTCGCATCTCCTCGCCGGCCGTGAAGGAGACGTCGAGGTCGAGACCCTCGAGCCGGACCTCCTGGTCCCGGGTGGAGCGGAGGCGGATGTCGATGCGCGCCTCGCGGCTGTCGTATCTGGCCATGTGCTCGAAGGAACTCGGGTCGAAATCGCCGTCGAACTCGCGGTTCAGGACTGCGAGGACGTTCTTGTTGAACGCGGCCGTGACGCCGCCGGGATCGTCGTAGGCGAGCTCCAGGCGGCGGCGCTCCTTGGTGAGATCGGTGCCGAGGAGGAGGCGGTCCCCCGGAGCGAGGAGCGCGGCGATCCGCGCGAGGAAATCCCGGCGGTGATCGGGGTAGAAGTTGCCGATGGTCCCGCCCAGGAAGGCGATCATCCGCGAGCCGCGGTTGCCCTCGTCCTTGGCGAGGCGCTCGAGGTCGCGTTCGAAATCGCAAACGACGCCGTTGACCGTCAGGCCGGGGTACTCGGTGACCAGGGCGGCCGCCGTGTCCCTCGTGACCTGCTCAGAGATGTCGACGGGAACGAAGGTGCCGAGGCAGTCGGCGTCGCGCATTGCGGTGAGCAGGTTGCGCGTCTTCGAGGCCGAGCCCGAGCCGAGCTCGATCAGCGTCTCGGGATCGCCGGCCGCGGCGACGATCTCGCCTGATCGGTTCGCGAGGATCTCCCTCTCCGCGCGGGTCGGATAGTATTCGTCGAGCTCGGTGATCTGCTCGAAGAGCTGGGAGCCGATTTCGTCGTAGAAGTACTTCGGAGCCAGCTCCTTCGGCTCCATCGAGAGGCCGAGGCGGACGTCACGCGCCATCCGCTCGGCGGCGTCGGCATCGAGGTGGACGTCGATCGTCACCGCAGCAAGCGCTGAATCCGTGGGCCTGCGGGCCATCACCCCTCCGTCACGCAGCGAAAGCCCGCGAAGATCTGCTTGCGCTGCGGAAGGTCCCAGTTGCGGAAACTCGTGCGGATGACGTCGCGCCGGGTCGCCCATGCGCCGCCCCTCAGGACCTTGTGCTCGGGCCCGAAGAACGCCTCCGAGTACTCCCGATACGGAAATGCCTCGAACCCGGGGTAGCCGGTGAAGTCCGACGAGGTCCACTCCCATACATCGCCGAGCATCTGTAAGGCGCCGCATTCGGCCGCTCCGTCCACGTAGGCGCCGGCTGGGGCGGGCCGGAACGCGACGTGATCGAGGTTCGCGTGTTCGGAGGACGAGCCGGCCGACGCCGCCTCCCACTCGGCCTCGGTCGGCAAGCGCATCCCGGCCCAGCGGGCGAACGCGTCGGCCTCGTCCCAGGAGACATGCACGACGGGCTCGGCGGGGTCGATCTCGGCGGTGCGGCCCATCGCCTTGCGCAACCAACCCCCGGCCCCGTCGCGCTCCCAGTACAGGGGCGCATCGGCGTCGGTGTCCTCGATGAACTCGAGATACGCGCCGTTGGTCACCGGGGTGCGGTCGATCCGGAACGGAGGAAGCTCGACCTCGTGGCGGGGGCGCTCGTTGTCGTATGCGAAACCGCGATCCGGCGCACCTATCTCATGGGTGCCGCCGGCCACCCGGACCATCTCCGGGCCTTCCTCCACCGGACCGAACTCGGGCTCGGGGCCGAAGCCTTCGAGGTCGTAGCTCTCAACCATCTGCAGGAGCTGCAGCATCGTCTCGTTGTGCTGTTGCTCGTGGGCGAGCAGCAGCTCGTACACGAAGCCGTCGCGGTGCAGCGGGTCGTCGGTTTCGTCGATCTCGATCTCGTCGAGCACCTCAAGCGTGCGCTCGCGAACGGCCTCCATGTAGGGGGTCACCTCTTCGGGGCCAAGGATCGGAAGCCGGCCCCGGGACTCACGCGGGTTCTCGATCGCGTCGTAGAGCTTTCCGAGGTCGCCGTGGAGGGGCTCCCTGCCGCCGATCGTCCGGACGAGCCAGAGCTCCTCGTAGTTGGCGATGTGGCCGAGGTCCCAGACCAGGGGGCTGAGGAGCGGGGAGTAGACGCGGTTGAGCTGCTCGGTGTCGAGCGGCGCCACGAGCGCCATCGTCCGTTCACGGGCCTCGGACAAGCGGTCGGCGATCGCCCGCTTCGATGTCGGCTGCGCTCCGATGGCGATCAATCAACCCTACCCAGGCTTTCCTTGCGGTTCCGTGAACGAGACTCGCCGCCGAAGCCCATACCCCGCCGCGTCATCCCGAAGCAGGTCCGGCCTATAGGCTGCCGCCGCTATGGATATCCAAGGAGTCAGTGCACTAGTGGCAGGCGGAGCTTCCGGGCTCGGCGAAGCGGCCTCGCGGGCCCTTTCCGAGCGCGGGGCGACCGTGACGATCGCCGACCTGAACGCTGAGAAGGGTGAGGCGTTGGCGGAGGAGATCGGAGGCTCGTTCGTCGAGACCAACGTCACCGACGAGGCGGCGGTGCAGGCTGCCGTCGACCAGGCGGCCGAGGCTGATGGAGGCCTGCGGATCTCAGTTTGCTGCGCGGGGATCGGCTGGGCCCAGCGAGTCACCGGCAAGCAGGGACCCCACCCTCTCGACCTGTTCACGAACGTGATCACCGTGAACCTGATCGGGACGTTCAACGTGCTGCGCCTCGCCTCGACCGCGATGAACACTTTGGAGCCGCTCGAGACCGGCGAGCGCGGCATCTGCATCAACACCGCCTCGATCGCCGGCTACGAGGGTCAGATCGGCCAGATCGCCTATGCGTCCTCGAAGGCCGGCGTTATCGGGCTCACGCTCCCCGCCGCCCGAGACCTCGCGAGCCGCGGCATCCGCGTCCTCACGATCGCCCCGGGGACCTTCGACACGCCGATGCTGGCGATGCTTCCCCAGGACGCCCGCGACTCGCTCGGTGCCGCGATCCCGTTCCCGAGCCGTCTCGGCAAGCCCTCGGAGTACGCCGAACTGGCCGTTCACATGGTCGAGAACCAGATGCTGAACGGCGAGACGGTCCGCCTCGACGGCGCGCTGCGGATGCCGCCCCGCTGAGGCACCCGCCTCGGCCGAACCGCTCAGAACCAGCAGCGATCACCCGGTCCCCTCGGCCTCCGGGTCGGTCCACACGTCCTTGGTCCACGGCGGGGTGATGGCGAAGTGGGTGTAGTCGCCGGCCGTAGCGATCGACTCCAGGGGCACCAGGCGGATCTTTGCGTGGGGCGTGTAGCTGCCCGCATCCAGGGGGTTCGCCTGGATATTGCCCGCGTGACTGCCGCCGGAAACGAAGACGCCGCCCGTGGCCGGGCCCCAGCCGCCGTGAGGCCGGAAGCCGACCTTCTCGGCCGCGCCCTTCAGAAACCCCCAGCCGGCATCCGAACCCCAGTTCGCGGGCCCCTGGCGGTAGTTGTAGCCGCCGTGGGACGACGCTCGCTGATCGACTGAGCCATCGGGGTTGATCCGCACCGTCGAACCCTCCCAATCATCGAGGTGGTAGCCCTTCTTCTCGGCGTAGGGGACACCCCGGAAGGTCGAGCTGTCGGCGTAGTACTCCCAGTACTCGATGTAGAGGTTTCCCGCCCGGTCCCCGGAGCAATCGCCGCCGCCCGCCTCCGTATCGTCGGCCTCGCCGGGCCGGCAGTCCACCACGTGGGTGAAGAGCGTCACCGGCTCGCCGGTGTCAGAGCTCCGCACCGTGCCCTCCCCCGGCCCATCGCCGCAGGTCGTCGACCGACAGCGCCGGTAGTCAACCGGCAGGGCGTGCATCCCGTTCTCGTAGAGGAGCGTGGGAGCGTGGCCGCGCACCAGGCGCGCCATCTCGCTGCCGTAGGCGGTGGTGAGGCCGCCCTTGCCGTCACCTATGCAGGCCGCGGAGATGGACGCCGCGCACGCCAGCTTCGAGGCCATCGCCTGGGCCAATCCCACGCCGGGGATCCGCACCCCGGTCGCCACCACCCCGACGAAGAGGAGCGAGACCAGGCCGATGAGCGCCACCCATTCGACGGTGCCCTGTCCGGTTTCGCTGAGTGCTCTTCGTCTGGCATCCATCCACCCGTCTCAAGCCGGAGAGAGGCCTGTGTATGTGTCCCGCCTCGTGACGACTTCGCGTCGCCACCGTGACGATTCAGAGTCGCCTGCCCGGGCGGCTGCGACCGAGCCGTCCGGCGCCCGCTGTTACAGTCGCCACATGGCCGACCCCACCCGCGCTCGTGAGGACCCCGGCGTGACCGTTCGCCACGAGAAGAGCAACATCAAGCAGTGGGTCATCGGTATCGCGGTGCTCCTGCTCGTGATCATCGCCCTGCAGAACTCGCAGAAGGTGAAGATGAACTTCCTCTTCGTCGACACGCAGGCCCCGCTGATCGTTGCCCTGCTGATCGCCGGGCTGCTCGGAGCGGTCATCGGCTACACGGGTCCGGTCATGCTCCGCCACCGGCGTGAACAGCGCCGCAAGGGCAGAGAAGGCGACTAGCTAGAGGCTGCCGACCTCGGCGGCGATCTCCGTCGCCGCGGCCTTCGCGTCGGCGAAGAGCATCGAGGTGTTCGGCTCGTAGAAGAGGTCGTTGTCGATGCCGGCGAACCCGGGGCTCAGCGAGCGTTTGATGACGATCACCTCATGGGCCTCGTCGACCTCGATGATCGGCATCCCGGCGATCGGGCTGTCGGGGTCGTTTTTCGCGGCCGGGTTGGTGACGTCGTTCGCCCCGATCACGACCGCAACATCGGTGCGCGGCATCTCCGGGTTGATCTCCTCCATCTCCTTGAGCTGCTCGTAGGGGACGTCGGCCTCGGCGAGCAGGACGTTCATGTGCCCCGGCATGCGGCCGGCGACGGGATGGATCGCGTAGTTGACCGTGACGCCCTTCTTCTCCAGCTCGTTCGCGAGCTCCTTGACGGCGTGCTGGGCCTGCGCGACCGCGAGCCCGTATCCGGGCACGAAGACGACCGAGTCGGCGTAGGCGAGCTTGATCGCCGCATCCTGGCTGCCGATCGAGGTATGCGGGCGCTCCTCGCCGGGACCGCCGCCTCCCCCGGCCGCCGCTCCGCCGAATCCAGCGAAGAGCACGTTCGACACGGAGCGGTTCATCGCCGTGGCCATCTCCATCGTCAGGAGCGTTCCCGAGGAACCGACCAGCGTTCCGGCGACGATCAGGACGGTGTTGTCGAGCGCGATCCCCGCCGCCGCGGCAGAGAGGCCCGTGAAGGCGTTCAGGAGAGAGATGACGACCGGCATGTCGGCGCCGCCGATCGGCAGCACGACCAGGTTGCCGAGCAGGCCGGCGGCGATCAGGACGGCGATGAAGGTCGCCTGCGAGGGATCGCCGGATGCCGCCATCACGACGCAGGCCGCGAGAATGCCGACGACGAGAAGCGCGTTGATCGCCTGCTGGCCGGGAATCGAGAGCGGCCTCGTCGGAATCAGGTCCTGAAGCTTCGCGAAGGCGATGTTGGAGCCCCAGAACGAGATCGACCCGACCACCATCGAGAAGAGGACCGGGATGAAGATGCTGAGCGATTCCTCCCCCGCCCCGTTGCGGAACTCAGACCAGGCGATCAGCGCGACCGCACCGCCGCCGACGCCGTTGTAGAGGGCGACCATCTGCGGCATCTGGGTCATCTGGACGCGGACCGAGGCGATGTAGCCGACCGCCGTGCCGATCACGAGCCCGGCGGCGATCAGGCCCCAGTTGCCGATGCCGTCGAGCAGCAACGTGGTGACGACGGCGACGACCATGCCTCCGGCGGCGATCAGGTTGCCGCGCTTGGCGGTAGTCGGGTGCGTGCCCTGCCTGATCCCGATGATGAACATCGAGAAGGCGACGATGTAGAGGAGGTTGGCGACGGAGCCGCCGGGCTCCAGGACGGCGACGGTCACGACGGGTCCTCGTCCGGCTTGACGGTGTCGATCTCCGGCTCGGAGGCGGCGGTTGATGCCGGCTTTGGCTTCCGCGCGAACATCCCGAGCATCCGGTCGGTGACCATGAAGCCGCCGACGATGTTGATCGTGCCGAAGGTGATCGCGATGGTGCCGATGACGTACTCCAGAGTGTCGTCCGCATAGCCCACGACGATCAGCCCGCCGAGCATGACGATGCCGTGGATCGCGTTCGTCTGCGACATCAGCGGCGTGTGCAGAGTCGTCGGGACCTTCGAGATGACCTCGAACCCGACGAAGGCGGCGAGGACGAAAATCGTCAGCTCGGTGACAAGGTCCATCAGGCGGACTCCTCCTTGGGCTTCGCTCCGGCAGCACGCTCGTTGCGAATCTCACCGTCGTGGGTCAGGCATGCCCCGGCGATCACCTCATCGTCGAAGTCGAGGGTGAGCTCACCCGACTCCTCGTCGACCAGGAGGCCGAGCAGATTCTCGAGGTTCTTGGCGTAGAGCTGGGATGCGGGTGCGGGCATCTCGGAAGGCAGGTTGCGCGGGCCGACGACCTTGACGCCGTTCTCGACGACGGTCTCCCCCGCCTCAGTCAGCTCGCAGTTGCCGCCGGACTCAGCGGCGAGGTCGACGATCACCGAGCCCGGGCTCATGTTGCGGACGGCCTCCGCGGTGAGCAAGAGCGGGGCCGGACGGCCGGGTATGGCGGCGGTCGTTACGACGATGTCCTGGCGCTTGACGTTCTCGGCCAGGGCATCGCGAACCTGCTCGTTCTCCTCGTCATTGAGGGGGCGAGCGTAGCCGCCCTCACCCTCGGCGTCGGGAATGAAATCGAGCTCGAGCGGCCGGCCGCCGAGCGACGCGATCTGCTCCCAGGCGGCGCGGCGGATGTCGAACCCGGTCACGACAGCGCCGAGGCGCTTGGCCGTCGCGATCGCCTGCAGGCCGGCAACTCCGGCGCCCAAGACCAGGACCTTGGCCGGTGCGACCGTGCCGGCGGCAGTCGTCATCATCCCGAAGAACCGGCCGGAGGTGCGGGCGGCGATCAGCATCGCCGCGTAGCCGCCGGCAGCGGCCTGCGAGGACAGTGCATCCATCGCCTGCGCACGGGTGATGCGCGGGATCGCCTCCATCGCGAAGCTGGTGACGCCGCTCTCGGCGAGAGCCCTGTTCGTCTCCTCCGAGCTGAGAGGAGCGAGGTGGCCGATCAGGATCTGGTCGGAGCCGAGCTTCCCGATGTCGGAGCTGCTCGGCACGGCGACCCGGAGGACGATGTCAGCCCCCCAGGCGACGTCAGTCTCGCCGACACTGGCTCCCGCGTCGGAGTACTCGGAGTCGGGGTGGCCGGCCTCGACGCCGGCGCCCGATTCGACCGCGATCTCGAGCTTCTCGTTACGAAGAAGCGATTTGACCACGTCGGGGACGAGCGCGACTCGGCGCTCTCCCTCAACCGTCTCTTTCGGAACCCCTATCCGCATCAGTCTGGTGGCCGGTGGCCGCGAGGCAGCCTACGACAAACCGGCTACGCAGCGACGCCGACCCCTGCCAGAGCGGCCATCCGCTCGATCGTGTGCAGACGCTCGGCCTTCTCGACATGGACCGGAGTGACGATGATCCGGTCGATCCCCGCTCCGCGGAACCGCTCGAGGCGCTCGGCCACCTCGGCCTCGGTGCCGATCAGCGAGGTGGCGTCAACCAGTTCGTCCGTGATCGCGTTGAAAGCAGCACCGCGATCGCCGTCCTGAAAGAGGCGCTGGACCTCGTCGGCGACATCACCGAACCCGAAGCGGTGGGCCAGGTCCACGTAGAAGTTCGTCTTGCGGCTCCCCATCCCGCCCAGATAGAGGAGGAGGCCGCCGCGGACGACGTTCTTCGCCTGCTCGGTGTCACCGTCGATCGCGACCTGGATCGACGGAGAGACCTCGAGATCCGATCGCTGCCGGCCACCCTTCTCCAAGCCCGCCGCGATGTGCTCTCCCCAGACCTCGTCGAAGCGATCAACGCTGAAGAAAATCGGGATCCACCCGTCGGCGATCTCCGCCGTGATCTCGACCGACTTCCGCCCGATCGCGCCGAGGAAGACGGGGATCTCGTTGCGAAACGGATGGAAGTTGAGCTTCAGGGCCTTGCCCTCGCCGCCCTCGATCGGGAGGTTGTAGTGGGTGCCCTGGTGATCGACCGGGCCCTCGCGGGCGATGATCTCGCGGACGACCTGCACGTACTCCTTGGTGCGGCCCCAGGGCTTCGAGTAGGGGACGCCGTACCACCCCTCGGACACCTGGGGCCCCGACGGCCCGAAGCCGAAGAGGAAGCGCCCGCCGGAGAGCATGTCGATCGTCGCTCCCGCCATGGCGGCGGCGGCCGGAGGGCGTGCCGGCACCTGCATGATCG
>JBBSQE010000065.1:0-14754 GCA_038258095.1 Solirubrobacterales bacterium | reverse complement strand
GAGGACGACGAGCCGGTCGGCGAGCTCGGCCGCGAGCACGCGGCGTGGCTCGAGGCGCGGGGCTGACCCCTCCTTATCGAGCCGCTACAGCTTCGCGATCTCCTCCTGGTACGTTCCCATTGCACGGGCGAGTCCTTCACCGATGTAAGCGTTCACGATGCCGTGGTTGTCGACTATCTGGCCCACTTCGGTCGACCGGCGTTCGAACTCCTCGTCGCGCCGCAGCGCGTCCAACTGCTCTCCCGATCCGCGCAGGAGCACGAACCCGTCGAGGTCACCGCCGTGGGGTGTCAGGAGGACGACCTCGAAGTCCTCGATCTTCCCGTCTGACTGGAGGCTTCCCCAGTACTCGACGCTGCTGTTGAAGACCTCGAGCGCACGCTGCTCGCGTCCCCGGACGGTCTGTCCCCATCCGA
This sequence comes from Solirubrobacterales bacterium, assembly GCA_038258095.1. Lineage (GTDB taxonomy): Bacteria > Actinomycetota > Thermoleophilia > Solirubrobacterales > 70-9 > JBBSQE01. The sequence continues at coordinate 14,338 of JBBSQE010000065.1, read as the reverse complement.
TGAAAATGCCCGCTTCGGCCATTGTCCACCATCCCCCTTCGTATCGATTGGATCGAGCCTACCCCACAGCTGGTGCTTCTCCAAATCGCGCCGCGCCGGCATGAGCCGTCAGAGGGCCCTGGATGGAAAGGTTCCCGCCTCAGGCGGGCTCGACCGGGTTGCCCTGGCTCTTCCAGGTGCTGACGCCGCCCGGTGCGACGTGGAGGAGGTCGCCGAAGCCCTCGCGCTGGAGGATCGACGCCGCCAGCCCGCTGCGCTTGCCGCCTGAGCAGACGGTGGCAATCGGGCGGTCGCGGGGAAGCTCGTCGAGGCTCTCGAGCAGCTTCGGGTAGGGGATCAGCTTCGAGCCGGGGATGCGGCCCTCCTCGAACTCGTCCTCGTTGCGGACGTCGAGGACGAGGATGTCGCCGTTCCCGCCGTTCAGGCGCTCGGCCAGCTCGGCCGGGTGGACCATCGGGATCCGCTGGACCGGCCGCTCCTCCGAGCGCCATGCGGTCATCCCTCCCTCCATGAAGCCCCGCACGCGGATCCCGATCGACGCCAGCAGCTCCGCGGCCTCGAGCTCGTAGCCGTCGGAGGCCGCGACGACGATCACCTCGACATCGTCCGGGATCACCTGGGCCACCTTTGTCGCGAAGCCCGTGTCATAGGCGGAGGCGCTGATCGCGCCGGGCACATGCGCCTCATCGAACTGCTCGTTGGTGCGGGCGTCCACGAGGATCGCGCCCTCGGCGATCGCCACCTCGACGGCCCGGGGGGTGAGCGGCGCCGGTGTCCCCATCTCCTCGATCAGCGGACCGCGGTTGAGGGCCACGACGACGTCGACGTTCGGGGGAGGGTCGCCGATCGAGCCGAGGGCGTGGGCGACGAATGCCTCCTCGTCGGTGAAGGCGAGCGCCGGATTGTGGGCGCGCTCGAAGCCGAACGTCGATGAGCTCTTGTTGTCGATCGCGGCGCTGCCGCAGGAGGAGCCGCCGAGGTGGCCGGGCCAAACCTCGACCTCGTCGGGCAGGGTCAGCAGCCGGTCCTGAAGCGAGTGGAAGATGCCGCGCGCGCCCTCCTCCGCGTCGACCGCCAGGTCGGGACGGGCGACGTCCCCGACGAAGAGCGAGTCGCCGCTCAGAACGGCCCAGGGCCCGCCGCCGCGATCGCCGGCATGGATCACGAACGAGGTGTGCTCGGGACGATGGCCGGGGGTGTGGACCGCCTCGATCCGCACATCGCCGATCTCGAGGCTCCAGCCGTCGGTGAACGACTCGTGCGGATACTCCGCCTCGGCGAGCTCGTGGATGTGGATCCTGGCGCCGGTCGCCCGTGCGAGGCGGCCGTGCCCCGAGACGTGGTCCGCGTGATTGTGGGTCTCGAGGACGTGCTCGATGTGGACGCCGTGCAGGCGGCTGAGTCGCAGGTACGGATCGATGTCCCATTGGGGGTCGACCACCACTCCCACCCCGGACGAGGTGTCCCCGATCAGGTACGACGCACAGCTCAGATCCTCTTGCAGGACTTGGCGGAAGAGCATGGCCTCAACTATATGTTCGGCCGCGGTTGCCCGCGGGCGCCTGGGGCGGTCGATCACGGGCGCCTGTCTCATGCAACGATCCCCGGGTGAGGAGTGCCGCCCAAGCCACCGGGTCCCTGCCTGCGACCCGCCTGGCCGAGCTGATCGGAGAGTCACGGTCGACCGTGGCGCTGACGGGCGCCGGGATCAGCGTGCCCTCCGGGATCCCCGACTTCCGCACCCCGGGCAGGGGGCTGTGGACCAAGGTGGACCCGATGAAGGTCGCCCACATCGATGCCTTCCGGCGCGACCCGAAGGCCTTCTGGGAGTACTATCGGCCGCGCTTTCACGCGCTCGCGGACAAGCGCCCGAACGCCGCCCACGAGACGCTCGCCGAGCTGGAGGGGCGAGGCCTCCTCGACGGCGTCATCACCCAGAACATCGACCGCCTGCACGGTGCCGCCGGGTCGGAGAACGTGGTCGAGGTCCACGGCACGATCCGGACCTCCTCCTGCACCTGCTGCGAGGCCTCCTACCGCCTCGAGGACGTCGAGGACCTCTTCACTGACGAGGGAGTCGCGGAGTGCCGGATGTGTTGCGGATACGTGCGGCCCGACGTCGTCCTCTTCGGCGAGATGCTGCCCGTCGCGGCGATCCGGGCGGCCGAGGAGATGGCCGAGCGAGCCGACCTGATGCTCTGCATCGGCACCTCGCTCGAGGTCCACCCGGTCGCCGGGCTGCCGGCGATCACCAGCGAGGCGGGCGGGCAGGTCGCGATCATCACGCAGGGCTCGACACCGTATGACCGCGAGGCCGTCGTGCGGATGAACGGCGACGTTGTCGACGACCTCGGCGCGGTCCTCGCGGCCCTTTGAGCCGACGCCTCCGAGCGCCGGCGCCATCTCGGCTGGAGGCGCCGCGACGCCCGGCCTGTCTACCATCGCCTCGATGCAGCCCCTGGCCGTCATCTTCGACAACGACGGCCTCTTGCTCGACACGGAGACGGTCTGGACGCGCGCTGAAGAGGATCTATACGAGCGGCGCGGGCTCGAGTTCACGCTCGAGGAGAAGATGGAGCTGGTCGGGACGTCTGCGGCGATCGCCGGGGGAATCCTCGAACGGCGCTTCGACGAGATCGGCCGGGGCCCGGAGATCATCGCCGAGCTCGACGAGCTGGTGATGGCCGAGGTTGCGAACGGGGTGGACCCGATGGCCGGCGCACTCGAGCTCGTCGCGCTGCTCACGGAACGCGGGATCCCGCGCGCCCTGGTCTCCAACTCGCCGCGAGCCTTCATCGACCTCGCACTCGATGTCGGACAGGTCGGCGACATCTTCGACCTGACCCTGAGCGCCCACGAGGTCGGCGCGCCGAAGCCCGCTCCGGACCCCTACATCGCCGCCTGCGAGAAGCTCAATGTCGAGCCGGGCATAGAAGTAACCGTCCTCGAGGACTCCCCGACGGGCGTGACGGCGGGAGTGGCCGCCGGGTGCCGGGTGATCGGAGTGCCGTCGGTGCCCGGGGTGGATCTGCCGGAGGCGCACCACGTCGTCGAGTCGCTGGCCGACCCGGCCGTGCTGGAGTTGCTCGGACTGGCGCTGTGAGGGCTCGAACAGCCGCATGTACGGGTGACGTGTGCCTGGCGCACCCGCTCTATCTAACCGTCTGGTCGAGGGTTAGGTACCGGAACTTAGGCCGGCGAGCAGAGATATTGTCGTCCAGGTCGCGGCGGCTCCATGCGCGACCGAGGCGACAATCGCAGGCGCACCGCCGCCCTCGGAGCCCCTCTCGGACCGGGAATGCGGCGGGCTCAGCCGTGCAGCACGCGGCGGCGGCGCAGGACGCGCTCGCCAATCTCGATTAGCTGACGAACGTTCGTTTTGTTTGCGGCGTCGAGGGAGCCCTTTAGTGCCTGGTTCCCCGCCGCCCCGGCCTCCTGGCGGCGTTCGGCCAGGGTCTCCATGTCCTCGTCGTGGCCCGGATCCGACATCGCCCCCTGAAGCTCGATCAGGAGTGCCTCCAGCCCCACCCGAAGCTGCAGGGCGGCCTCGCGCCAGCGTCCGGCGTCGAGGTCGCGGCGGGCGTGAACGTAGAGGGTCTCGCACGCATCGAGGTCTTCCCGGTCGCCGAGCACTGCGGCGATCCGTTCCTGAGGCCGGATCGCGTCGTCGCGCCGGCTCGCGCCCGAGCCGCTGCGGATGTCGATCGCACGGGCCTCGGTGTACAGGCTCTCGGCGACCTCCTCGCCCGTGCCGATCCCAATGCGGACCGCCGCCGCGCTCCACGGGCTGCGCTCCTGGGGGAACGGGTCGCCCGCGGCGATTCCCGCCACGTGGAGCGCCCGGTTGAGCAGGACCGCGCCATGCTCGATCACCGCGTCCGCGGCCTCGTCGGACGCCGTCGCGCTCCCCAGCCAGCGCAGCGCCTCCTCTGTGTCCTGGAAGGGCTCGAAGGCACGAACCGCCGTGGCCCGCGTCAGTGGCAGCTCCTCGGGCGGGCGCTGCGCATCCGAGGCGCGGGGCTTGCGCCGCCGCCTGCGGCCCGGGGCTGGGGCGCCGGTGCTCAGCAGAACGAGAACGCTCTGCAGGCCCCCGGCGCGCGCCAGATAGCGCCCGTCCGGCAGCCCGAGCATGCCCGCAAAGTCGAACTGGACGAATCCGAAGAGCTTTGCCGAGGCGCTGCTAATCGCCGAAGTGCGCGGCGGAACCGCGCTTACTCGCGTTGGCCGTCGCCGCTCCCTTGGCGCCCTTGGCGCCGCTCGCACCGTTGGCGCTCTGACCCGTGGGCGGCTTGGCCCCCTCGACCGGAATCGCGGCCGTGGAAGGCTTGACCGGGACCGTCGGCTCGTTGATCTGACCGATGCGGTCGATCAGACGTTGCCACTGGGCGGGCCTGAGGAGCTCGACGAACTGGTTGTCGAGGGCCGAAGCACCGCCGACTGGGTGGTACCCGACGTGGACGTGGTCGTAGTGGTCGGCGAGTGCGAAGCTCTGGGGGCCGGGCAGATCCTCCAGCGAGATGATCTGGTGCGGCGCCATGTTGCCCTGCAGTTCGAGCAGGGACTTGATCAACGAGTCGGGCAGGCCGCCCGGGCCCTGGTGGCCTGTGACCGGGATTCCGTTGATGGCGGCGATGTCCATCGCGTCGCCGGTCGTGTGCTCGGACACGTTGCCGGACGAGGTGAGGAAGCCGTGGCCGCACTGGAGTGACGTGATCGTCAGGCGGAAGCCCTTGGCGACCAGGTACTCCATGGCCGCCAGGACACGGCGGTCGATGGTCCCGTTGGCGATGTCGTTGCGCCCGCAGGAGTAGATCTCGAGCGCGGGGTCGCTGAGGACCCGGCGCTGCAGGTCCTCCTTGGAGAGGAGAAGGACGCCGCCGATGCCGAGATTCGAGGCGAAGGGGTTCTTGCCGGCGGCGCGGTAGATCGCCGTGGCCTCGAGGAGCTTCCAGCCGTCGAGGATCGGCTTCGGGTCGATCTGCGGAGCGCCGCGCCCGGCCGGCTTGATCGCGAAGTTCATGTGTGGTGCGATGCCGCCCTCCGAGCCGGCCATCCGGCCGATCACGGTGCCGGCGACGACCTTCGACCCGACTTTGAGGGGTCGGAGCTCGGTGGTCGACGCGTCAAACTTGAAGACATCGTCGAAGTAGTTGCGGAAGGTCACGTAGCCCGGGACCTTCTTGCCGGCGAGCGCGTCCACCTGGCCGCGGAGCGAGGCGCGTTGACCGTTCGCCTTGGCGCTCGAGCGCTCGGGATGGGCGAAGACGCGGGCGCGGGCGTTCTCGGTGTTGACCGGGCCCGTAGCCGCCTGGGACTGGCTCGACCCGGAGTCGGCCGAAGGCGCCGGGGCCTTCGCGGCCGGAGCCTTGCCGAAACCGTCGGGCGAACTCGACCCGGAGGCGGAGCCGGTCTTCACGTTAGAGGCGCCCTCGTTCTCCCCGTCGCGGGCATGGCGCGCGGCGAGCTGCTCGAGCTGCGCCTTGTCCTTCTGCGAGGTCGTCGTCGCCGGCCCCTTGGGAGCGGCGTCATCGGGCGGGGTGATCAGCTTGAAGTCGTCGGCGGTCAGCTTCTCCTGCTTCGGCACCGGATGGACCGACTCGACGTGGCCGAGGCCGGCGTAGGTGTAGCGGTTGCCGTAGGCGTCCTGGAGGACGATGAAGCGGCCCATCTTCTTGTTCTGGCCGATCGCCTTGATGACGCCGTCGTTGACGGCGACGATCGGCGCGCCCTTGCGGGAGAAGATGTTGATGCCTCGGCGGGTGGGGGAGGTGCTGACCACCTCAGCGGCGTTGCCGGCGACCGTCCGTTGGGTGGTCGAGTCGCGGAGGGCCTGGCGAGTCGAGATGTCGTCGGCGTAGCGGGCGTCCGCTGCGACCGGGAAGTGGGCGCCCTCGGTGAGGCCCGTCAGCGAGCTGACCAGGTCATCGGGAAGCTGTCCGTAGGCCCTTGCGTAGAGGAGGACCTCGTCGACGTACCAGTCGGCGTGGTTGTAGGCGAAGATCGCGCGCCTGATGTCCTCGTTGCCCCCGGCGGCGCGCAGGTAGCGGGCCGCGGCGCAGATGGCGTCAACCGGGTTGTAGGGGTCCTTGCGGCCATCGCCGTTGGCATCGACTCCGTAGCCCGCCCAGGTAGAGGGGATGAACTGCATCCAGCCCATTGCGCCGGCGGTCGACACGTTGAGGTTCGTTCCGAACGCCGTCTCGATCTTGTTGATCGAGGCGAGCACCTGCCACGGGATGCCGTACTGGGTTCCGCAGGCCTGGTAGATCGGCAGCAGGAAGGGCGGGATCTCGAAGGAGTCGATGACGAAGTTGGGAACCCCGACCGGCGCCGGGCCGAAGAGGGCCAGCGTCGTCGTCGGGTTGCCGATGGTCGGCGCGCCGTCTGCGAGGAACGGGGCCGGGGGATGGGCAGGAGTTCCGCCGCCCTTGCCGCGCGGACCCTTCGGCGCCTTGATGGTGGCGCCGCTGATGACGTTGCCGTTGTTGTTGGCGCCACCGGCCCCGATGCCGTCGTTGTTCGTGACGCTGGGCGCGCCGCCACCGTTACCGGAGTTGCCCGTCGGATTCTTGCCGCCGTTTCCACCACCGTTGCCGCCGCCGGGAGTGCCGCTGCTTCCGGTCGGGCCTGTCGGGCCGGTGGTCGGGGGCACGCTCGGAGTCGGTGCGGGCGCCGGCGGATCGATCTCGCTGGTGCCGAGCGGGTTGCCGGCGCAGCCCGGGTCGTTGAGGTCGGACAGGCCGTCGCCGTCATCGTCCTTGAAGTTGGAGCAGACCGGGAGAACCGCATCGACCCCGGGGAGGTTGACCCCCGTGCCCGCGACACCCTGCTTCGCGCCCGCGGCAGCCACCCCGAGCATGATCGAGGCGACGAGCGTCAGGACGCCGACAGCGAGAGCGAGACGCTGCTTCACGCGCAGCCGCCTCCGCTGTTCAGGGCGTTCCCCACAGGTCCCGCAGCACTGTTCCCTTTAAGTCCCAATTTCTCCCCGCTCACAGGGCAGCAACGCTATCCGTTGCTGGTCCTGTTTGCAATCGACGGTCGTAGCCCTGCAAACCTACCCCTACAAAGGGACGAACAAGCCGAACTCGCCCCCGCGTTAACGCATGCTCAATCCAGCGTCTGCGACCGGCTACCCTCCCGGCCATGACCGATGACGATACATCCTCCGATGGTTTCCGCTCGCGCGGCGAGCAGGCGGTCGGCGATCTGGCCCAGGCCCTGCTCGAGAATCCGGTTCTGAACGGTGCGCTCTCGGCGGCCTTCGGGGCCCGCGAGAGAGCGCTCGGAGCCCAGCACACCGCTATGGGCGTGCTCAACCTCCCGATGGCCTCGGAGGTCGAGCGGCTCGAGCGCCGCCTGCGCTCCCTTTCGCAGCGCCTCGAGGCCGTCGAGGAGCAGATCGATCGCGTTGCCCGTGACGTGAGCGCGATCCGGCGCGAAATGCCGGCCGCCGTCGATGTCGGCGCGGGTCAAGGGAGCCTCGAGGTCAAAGACTAACCCTCCAGTCGAGGGTTAGACCAGCCCGAGATCAGCCGAGAGCGGCTACCGCGGCGACGGCGGCCCGTCGAAGGCGGTCCTCGAGCTCGGCCTCCGGCAACCTCGTGCCGTCGGCTGACTCCGAGACCACGAGGATTGCAGCGACCGCGACCCGCACCGGCCCGGAAGCGCCGAAGAGCGCCGCCGTCTGGTTGTCGAACGCGTCGACCCCGGCCGGGGGTTCCATGCCGGGGAGGTCCGGCGCCACGCCGATCACGGCCCGCGGGGCCTCGGGCTCGAGGCGGGCGCTCAGCTCCGCGTCACCGGGGAACCGCCCCTGCGGGCCGATCGCCTCCGCGGCCACGAGCGTCGCCCCCGGCTCGAGCGCCGCGTCGAGCGAGACGCAGGCGCCGACCCGCACGAAGCGCCTCACCCCGAGCTCGGCCAGATCGGCGAGGACGGCAAGCGCGCTCGGCCCGCCGATGCCGGTCGCCTGGACGTTCAGCCCCCGTCCCGACGGCGTGCACCCGTGGTATCCCCACAGGCCGCGGGCGTGGTTCGCCATCGCGGGCTGCTCGGTCAGGGCCTGCGCCAGGGCCATGGCGCGGGCGGGATCACCGGTCAGGATCGCCGCCTCGCCGTAGGCTCCGCACGGTCGGAGGTAGGCTGGCATCGCCCCAGCTTACGAACGGCGCCGTATGGCAGCCGACCGGTCTTATTGGATAGGGGCCGAACCGATGTACGGGCAAGACAAGGAAGTCAAGGGGAATTGACCGGACCGCTCTACAGGCTGGGCCAGCTCTGCGTGCGCTTCAGGTTCGTCGTCCTGGCCGCCTGGGCCGTGGCCGCCGCCGTCCTCATCGTCCTGGCCATGAGCGCCGGCGAGGACACGAACGACAACCTCGTCCTCCCCGGAACGGACAGCCAGAAGGCGACCGACCTGCTGACCGCGAAGTTCCCCGAGCAGGCGAACGGCACGAACCCCGTCTCCTTCTCCGCGCCCGGAGGCAGGAAGCTCACCGAGCAGAAGTTCGAGCAGGCGATCAACAAGACGGTCCAGGACTACGCGAAGGACCCCGGCGTCCTGTCGGCCGTCGGCCCCTTCCAAAAGCAGGGCAAGGCCCAGATCTCAAAGGACGGGCAGGTCGGGTTCATCGCGCTCATCCTCAGGGCGAGCCCCACGGACCTGAGCATCGAGGAGGCGAACCACCTCGTCGACCTGCAACAGCCGTTGACCGACGCCGGCCTCGACTCCGCGATCGGCGGCTATGTCGGCCAGAAGGTTTCGCGCTCCTCGACCCACACCTCCGAGGTCGTCGGGATCCTCGCCGCGATCATCATCCTGCTCTTCACCTTCGGGACCATGGTGGCGATGGGCGTGCCGATCCTCACCGCGATCGGCGGCCTGATCATCGGCACAACGGTCCTGACGCTGTTGAGCCACACCGTCGAGCTGCCGAGCGCCGCACCGGCGCTGGCGACCATGATCGGCCTCGGTGTCGGGATCGACTACGCGCTCTTCCTCGTCACCCGGCACCGTGCCCAGCTCGAGGAGGGAATGGAGCCACACGAATCCGTCGCCCGAGCGACCGCGACATCTGGCGGCGCGATCGTCTTCGCGGGTACGACGGTGATCATCGCCCTGCTCTCGCTGTGGGCGGCGGGAATCCCGCTCGTGACGACGCTGGGCTACACCTCGGCCATCATCGTCCTGATCGCGGTGACGGCCGCCGTCACCCTGCTGCCGGCGATCCTCGCCGTCCTCGGCCTGCGGCTCAACTCGCTGCGAATACCGGGCCGCCACCACGAGGTGGACAACCGGCCCCACGGATGGGCGAGGTGGGCCGGCTTCGTCGCCGACAACCCGGTTCCCTGCCTGCTCGGAGGCTTGGCGATCATGGTCGTGCTGGCGATCCCGGTCTTCTCGCTCGAGCTGGGCCAGCAGGACAACGGCGCCCTTCCCACCGACACCCAGGCGCGGCAGTCCTACGACACGATGACCGAGGGCTTCGGTCCCGGATCGAACGGGCCGATCCTCGTCTCGGTCGGGATCGGCGGAAACCCGTCGAAGACCCAGGCGAACCTGAAGAAGCTCGGCTCCGCGATCGCGGGGACGGCCGATGTCGAATCCGTCACCCCGCCGCTCGTCTCGAACAACGGCAAGGCCGCGGTTTACACGGTGACATCCAAGAGCGCCCCCTCTGACCCGGCGACCACGGATCTGGTCAAGACGCTCCGCGACCCGGTCATCCCGAACGCGATCAAGGGGACGGGCCTGACCGCCGACGTCGGCGGCACGACCGCCGGGTACATCGACCTTGCGTCTCAGATCTCCAAGCGCCTGCCCCTGGTCATCGCGATCGTCCTCGGCCTCTCGTTCATCGTCCTGCTGCTGGCGTTCCGCTCGGTGCTCGTCCCGGTCAAGGCCGTGATCATGAATGTCCTGTCCATCCTGGCCGCGTTCGGCGTCGTCACCTATGTCTTCGACCACACCTGGACCGCGAAGCTGATCGGCCTCGACGAGACGGTGCCGATCGTCTCCTACGTGCCGCTGATGATGTTCGCGATCCTCTTCGGCCTCTCGATGGACTACGAGGTATTCCTGATGACCCACGTCCGCGAGCGCTGGAAGAGCCATCAGGACCCGCACGAGGCGATCGTCCACGGCCTCGCGATCACGGCGCGCGTGATCACCTCGGCGGCCCTGATCATGGTCTCAGTGTTCTGCGCCTTCGTCATCTCCGACGACCCGACGATCAAGCAGTTCGGCCTCGGCATGGCCGCGGCCGTCGCCATCGACGCGAGCGTTGTGCGCTGCCTGATGGTGCCCGCGATCATGTCTCTGCTCGGCCGGGCCGGCTGGTGGATGCCCGACTGGCTGGACAGCGCGACTCCGGAGCTCTCGATCGAGGGCGACGAGTTCTTCGCGGAGCGCGACGCCGCGGCCGGGTCCTGAGCCAGCCGCCGGGTCCTGAGCGAGTCGGGCGGGGACGGCGCAGCCGCTTTCTGCGCTTTAGTTCCGGACGGCGGAACAAAGGCGCATGTTTCGGGCGGGCCACTGGCTGCGAACGCTGGCACTAAGCTTCCGCCGATGAACGATCAGCCGGAAAACTCCGAGTCCCGCGGGCTCTCCGAGTCCCTGCGCGAGGCCGTCGGCAAGACCGTCAACGCATCCTCCGAGGCTCTCGACGAGGTCTCCAGGCGGGGGCGGGACGCCCGCGAAACCGTCAGCCAGCGCGGCCAGGAGGCCTCGGCCGGGGTCGCAGCCCGGGTCGCCGAGGCGGTCGACGGGATGCGGCTCCCGACCCGCGAGGACATCCGGGCCCTCGAACAGCAGGTTGCCGAGCTCTCCAGGCGGGTCGCCGAGCTCGAATCCGAGGCTAAGTCTCAGCCTAAGGTAGATCCTTAGCCATGGCTCGGGGGCTCCGCGTCGTCATTACCGGCGCGGCGGGTTATTGGGGGGGTGAGCTGGCGCGGGTGCTCGAGCGCGACCCGAGCGTCGAGTTCATCGCCGGGATCGACACGACCGAGCCGAGCGCCGACCTCGAGCGGACCGAGTTCGTGGAGGCGGACATCCGCAACCCGGTGATCTCCCGCCTCCTGCCCTCGCTGGAGCCCGACGTCGTCGCCCACTGTGGGATCCTCTGGTACCCCGAGCCCGACAAGCCCGCGCGGGCGCTCCACGACATCAACGTGATCGGCACGCTCCAGCTCCTCGCCGCCTGCGAGAAGTGCGACGGCCTGCAGGCCGTGGTGGCCCGCGGATCCGCCGCGATCTACGGTTCCGAGGGCTCCGCTCCGTCCTTCTTCACCGAGGCGATGGCCCGCCGCTACCCGCTGAAGACGCGGTTCCAGCGCGATATCGGCGAGCTCGAGTCCTACTTCGAGAACTTCGCCCGGCGCCACCCCGGGGTGACCTGCACGATGCTGCGCTTCCAGCCCGAGATCGGCCCGGAGCTCGACCAACCGCTGGTCCGCTACCTGAATCTCCCGGTGGTGCCGACCCAGCTCGGCTTCGACCCGAGGCTCCAGCTCGTCCATGCCGACGATGCGACAGGCGCCCTGGCCGCTGCCGTCGCGAACCCGGTCCGCGGGCCGGTGAACGTGGCCCCTGACGGCACGATCTCTCTGACCCGCATCCTGCGGCTGGCCGGCCGGCCGACGGCGCCGATCCCGCACTTCGCAGCGGGCACGATCCTCGGGCGCGTCGGGCGCAGCCTCGGCTCGGCGGACCTCTACAACGACGGCCTCCGACTCCTGCGTTTCGGCCGTGGAGTCGACAACACGCGGTTGAAGCGCGATGTGGGGTTCACGCCCCGCTACGACGCCGAGGCGACGATCCGTGACTTCGTCGCGAAGTCGGCCGCCGGGCGCCGGATCGTCCCGTCGGTCCATCCCGGCCACCTCGCGCAGCGGTTGGGCCGGCTGTGATCGGCGGGGCAGCACGGGCGACGGATGCCGGCGCGGCGGCGGCCGGGGCAGCAGAGTTCTGGGCGCGCCTGAAGGGCGGGATCGACGAGGGCCTCGACCCGATGACGGCCGCCGAGCGAGCCGCGACCGCGCTCCCGAAGGGGCTCCGCGACGCCATCGCGCGGATGGCCCGTCGCCTCGCCGGCGAGTACCACGAGGACGAGTGGGGCTTCGATGAGGAGTTCGCGGAGGCCGCCTATCCGTTCTTCGAGTTCCTCTATGACCACTGGTGGCGGGTGCAGGTCTCCGGGGTCGGCAACGTTCCGGCGCACGGCCGTGGGCTGATCGTCTCCAACCACTCCGGGTCGCTCTTTCCGTTCGACGCGACGATGATCGGCGTCTCGATCATGCGCGAGCATCCGCTGCCGCGCTGGACGCGGGCGCTGGTCCTGAACTGGGCCTTCGAGCTCCCCTTTCTCAGCTTCTTCCTGCGCAAAGTCGGCGGCGTGCCGGCGAGCCCCTTCAACGCGACCCGGCTGCTCGAGCAGGACGAGCTCGTCATGGTCTTTCCCGAGGGGATCAAGGGAACCGGCAAGCCCTTCTCCGAGCGCTACAGGCTGCAGCGCTTCGGTCGCGGCGGCTTCGTCGAGGTGGCCCTCCGGACCGGTGCCCCGATCATCCCGGTCGCGGTGGTCGGCGCCGAGGAGATCTACCCGAAGGTCGGCGACTCTCAGGTCCTGGCCAAGCTTGCGGGCGCCCCGTTCGCCCCGATCACCCCGACCTTCCCCTGGCTCGGCCCGCTCGGCCTGATCCCGCTTCCCTCGAAGTGGCGGATCGAGTTCTGCGACCCCATCGACCTCTCCGAGCACGGTCCCGACGCCGCCGACGATCGCACGCTCCTCTACGACATCTCCGAGCAGGTGCGGGAGACGATCCAGGAAAAGCTCTACGAGAACCTCGTCAAGCGCGGCTCTGCGTTCCTCTAGGAAGCGGCCGCTAGCGTGATGGGCGTGCGCAGGCGGTTACACCTGGTCACGATCCTGGTCGCCCTCGCGGCTGGAGGGTTCGTCTTCCTGTCCCAGGGAGGCGCCTCCACCGACGGTCCCGAAACCGATGGCCCCGCCGGAGCCCCGAAGGTCCGGGTCGTCTTCGGGAAGTCCCTGAAGGGGCGGCCGCTGGTCGCGGTCCGGATCGGCGACCCGACGAGTTCCCGCAAGGCTCTGGTCGTCGGCGTCATCCATGGTGACGAGACCGCCGGAGCCCCGGTCATCCGCGAGCTGCGGCGCCGCTACGCCGCGATCAGGCCTCCGATCCACGACATGCTGATCCCGTTTCCGGCGAAGCGAAAGCACGAGATGGCCGCGTACTCGAAGCGCCACTACGGCGTCCGTCAGTGGCGCCTGAAGCGGGTGCGGCTGATCGTCGAGCACCTATCGGTCACCTCGAGCGTCGCGGCGGTCTACAACACCTTTGCGCCTGATCATCCCGATGGCGAGTTCGGAGAGCTGCCAAACACCTGCGCCCACTACGTGATCGGCAGTTCCGGGGCGATCTTCCGCCTGGTCCCGACCACGATCCGCTGTCGCCACGTCGTCGGCCTCAACCACGTCGCGGTGGGGATCGAGCACGTCGGCTACGCTGAGTCAGACGTTCTGCGCAATCCCCGCCAACTGCGCGCCTCGCTTCGGCTCACCCGCTGGCTTCGCTGCCGCTACAACCTGAAGCCGAGCGGAGTGATCGGCCACAACGAGAGCCTCTCGTCCCCCTTCTACCGTGAGCTCGACCCACGATTCCGGGGTCAGACGCACGGGGACTGGCGCCCGCCCTACATGCGCCGCTACCGACGGATGCTGCGCTCCCTGGGCGCCTGTCCCACCCCCGGCTGAGGCCCGAGAGCCAGGGTGGCGCGAATGTGGGTCCATGGACCCAACTTCGTTCCACCCTGAGGGCATAGGCGACGCCCACGTAAGGCGATCGGCGGGGCCCACCGACCCCCGCGGACGACCGGAGAGCCCACTCTGACAATCGGGAGAAAGACCCCCGCCTGATTTCCGACAGGCGTCTAAACACAGCCCGTCAGGCCCTCCTTACGTTGGTCTCGTTCGTCAAAACCGCAACCGTCGGGACGGTGTCCTGGCGGATTAGGAGGAAGCTAGATGAAGAAGAGGCTCCTGACCGCAGCACCAGTTGCCGTGGTCGCCTCACTGGTCCTACCGGGGCTCGCCAGTGCGGCGCCGACCCCGGTTCTGGACACGCCCGACGGCAGCATCAACGCGGTCTGGGTGATCGTCGCCGCGGTCTTGGTGATGTTCATGCAGGCCGGCTTCGCGCTGCTCGAGATCGGGTTCTCACGAGCAAAGAACGCGGGCGCGGGTGTGGCGAAGATCCTGGTCAACTTCTCGATCGCTTCGCTCTGTTACTGGGCGGTCGGCTTTGCGCTCGCATTCGG
>JBBSQE010000064.1:0-14788 GCA_038258095.1 Solirubrobacterales bacterium | reverse complement strand
TCGTGTAGGCGCCCTCGGGGAAGCCGGCGTCGTCGTACATCTGCTGGAGGGCCTCGCCCGACTCGGGGCACTGCGGCGCCGGCTTGAGGAGGATGGTGTTGCCGAGGACGAGATTCGGACCGGCGAACCGTGCCACCTGGTAGTAGGGGAAGTTCCAGGGCATGATCCCGAGCAGGGGGCCGATCGGGGTGCGCCGGATCAGCGCCGTCCCGTCACCTGCGAGCAGGTCGATCGGCTCGTCGGCGAGGAACTTCTCGGCGTTGTCGGCGTAGTAGCCGTAGATGTCACCGCAGAAGTCGATCTCCCCGAGCGCCTGCTCGAGCGGCTTGCCCATCTCGCGGATTATGATCTCGGCGAGGTCGTCGCGGCGCTCGGTGTGAAGCTCGGCGACCTTCCGGATCATCTCGGCGCGCTCGACGACCGTCGTTTCGAGCGACCAGCCGGTGAATGCGGAGTCGGCCTTCGCGATCGCGTCAGATAGCTCAGAGTCGGAGATCTCCGGGTACTCCTTGACCGACTCGCCGGTTGCCGGATTCACGACCGCGTAGCTGCTCATGGATCTCCACCTTTCGCTTTTCGGGACTTGGAATCGGTCATCTGGGCCTTCAGGGTATGCCCCTCAGGAACTTCCTGCCCGTCGGGCGGGCTCTTCAATCATCTTCCTCGGCGTTCGCCCTCTCCTCCCGCTCCGCCCTGCGCTCGGCCCGTGTCGTCTTGACGATCGAGAAGATCACGATCGCGACCGGCGGGATGTAGAGCGTCCAGGTCCAGTGACCGGCGTGGGCGAGTGGGAGGGCGTCCAGCACGGCTACCCGTTACCCGAAGACAGCAGGTAGAGACCGAAGCAGGTGAAGCCGACCATGACGGCGAGCATCCAGTACTGGGACCTTGTCGCCTGCTGGTGGTCCCCCCAGTAGACGATCGCGCGGTCGTGAGCCATGGTCAGACCGGCGACGTGGCCGATGACGAGTGCGCCCACCTGGACGTACCAGATGACATTCGAACTGACGACCCCATAGTTGATCCCGGAGGACGCGGTGCCGAACAGGTCCGTCGTGGTCGTCCCGAGCGGATCGGAGAGGAGGTAGGTGAACTGCGCCTGCTCCTGGAAAACGAAGAGGCTGAAGTAGTGGGCCACCAGGTAGGCGAAGGCGATCGGGATCAGCGTGTGCGCAAAGCCCTGGCGCAGGACCGGAAACGACGGAGCGTTGCGGATGGTCCGCATCCCCCGTACGCCGAGCAGGTAGAAGGCCGCGATCCCCAGGATGCAGACGGCCATGTAGAGCGAGTCGGTGAGCCGGAGCGCCGGCGACAGACCCACCCCCCGGTCGATGATCCAGTTGAAGGTGTCGAGGAGGGCACCCTTGAGGGCGCCCTCCTGGGCCCCATCGAAGCTGGTCGTACCGATCGAGGCGATGACCACGGCAATCGAGCCGGGAACGGTCGCCCAGGTGGCGGCCCCTGAGAGGAGACGGCGGCGCCCGATCCTTCCATCCCTGGCCTCGAAGACCGAGAGCTGGGAAAACATCCCGAAGAAGACCGAGAAGGTCTCCCCGTTCGCCGACCACTTCTCGGTCCCGAACGTCGCCATCATCGCGAAGGTGTAGACGGAATAGACGATGGCCGCGACGGCGGCATCGTGCGGGATGACGCCGACCGCGACTCCGCCGCTGACGCCGTAGACGATCTCGAGCCAGACGAACGCGACGAGCCCCGCCGCGGCCGGCCAGCGGCCCAGCCAACCTGGATACCTCATGTGTGCCGGCGCCTGCCCGACGAGCTTCGTGAACACCCATCCGGTGAAGCGCCCGGCCGCTCGCCAGGGGCTGAATGCCTGGAAGATGTTCCCGAACAGGACGCTGAAGAGCGGGACGCCGAGCCACGCGGTCACGAACAGGAACGTGAGGGCGAAGTTCCGATCCGGCGCATCGGTTCCATGCAGCCCGGCGTAGATCGAGATGCCCAGGAGCCCGATGGCGATCAGTCCGCACACGGCCTGGGTCGCGGGACCGAGGACCAGCGCCGACAGGCGCTGGCCGAACGGCCGGAAGGCCTCGGTCTCGAAGCGCGGCTCCCGCCACAGGGCTGAGAGCGCATAGAACGAGACGATCAGGACGATCGCGGCCGCCCAGGCGAAGAGCCACGCCGGTATCGGCAGGTCCTGGCGGGCGACCAGGGCGTGTGCGAACGGGAGGAAGTCGAGGTTCACGGGTTGATCCGGAGCTCGATGATCTGCTCCTTGCGACCCTCCAGCTCGGCCTCGTAGATCCCATCGATGCCGGCGGTGAAGTCAAACGTGACGGCCCCGCCCGCCTCGACATCCTTCATCAGGTCGTAGCCGTGGAGGTGGACCTCATCGGCGACGTCGGATTTGACGCGGAACTTCACCTGGTCGCCCTTGTTGTAGGTCAGCTCCTGAACCCCGCCGACCGGCTTGCCGTTCTTGATGACGATGGTCGGGACCGCGGCCTCGGCCGGTGTACCGCCGGTCGTGTCGCCTGCGCCGGTCGTGGCGGTCGTGGCCGGGGTCGTCCCGCCGCCGTCGTTGCTCGTACCGTCGTCACCGCCGCTGAGGAGGATGAACAGGACGACCGCTGCGGCTATTAGGGCTGCGGCGATTCCGGCCCGTGCTCCGTTGGATTGCATTCGATGTCTCTCCTTCGCTCGATATCACCCCCGAGAGGGCGGCGCCATTTCCGCCGCAGCGAGCGCTGCGGCTGGTCCTATCTCGTGAGCGGGAGCGCGGGTGGCGGACGGCTTGCCGTGCCGAACGCGAGTGGAGAGACAGATGGGCCGAGGACGACGGCGAGCGGCCGCGGGTCGCGGCGCCGGGGGCGGAGCCTGGGCGTGCGGCCGGCCCGCACCGCGATCGCGACGCGGCGCTCGAGGCTGACGAGCCGGCGCTCGGTGAGTGCGCAGGCGGCGCCGACCACCAGCGCAAGGGGCAGGGCCGTCCACCCCCCGGCGGCGAGGACGGCGCCCAGCCCGGTCGTATGCCCGGCGGCGAGGAGGCCCTCGAGCGATTCCTGAACGGCGAAGACGGCGAAGAGGGTCACGGCGAGCCCGAAGGTGCGGCGGTGCAGGCGCGAGGGTGCGCCGGGCTCATGGCCTGCGAGCGCGCGCAACAGCCCGGCCGAGAGGGCAGCGACGACGAAGGCGGCGAGCACCGGCAGGGCTCCGGACATGTAGCCGTGCCCCTGGGTTGCGAGGGTCTCACCCGGGTGGCCTCCGGTCGCAACGAGATACCGGAGTTGGTGCAGGGCCAGCGCCCCGAGCGCGAGCAGGGCCGCCGTGCGTGGAACGGACTCTCGTTTCCGCAGGTCCATCGATACGAGTCTACGGAGCGGGACTCACGGCGAGACGTCGAACGTGGCCACGTTGACGTCGTTTCCGGAGACGAGGGTGGGAAATTGACCCGCCTTCTGCGGTGTGAAGGTGACCGTGTCCCCTGAGGAGACCACCTTCGTGAAACCCGTGCCGAGGATTTCGATCGAGACCGTACCGTCGGACTCGATCCGAAACTTGACCGGCTTTCCCCTCGTGGCCTCGATCTTCACGGGGCCCGCCGCGAGCGGCGGGTTGCTGCCCTCGATCCGGATCACCGGAAGCTTCGCGGGCGCCGGGGGCTTCGGGGATGACGAAGAGGACGTCGGGGGCCGTGATGGGGACGCGCTCTGACCGGGCTCCGAGGCCCCGGTGGCACCGGTCTCCCCCGTCACCCCAGTGTTGCCGGGATTCTTGATCCGCGGCGCGTCGATCGTCCCTTCGCTGCCGAGAAAGACGAACGCCGTGACGATTCCAACGCCCAGGAGCAGCCCAAGCGGAATGCCGACCAGGTAGTCGATCTTGCGCCCCTTCCGCTTGGGCGGGCTCTCCGCGGGAGACTGCGACTCGTCAGGAAGCGGCGGCTGAACTTGCGGTGGAGGCTGCTCGGCCGGCGGCGGGGCGGGGGGCGGCGTCGACGAGGGCTGCGGCGCGGCGGGCGGCGCCGGCGGCGCCTCCCCCGGCGACTGCTCAACAGGCGGCGGCGGAGGTGCCTGCGGCGGGTTCGCGGCGAGCGGGGGCGCGGTCTCTGCCTGCTTCGAGCGCTTCGGCGGCTTCGGAGACTTCGACCGACGCCATCGCGAAGGCGGCTTCGTGTTGTAGCCCGGCCCCGGGGGGCCGACGCGGCGGGGTCTGTAGGGATTCTCTCCCTCTCCGTCCTCGGCACTCACGGCAACTCTCCTGATTCCTCGATGACGGGTTGGCCAGCATAAAGCGGAATGATGCGCGGGTGCGCCCGCAACGAGATGACATCGCAGCTCCCGGGTTCCCGCCAGGAATCGCGTGGGTCGGAGACGAGCCGAAGAGCATGCCCGCCTTGACCGCACTCGGCCCGGTCCTGGTCCACTTCATCGACTTCGCCCAGCTCAACTCGGTCCGCACCATCCCCTACGCGGAGGAGTGGAGCAGGCGCTACTCGGACACCGGCCTCTCGGTCATCGGGGTGCATACAGCCCGGTTCAAGTTCGCCCAGAACGCCGACACCGTCGCCGCCGGACTCCGGCGGCTCGGCGTCTCCTACCCGGTCGCCCTCGACGTCGATCGTGGGCTCTGGGCCGATTACGGCTGCGAGGGCTGGCCGGCCCTGGTCCTCTGGGGGCAGGGCGGCGTCCTGCGCTGGGCCCACTTCGGCGAGGGAGAATACCTCGCAACCGAGATGGCGATCCAGGAGCAGCTTCTCGAGGTGGACGCCCTGAGGACACTCCCCGAACCGATGGACCCTCTCCGACCCACCGACCGTCCCGGCGCGCTGGTCGCGGCGCCCACCGCCGAGGTCATGCCGGCCGGCGCGGAGCGGCCCTGGACCGCGGCGGAGGATGGTGCGGCGCTCGAACTGGACTACGAAGCCGGCGCGGCCTTCGTCACGCTCGAAGGCGAGGGAGAGCTCCTGGTCGGGCTCGACGCCGGACCCCAGCGGACGATCCGAGTCGAAGGCCCCGGGCTCTACGAGCTCGCCGCCCACGAGCGCCACGAAGGCCACTCCCTGCAGATCGACCTCTCGCCGGGCCTGGGCCTGTGGTCGATCAGCTTCGCCCCCGCGGCATCGGGGTAGCGACGGCCCGAGGCCCGCCGCGGAGCGATGCCGGACGGAACTACGCCCGGGCCGCCCGGCGAGCGTCCTACGCCCGGGCCGCCATCTCGTCGCGGATCTCCTTCGGGAGCATGAAGCGGACGTCCTCGTGGACGGTGCGAAGCTCGGAGACGTCATCGGCCCCGCGGTCGCGGAAGAACTGGACGAGGGACTCAACGAGCTCCTCTGGCGCGCTGGCGCCCGAGGTGATGCCGACCGTCTCGACCCCGTCGAGCCACTCCTCCTGAATCTGGGTGTGGTTGTCGATCAGGTGGGAGGCGGAGCCGTGCTCGCGGGCGACCTCGACGAGGCGGTTCGAGTTCGACGAGTTCGTCGAGCCGATGACGAGGACCAGGTCGCACTCGCGGGCGAGCTGCTTGACGGCGATCTGCCGGTTCGTCGTCGCGTAACAGATGTCGTCTGACTTCGAGCTGACGATGCCGGGGAAGCGGTCACGGAGGCGATTGATGATCTCGGTCGTCTCGTCCACCGAAAGCGTCGTCTGGGTGATGAAGGCGACGCGCTCGGGATCGGGGACCTCGAGGCTTTCGACCTCGTCGGCGGTCTGCACCAGGATGATGCTCTCCGGGGCCTCGCCCATCGTCCCTTCGACCTCCTCGTGGCCCTCGTGGCCGATCATGATGATCGTGTAGCCCTGGGCCGCGAAGCGACGCGCCTGGACGTGGACCTTGGTGACGAGCGGGCACGTTGCGTCGATCGTCCGCAGGCCGCGGGCCTCGGAGTTCTCGTGCACCGAAGGGGCGACGCCGTGGGCGGAGAAGACAACCATCTCGCCCTCGGGGACGTCGGTCTCCTGATCGACGAAGATCGCGCCTCGCTCGGCAAGTTCCTCGACCACGTGCTTGGTGTGGACGATCTCCTTGCGGACGTAGATCGGGGCCCCATGCAGGTCGAGCGCGCGCTCGACCGCCTGCACCGCCCGGTCGACCCCGGCGCAATAGCCGCGGGGGGCCGCGAGGAGGACCTTGGATGGCGCTGATAGAGCTGTTTCCGGCATGACCACAGGGTAGCGAGGGGTGGCTCGGGGCTCGGGCATCGCTCAGCTTCCGAGCGCGCCCGCCAGGGCCGACGCCACCTGGCCGAGGCTGGCCGGGCACACCTTGTCGATCGTGTCCTGGGTCGTGTGCCAGTAGGCGCCCGGGGTCCCGCCCGGGCCGTAGGTGAAGTCGATCAGGTCGACGGCCGGCACGCCGGCCTCGATGAAGGGCATGTGGTCGTCGAGCACCGCACCCGTGGTGCCGCCGAAGGCCGGGCCCTCGAGGTTCGCGTAGAGGCCGGGGTCGGAGTTCTCCTCGCGTGGGATGGCGAGATCGCAGTCCCCGACCATGTCGACCAGGTACAGCGCGGCGATCCCCTCCAGTGGTGGGCTCCCCTGAGCGCCGGTCCTCGCCAGCTCGACGAACTGCCTGCTGCCGGCCGAGCCCTCGGCCTCGAAGGCGGTGCCCGGCGGGGCCTCCTCGGCGTCGAAGAACGCGAAGGTGACGGACCGGCCGAAGACCGGGCGCGGCAGCGACCGCGCAAGGACGAGCAGGACGGCGACGCCCGAGGCCCCGTCGTTGGCTCCGACGAACCCCGGGATGTCGATGGTGTCGTAGTGCGCTCCGACGACGACCGTTCCGGGACCGGTCCCGGGCAGTGTCGCGACCACGTTGCGGAGCGGGTGCTGGACGCGCGGCATGAGGCCCGCGGCGCGCAGCTCGCGGGTGATCAAGCTGACCTCGCGCCGCGCGCCGGCGGAACCCGTGGGGCGCGGGCCGATCGCCACCTGCCGCTCGACCAGGTCGTAGGCGTGATCGCCGAGGGCCCGGGCGGACGCTGAGGCGGCCGTGGGCGTGGTCGGCGAGCTGTCGTCGCTGCCGCCGCAGCCACCGAGGACGGCGGCGAGTGCCACCGTTGCAACCGCCGCCGCCGGCCCAGATCTAATCCTCACCGTCGCTAGGCTAGTCGGGTGAGTCCCCAGGGCCATCTCGATCGGCTGACGGCCATCGATGCCTCATTCCTTACCAACGAGACGTCGTCCGGCCATATGCACGTGGGCGCCGTCCTGATCTTCGAGGGGCCTCCGCCCGCCTACACGGACCTCGTCGAGCACGTCCGCGGACGCCTCTCGGGCGTCCCCCGCTTCCGCCAGATGCTGACCTTCCCGCCGTTCGCCAGCGGCCGCCCGCTCTGGACCGACGATCCCACCTTCAACCTCAACTACCACGTGCGCCACACGGCTCTCCCCGAGCCCGGCGGAGAGGATGAGCTCCGCCGTCTCGCCGGCCGCGTCTTCTCCCAGCAGCTCGACCGCTCGAAGCCGCTGTGGGAGCTGTGGCTCGCGCAGGGGCTGGAGCAGAACCGCTTCGCGCTGATCTCGAAGACCCACCACGCTATGGTCGACGGGGTAAGCGGTGTCGACATCGCCACGGTCCTGTTCGACAGCCAGCCGATACCTGAGCCGGCAACGGATGACGACGACTGGGTTGCAAGCCCGCGGCCCTCGGGTGCCGAGCTCCTCGCCCGCGGCGCCGGCGAGGTCGCCGCGGCGCCGTTCAAGCTCGCGAAGCGCGCAGCGGCGGTCGCGCGCAACCCCGAGGCGACGGCGAAGCGGGCGGCCACGGCGCTCGGAGGAGTCGGCGAGGTCGCCTGGAACTTCGCGAATCCCGCGCCGGAGGTCCCACTCAACGTCCCGATCGGCTCGCATCGACGCTTCGTCTGGGTCCGGTCTGACCTGAAGGACTTCAAGCGCATCAAGGACGAGCTCGGCGGCACCATCAACGACGTGGTCCTCACCGTGGTCACGGGCTCGCTGCGCGAGTGGCTGCTGTCCCGCGGCATCAAGACAGAGGGCCTCGAGCTGCGAGCTCTCGTGCCCGTGTCCATTCGTGCCGAGGACGAGCACGGTGGGCTCGGCAACCGCATCGCGGCGATGCGCGGACCCCTCCCCGTCTATGTCGGGGACCCGGTCAGGCGCCTCGGCATAGTCCGCCAGGCCATGAACGGCCTCAAGCAGTCCCGCCAGGCGCTCGGCGCCGAGGTGATCTCCCGCTTCAACGACTTCGCTCCCCCCACCCTCCTCGCGCAGGCGGCCCGGATCAACTTCTCGACCCGTCTCTTCAACCTGATCGTCACCAACGTTCCAGGCCCGCAGATGCCTCTGTACGTCCTCGGCCGGGAGCTGCAGGACGTCTTCCCCGTCGCCTTCCTCCCGGAGAACCATGCGCTCGCGATCGCGATCATGAGCTACAACGGCCAGATCAACTTCGGCCTCCTGGCCGACTACGACGCGGTCGCGGATGTCGACGAGCTGGCGGCCGGCATCGAGCGCGCACTCGGCGAGCTGGGCGCCGAGGCGAAGGCGAGGACAAAGGACAAGGCGAAGGCCGCGCCCGCCGGTCGATGAGCCTCTCAGTGCAGGTCGGTCTGGTCCTCGCGGTCGCGACGGCCCTGACCTCGATCATCAGCTTCCTCTACAAGCACCGCGGCGCCGTCAAGGCTCCCGAGGTTGACTTCAAGCGTCCGATCTACAGCAGCATCGTCCTCTTTCGATCCGGCTGGTACACGCTCGGGATCGTGATCGCGATGGGGTCGTGGGGCTTCCATGCCGGAGCGCTCGCGCTCGCGCCGATCTCGCTCGTCCAGTCGGTGATCGCCGGCGGGCTCGTCCTCCTGACCGTGATCGCCGACCGGATGTTCGGGATGACTGTCACGAGGCGCGAGTGGATCGGCGTCGCGCTGGCGGCGGTCGGGCTGGCATTTCTGGCCGCAACGCTCGGAAACACCGGCGACAGTGCCCGCTCCGACTACGACGCCCTGACCATCGGGGTCTACGTGACGACGATCACCCTGTCCGGGCTCCTGGTCGCCGCCCTGGCCCGCGGGCGCGGCCGGGCGGGAGTCCTCTTCGGCGCCTCCGCGGGAATGCTCTGGGGCGCATCGGACGTCTCGATCAAGGGCGCGAGTGCCAGCCTCGACACCGGCCTAGCCTTCCTCTACAACCCGCTGCTCTACGTGATCGTGATCCTGTCGCTGATCGGGCTGCTCGTCTCCGCAAAGAGCCTCCAACTGGGCGACGCGGTCCCGGTCATCGCGGTCACGAGCATCGCCGCCAACGCGGTCACGATCACCGCGGGACCGATCATCTTCGACGACCCGCTGCCGGACACGACGATCGGCCTGATCCTCCGGATCTGCGCCTTCGCGCTGGTGATCGCCGCCGCCGCACTGACGCCCGGCCCGGGGCTGAGCGAGGGCGACGGCCCGGACCCGCCGGTCCGGCCGGAGCCGGCCCAGGCGTAGGCGACGCCCCCGCGACGTTCTTTGGCCTCAGCCGTGCGGCGACTCGTCGCGCAGCAACCGCAGCGCGTGGGGGATCGCCTTGCGGACCCCCTCCCCCGCCTCGTCGATCGCCTTCGGGGCGCCGGGGAAGTTGACGACCAGGGTCTGGCCGCGCACGCCGGCGACGTTGCGGGAGACCATCCAGAGGTCGGTGTGGTCACGCGAGGCGAGGCGCATCGCCTCGGCCAGACCCGGCGCCTCGCGGTCCAGCACGGACCGGGTGGCCTCGGGGGTGACGTCGCGCGGCGCGAAGCCCGTCCCGCCGGTGGTGAGGATCAGTTCGCAGCCGACCATGTCGGCGAGGTAGGTGAGCCGCTCGGAGATCGTCTCCTGCTCGTCGGGCACGATCTCGCGCTCGGCCACCTCGAGGCCGAGCGACTCGGCGAAGGCGGCGAGTCGGGCGCCGCTCTCGTCGTCTGCCTCGGTGCGGGTGTCGCTGATGGTGAGGATCGCGGTTCCGGGCACTAGTTGTCCCCGCGGCGCCAGTCGTGGCGCCCGCCGGACTTCTCGAGCAGGACGACGTGCTCGATCTCGACTCCGCGCTCCAGGCCCTTGACCATGTCGTAGACGGTCAATGCGGCAACCGAGGCCGCGGTCATCGCCTCCATCTCGACGCCGGTGCGCCCGACCGTCCTGGCCTCGGCGCGCAGCGTGACGGTGCCGGCCGCAGCGTCGACCACACCGCTCACATCGACGAAGGTGAGGGGCAGCGGGTGGGCGAGGGGGATCAGCTCTCCGCAGCGCTTGGCGGCGCCGATCCCGGCGATCCGGGCGGTGCCGAGGACCTCGCCCTTCGGGCCGTCGCCGGCCTCGACGGCCTCGGCCGTGCGCCGCGACATGCGGACCACTGCCTCGGCGATGGCGACGCGCTCGGTCTCGGCCTTGGCGCCGACGTCGACCATCCGCGCCGCGCCGGAATCGTCGAGGTGGGTGAGGCGGTCCTCGCTCATACCGTCAGTCTCGCTCATCGCGGCAACTCCCCATTGACCCACTCCCCCTCGCCGCCTTCGACCTCCTTCTTCCAGATCGGCGCCTCCGCCTTGATCCGGTCGATCGCCTCGCGGGCCCCGGCGAACGCCTCCACCCGGTGTGCGGCGGAGACCGCGACGACCACGCTCGGCTCACCGAGGGGGACCGAACCGATGCGGTGCTCGGCAACCGCCGCCTCGAGGCCGTGGGTCTCGGCGCACTCGGTGAGGATCGCCTCCATCCGCGGCTCCGCCATCTCTGCATAGGCCTCGTACTCGAGGCGCTCGACGTCCCGCGTCGTCCCCTGGAAGCTGACGATGGCCCCGGCGCCGGGGCGCCCGACCTCGCGGGACAGCGCGCCTGGATCAAGCATGTCCTCGGTCACCCGGGCGCGAACCGCGCCGGCGCCGCCGCTGACCGGCGGGATCAGGGCAAGGGCGTCCCCCGGCGTGAGCCGGTGCTCGGGTTCGGCGTACTCGAGGTTCACGGCGAGGCGCACCGGCAGGCGGTCGAGCACCTCCAGACCGGGAACGGTTGCGAGGGCGCTCAACGCATCGGCCGCGGTGGCGCCGTCCGCGACGTCGATCTCGACGGTCTCGGCGCCCGCGTGCTCGCGGAGCATCGCGAATAGCTTCACCTCGAGCTTCATGCGTGGGTGACGGTCGGCGGACGGAGCAGCTCGACCTCGACCCGGTCGCCGGCCTCGGCATCCCGCTCGGAGGCGGGGAGCAGCGCCAGGGCATCGGCCTCCAGCATCGAGGTGAGGACATGGGAGCCCTGGACGCCGGTGGGAATGGCGATCCACCCGCCCGCCTCGAGGTTCAGGCGGCAACGCACCGCCTGGTCTCGCCCCCTCATGCCCGGATGTCCTTCGCCCAGCGTGGCGATCGTGCGCAGGGCGCTCGGCTCGCGGCCCTGAAGCGCCAGCAGCGCCGGCCGCACGAACAGGATGAACGTGACCATCGCCGAGACCGGGTTGCCGGGGAGGCCGAAGGCGAGCGTCCCGTCCCCGGTCGAGCCGAACCAGGTCGGCTTGCCGGGCCGAAGCGAGACTCCCCAGAAGGCCTTCTCCGAGCCGAGGTCGTGGAGCGCCGACTTGATGTGGTCGTGCTCCCCGACCGAGACACCACCGCAGACCACGGCGACGTCGGCCTCCAGGGCTTGCCCAAGGACATCGCGGGTCGTCGCCGGGTCATCCGCGGCGTGCTCGACGCCGATCAGCTCCGCGCCGGCGAGCTGCGCAAGTGTGGGGACCGTGTAGGCGTTGGAGTCCCTTACGGCCCCGGGGCGGAACTCATCACCCGGGCCGATCAACTCGTCCCCGGAGACGACGATGCTGACCCGGGGCCTGCGCGCGCACTCGACCTCGGGGCGCGCGGCCGACGCCAGCACGCCGAGCTCGGCCGCGCCGATGGGCGTCCCGGGCCCGAGCAGCCGGTCACCGGCCTCGATGTCCTCCCCGGCACGGCGGATGTTCTTGCCCGGCGGGACCTCCGCATGGAGCACGACCCCCTCGCCGCGCCGCTCGGTGTCCTCCACCCGGATCACGGACTCAGCGCCGTCGGGGATCTGGGCTCCGGTCGAGATGGCGATCGCCTCGCCATGCCCGATGCCCACCTCCGCGGGGTGTCCGGCGCGGGCCTCGCCGACGATCGTCAGGGACTCAGTCGACCCCCCGGCGCCGGCCGTGTCGCCGGCCCGCACCGCGTAGCCGTCCATGGCCGAGTTGTCGAAGCCGGGCACTGCTTCGGGGGCGACGATCTCCTCCGCAAGCACGCGGCCGGCCGCGTCGCGTAGCGCGACCGTCTCCGCCGGTAGGACCTTGGCGCGCTCGAGGACGAGGTCGCGGGCTCGGTCGATCGGGATCAGCGGGTCACTCATTCCTGCGACCCTACCCACGTGACCGCGATCGTCGCGATTCTCGCCGGAGGCCGCTCGTCCCGGATGGGCCGGCCCAAGCCGCCGATGCTCCTCGCCGGCACGCCGCTGATCCTCCATCCGGTCGCCGCAGCACGCGCAGCCGGGCTCGAGCCCTGGGTGGTCGCCAAGGAGGGCACCTCCCTCCCGCCGCTCGACTGCGAGGTGATCACCGACTCCGACGAGACCTTCCATCCTCTCGCGGGAATCGTGGCCGGGCTCGACGCCGCGGGCGACCGCGCTGTCGTCGCCCTCGGCGCCGACATGCCGTTCGCCGATAGCCGCCTGCTGGCCTGGCTGGCATCCCAGCCGATGACGACCGTGACCGAGGCATCGGGCCGCGTCCAACCCCTGCTCGCCCGCTACGAGCGCTTCGACGCCGATGACCTGCGGGGCGCGATGAAAGCGGGCCAACCGGCCCGCGAGGCGGTGATGGCGCTTCATCCCAAGGTCGTGAGCGAAACCGACCTCGGACGCTTCGGCGAACCCTCCCTCCTCACCTTCAACGTGAACACGCCGGACGACCTGGCCGAGGCCGAGCGAATCGCCGCAAGTCGAAGCGCGGCGTAGGGCCAGCGCTGGCATGTGTGATGAGTTCGGGGGTCCACAGACCCCACAACTCGACACACTTTGCGGTGTCGGCCGCCTGACCGGCCGGCCTCGAGCCCTACAGCGCCTCGACCGTCACCCGGGCGTTGTAGTCGGGCACGTCCGCCTCGGGCGAGCGCTCGCCGCCGCCGATCAGCACGTTGCCCTCGGGCCAGTAGACCTGGAGGTTCCCGAGCGCGATCGGCGCGAGGAGGACGGAGCCCTCGAGCTCCCCGTGGCCTGAGCTGAGCCTGACCCGGTCGCCGGTCCGCAGCCCCAGGCGCGACGCATCCATCTCGCTCATCAGGACGGCCTCCCGAACCGCGCCGTTCAGCGCGTCGCGCTGCTCCTGAACCATCGAGTTGAACTGCTTGCCGCGGCGGGTGGCGACCGAGAACCGCCCGTCCCGTGGCGCTGCGGGCGGCGGATGGACGACCGAGAAGTGCGCGCGGCCATCAGGCGTCGGGAACTCCCAGCCCGCGCACAGATGCGGCCCGCCGTACTGGAACGAGTCGCCGCCGTCGCGCAGGCCGGCGATCTCCGCGTAGGACGGGACGACGCGGGCGATCTCCTCGCGCAGCTCGGGCGTTCCGCCGGGGTCGAGGCGGTCGGCCAGCTCCGGCCGCACGCGCCGGGCAAGTTCGAGCAGGACCTCCCACTCGGGCCGCGCCTCGCCGATCCGCGGGCCCTCGACCTCGGGGCTGAGGACGACCCGCCGCTCCGTCGAAGTCTGGGTGACTCCGCCGGGCATCTCGTAGCGCGTGGTCGCCGGGAGGAGAAGCACCTCTTTCCCGTCGACGAGCATCTGGCTCGCGGTGAAGATGTCCATGTGGATGCGCAGGGGGATGGCCGCCAGGCGGCGCTCGACCTCCGCCGGGTCAGGTAGGACGTCGAGGAAGTTGCCACCGCTGGCGAACAGGACGCCGAGCTCGCCGCGCCCGGCGGCGTCGATCATCTCGGGCGCGGTCCTGCCCGGGGACGTCGGCACCTCGAAGCCCCAGAGATCTGCCATGCGCGCCGTGTTCTCCTCGTTCACCTCGAGCCCGCCCGGCAACGCGGTGGCGTAGCAGCCCATCTCGGCGCCGCCCTGCACGCCCGAGTGGCCGCGGATCGGCATCAGGCCGCAGCCCGGGCGGCCGACGAAGCCCTTGGCAAGCGCCAGGTTGACGATCGCGCGGACGTTGTCCTCACCGTTTCGGTGCTGCGTCACCCCCATCGACCAGACGAAGACGGCGCGGTCGGCATCGGCGATCATCCGCGCCAGCTTGGCGATCTCCGAGCGGGGCAGGGCGCAGCCCGCCTCTACGTCTGACCACTCGAGCGCCTCGAGCGCGGCTCGCAGATCATCGAACCCGTCCGTGTGCGCGTCCACGAACGTCTGGTCGTGGCCACCGTCTTCGATCAGCTGCTTGAGGACGCCGGAGAGGAAGGCGACGTCACCGCCTGCGCAGAGCCCGAAGAAGCGGTCGGCGATCTTGGTCCCGAACAGCGCGCTCTCAGGCGTCGAGGGGACCCAGTAGCGCTCCATGCCCGGCTCGCGGTAGGGGTTGACGACGGCGACCTTCGTTCCCGCCTTCTTGGCGAGGTGGAGGTACTTCATGGTGACCGGCTGGTTGTTGGCGACGTTGGAGCCGATGAAGACGATCAGGTCCGTCCCGATCCAGTCCGAGTAGGAGCAGGTCGTGGCGGCGACTCCGAGCGCCTCCTTGAGGCCGAACGTGCTCGGCGAGTGGCAGACGCGCGCCGCGTTGTCGACCGAGTTCGTCCCGATGGCGCGGGCCGCCTTCTGGGCCGCGTAGTAGGTCTCGTTGCCCGTCCCGCGGCTGGTCAGGTAGAAGCCGAGGCGGTCGGGACCCGCCG
>JBBSQE010000063.1:0-15136 GCA_038258095.1 Solirubrobacterales bacterium | reverse complement strand
GGCCTCGCGGCGGCGGGGCCCAACCAGCCAACGCCCCGCCGCCGCTCGGCTCCCTTCGCCGTCGTCGGGGATTCGACGGCGCCAGCCCCGGGCGCGGCCGACCGCAACCAGATGAGCGGTCGGCGTTGGCCGGGGACAGGGTTCAGTGAGGTGTTCATCAGGCCCGGTCCTCGCCGTCTCCGTGCAGGAGTCGGATCAGGCGCGCACTTGCGTCTGACTTCCGCTGGAGCTGCTCCAGGATCTGAGCGTTGCCTCCGGGTGAGTTCATTCGGAGAGCTGCCCGCGCTGCGGCATCGGCCTCTAGCTCGCCTCGCGTAGTGCCGTGAAGGTCGGCAGCGATGTCACCGACCCCGTGTCGATCCGCGATCTCCTGTCGCGTCTCGTCGTTCACGCGGCCTCCTCGTCGGACACGTACTGGCCCGAAACCCAACCGGCGGCTGTCTTCGTCTTGGGCGGGGTCGCGCCTTCGGGGTAGAGGCTGCGAGGTAGCGGTGGCCGCACCTCCTTACCCAGGGCTTTTTGTGCCCAGGTGCTCATGGTGGCGACCCACAAGGCTGGCGGCAAGTCGCTGCCGTCGAGGCCCTGGACGGGTCTGAGCAGCTCGGAGTAGGCCCCGCTGACAGCCGAGTAGGACCGTGTAGCCGCAACAAGGTTTTGGAGCGCGGCCTCGATGTCGGCCACTGCGGCGCGTGCTCGAGGCTCGAGCTCGGCCGCAAGCTCCTCGAGGTGTTCAACCTTGAACTGTGCCACCGCCTTACGTGCGGCCTGTGTTCGTGCGGCGAGGAGCTTGCGTCGTTCCGCCCATGAGGCGTCGGGGCGCCGAAGAGCCCTCTGCTCGTCGGCGCGCTTTGCCGCTGGCGTCTTGGCCTTCGCGTTGCCGGCTGCGTCGAACTGCGAGGGCTCGGCTTCTGCGAGGGCCACCAACTCAGTCTCGAGCGCTTCGCGCTCGGTCCTCGGATGCGCTCTGCGCCTGCTTTAGCTCCCCCTCTCTCTCCGAGGCGGTTCGCACTTCGGCCTCCAAGGCTTCGAGGCGGCTCACGATGTCTGCGTTTGCGTTCACTGCTTGCTCCTTGGTCGTTGTTGTTTTGGAGAAGGCTGACTACGGCTCGGGCTCATGACTCCCGCTCCCGCAGGAGATCGAGGAAGTCGGCCAGTGGAAGACTCACCCGCCAGGGCTCGCGGTCGGGCCGGTAGGCGACGGCGGGTATCAGGTGGGCCGGGGTCTTCTCCTCGTGGTCACGGCTCCAGGCCGCGATGCTCACTCGGTTGCGGCGACGGACCTCGAGCGCGACGCCGGGTAGGGAGATGTCGCCCGCGGGTTGGCGCCGGCCACCGAGGGCGCGGTCGCAGGCGAGACCGGTGCCGATCGCCAAGAGCTCGACCTCGCGTTCGGCGGTGCGCCCCTTTGTTCGCTGCGAGGCACTCATTCGACGTCCTCGCTTCCCGAAGTCCGGAGCGGCAAGGGGTTCGACGCCCTGCACGCGCCACAGATTTCGTGGACCGTGTACTCGCCGTGGCGCTCGAACCAACCCTCGGGCCTCGCACCGGAGGGCAGATTCTCTTCGGACCCGCAGTGATCGCAGCGGTACAGCGTTGTGTGTTCGGCCAGGTCAAGGATGACGCTCACTTGGACACCTCCGGTTGGTTGTTTGGCAAGGTCAGTTCGGCGTTCTCTCTCACCCAGCGTTCGAGCTCGCGGACCGGAACCAGCCGAAGCCGGCCGGAACGGATGAGCTTCAGGTCGGCCTGAACGTGGCGCTCGAAGTGGTCAAGGCTCATACCGAGAGAGTCGGCAGCTTCGGCTCGGGTGTAGGCCACCCTTTCGATCGTCCGAGTCATCGCTCCACTCGCCTGCCCTCGGTCCCCCCTAAAGGGGGGAACCGGGAGGGCGATGGTCCGTGACCTTCCGTGACCCCCGCGTGACTGCCTGAGCGTGACCCTGGCGTGATACCGAGTTTTGGAGTGTGACCCCGCGTGAGGCTCATCGTGACCCCCGGTAGATGGTGGGGTTCGATGCCGGTACTCGCTCGAGGTCGCCGCGGTCTGCGAGCTGATCTAGGCGCCGTCGCGTCTTCTCGATCTCATTGCGAGTCGGCGTGCTCGTCTCGAAGAGGGATTCGGCTGCATCGCGAACGGTGACCCCGGTTGCCGCCAGGTCGAGAAGATCAGGGGTCTCGAAGAGCTCGGTACGGCCGGCCTCGTGGTCGTGCTTGAGGGTCAGCGGTCCGACCTCGCTCGCCGGCTGCTTCAGGTGCCTCGCGTTGATGATGAGATCCCCGGGCTGGCCGTCGAGGTAGAGGACCGATCCGGCAGCCGCTGTGATCCAGCGGGAGCCGTAGACGTCAGCGACGGTCTGCACTCGTTTTTGCGCGCCCTGCTCAGGTTTGCGCGGGTGATAGAGCGCCGCGACCTGGTAGCCCTCGGCGGTGGCGCTCATCAGCGCTCGGAAGACTCCGGAGCCGGCCTCGTCACTCGCCGGGTCGCGGACCAGGGCTCCGAGGGAGTCGAGGATCACGGTGTCGATCTCCCGTCCTTCGAGCCACGGCACCAGCTCGTCGGGCTCCGAGCCGAGGTCGAACGGAAGCGGACCCTTCCAAACGGTCATGCAGAGATGCAGCGCCGCCCGATCATCCTCGCCGACCATCCGCTTGAAGCTGCGGGCGATCTGGTGGGGCCGGTCGGCGGCGACGTAGAGAACCCGGTGGCTGGCCAGTGAGACCGGCTGCCCGAGGAAGTCGATGTGGTGCTCGAGCCCGACGCGGCCGAGGGCGAGCTGCTGGGCGATCGTCCCCTTCCCAACGCCATCGGCGCCGACGATCAGCAGCGGCTCGCCATCTGCCCAGAGAACCTGATCGTCGCGACCCCAGATCGAGAGCACCTGATCGGGAGCGTCGAGGATGAACTTGTCGCCGCGTAGGAAGCGGTTCTGCGGCTCAGCGGACGGAGGTGCCAGTGCCGGCTCGACCTCGCGGATCAAGGGCGCCTTGCCGTAGCGAATCGAATCCCAGCCGGCCAGGTAGTGCCCGAGGCCCTCGCGCTGCTCCACTGTCAGCTCCGGGTGGCTCACAGCTCCGCCGATGTCTCCCCGAGTGCGTGGCGGATGGCATGGCGGATGGCGTGGGGGAGCCGTTTGCGCTCCTCGCCCTCCTCATCCTCAAGCTGCTCCCGACACGGCGGGTCCTGGAGCGTCTCGATGGCGTCCGGTAGCAACCGGTCCATCACCGGGACGGGGATCGAGTCGGCCTCGGCCTTCCCGTCCAGGTCGAGGAGGTCGAGCCACTCGGCCTGCTCTTCGGTGAGCGCAAGTCGTACGAAGACGAGCGCCGGGCCCGCCCACTGCTCGTCGATCTCTGCGAGGTCGTCGAGCGGCCATAGATCGCCGCACCCGAGCCATGCGATCGCGTCCTCGGCCGCGGCGACGTACATGTCCTCGCCGTGCTTGTCGCGGTCGCCGACGTGAAGGACGATCGTCGGGACGTGTCGCTCACGAGATCGGTCGGCGAACGCTCTCTTGCCCTTCAACCCGTCGAACCCGGCGCCACTGTAGACCGGAACGCCGTAGTCGGCGGCGATGCGGGCGAGTCGCCCTACCAGGTCGGCTGGCTCGCACAGGACCTCGATGAACACCGGCTGGTGGCGCTGGTGGTCGAGCCTGAACCACTTCTGCGCGTTCGTGACCTGAGCCGCGATGTCCTCGGCAACCTCGTCCGCACCGAGGTCGAACGCCGGAACCTCCGGGTCCGGCGCACGCTGGTCTGCAACCCATTCTTCGCGGATGATCCCGGCACGTCGGGCGAGTGCGAGAACCTCTTGGACGCTGGCCGGGTGGGCCTCCATCGGGCCGAACTCCTTCACCGGATGCAGTGAGTCGGGCTTCCGGTAGGCAACGCCGTTCCCCATCCCACTCGGGCGGAGGTCGTAGAAGATGCCTCGGGGTCCGCGCGACAGTGTGCCCTCGCGGTCGTGCTGCTCGTAACGCGCGATCAGGTCGGCGAGAATCGCCTTCTGGCGCGGCGTCGAAGGCTGCCAGTCGGGCATAGGTCCACGAGGGCGGAGGGCCATCAGGCCACTTCCTCGCCGATCTCGTAAGTCGGGGCGCCTGGGAACTGGATGCGCTCGGCCGTGAGCTCGGGCTGCACGGCCATTATGACGGCGGCCCCGCCGGGAAGAGGGCGTTGGCGCCGACTTTCAGCGCTACCGCCAGACGTACACGACTCTCAAGCGACAGATGCTCGCCGTGCTCACACCGGATAACGGTGCTTCGAGATACGCCGGCCTCGCGTGCCAGGTCGCGCTGAGACCAATTTCGAGCGGCTCGGTAGACCCGCACAGGAGACGGTGGGGCCATCCGCTGAGCTTCATACGCTGGTGAGGCTGAAGATTCCAAGGTGCAACCAACAGTCCCAGTGAAGCCAGTATCCAAAACCGCAGATAAGCCCCGCCGTCACCGAAGTGTCGAAGTTCGGTTCCCGCCAAGCGACCTTTTCACTGCTGAGCAGGCACGTGAGCTCGGGTTCGAACTGCTTCCTCCAGACCACGACGATCTGGTGACGGGGCAGCTTCGGGACTCGATCGCTGCGCACCAACCACTGATCGCGCTGAAAGAGGCTCTCGCCTCCGACCGGGCCTTCAAGGATCGAGTTGCAGTGATTCGGCTCGCTGACTCGAGCAAGTGGGAGGCAGCCGTCGATCGGGCTGCGAGGGCCTACGCCTGGAACGGTGGTCGCCCACTAGCCGTGATGCGCCAGGTCTTCGCGAGGTGTGCTGCGGGCACGTCGTCCTACCTTGAGTCGTCAATCCTGAACTTTCCGCCCGTGCCAAGCGCAGACCTCGACGCTCCCTCGGTTGCTCCGCGGTGGAAGAAGGGCGGGGACTGGCGGGGGGCAGCCGACAAGCTCGCTCGCCTCGGTGCCGGCCGCTGCCTGGCTGCGGGCTGCCAAACGACAATCGACGTCTCCGGCGCGCCTCAACGCGCTCGGGTGCGCTACTGCGCCGTCCACTCCTCCGGGAAGCTCACTTCGAGCGGAGCGGTCGCCCCGAGCCATAGGGAGTTGTGGGTGGGCAGCGATAAGGAGTCGATCAGCTCACTCCTGCGCAGCGTCGGCTCCCTGCTCGGCCAATAACACTTCACGCCCAGCGGGAGCGCCGTCCACGCCACTGAGACCCGCTCGTGGGAAACCCATGGGAAAATGGACTACCGATTCAGGCGATCCCCTGCGGTTTTGTGCGGTTGGTCGCTCCGGGCGGATTTGGCTCTCCGCCTAGCGAAACGGCTTACTAGGCCGTTTGAGCTTCCATCTCTCGACGGGTTCGAATCCCCGTAGCGGTGCCTCTCGCAGTCCAGCCGCATGGTGGACATAAGCTGTCCGCGGGCGACTGGAAGAATGGCGCGATGATCCAGATCGACAGCGCCTCGTTCTTCGCGATCGTTGCGGTCGCTGCGCTGGCGTCGGTGATCGTCGTCGTGGTGCCGCGCAGGTTCGCGCCCCCGGTCGTCGTGCTCGAGTTGCTGCTCGGCATCGTCATCGGCCCCCAGGTCCTCGGTCTCGCGCAATCCGATGCCTTCATCAACTTCTTCTCGAATCTCGGCCTCGGGATGCTGTTCTTCTTCGCGGGCTACGAGATCGACTTCGAGCGAATCAAGGGGAGGCCGCTGGAGCTCGGGATCCTTGCCTGGATCATGTCGCTCGCCCTCGCCTACGGGATCGGCGGCATCCTCGCCACGGTCGGGGTCATCTACTCCTCCCTCTATACGGGCTCCGCGCTGGCGACCACGGCGATCGGCACATTGATCCCGGTGTTGCGCGACAACCGGCAGCTGCGCACGCGCTTCGGCACCTACCTCCTCGCCGGTGGCGCGATCGGCGAGTTCGGCCCGATTCTGCTGATCACCCTGCTTCTCTCGACGACGCACCCACTCCACGAGGCGGCGATCCTGATCGCCTTCGTCGTGCTCGCTCTGGGTCTAGGCGTCATCTCCGTTCGCTACTCATGGAAAGGCTTCTCGGCGATGGAGCGCACCCTCGAGTCGAGCAGCCAGCTCGCCGTGCGTGTCGCGGTGCTCCTGATCTTCGGCCTGCTCGCCCTGGCCGGGAGCCTTGGGCTCGACATCCTGCTCGGGGGGTTCGTCGCCGGCATGATCACCCGGGTTTCGCTGCGCGGGGCTGAGCTCGAGGCCTTCGATTCGAAGCTCACCGCGGTCGGCTTCGGCTTCCTGATCCCCTTCTTCTTCATCGAGAGTGGCATCTCGTTCAATCTGGACGCCCTCGGCTCTGCCGACGCGATCGGGAAGCTGCTTCTCTTCCTCGCCCTCTTCCTGGTCGTTCGCGGTCTCCCGGCGATGATCCTCTACATGAAGGACCTCGACTTTCGCGATCGGCTGACCCTCGCCATCTTCTCCGCGACAGAGCTTCCGCTCGTCGTCGCCATCACCACCCTCGCGACCGAGGTCGGCGACATGCGCGCCACGACAGCGGCCGGCCTCGTCGGCGCAGCGATCCTCTCGACCCTGATCTTCCCGTTCATCGGACTGGCTCTGCTCAAACGCGGGGAGAAGCCCGAGCCCGCCGGTCCAGGCTAGACGCCGGTCCGCGCCTCGATGCGGCCCTCGTCGACGGCGGCTTGCGCGGCGTCGTAGTCGGCCTGATTCTGGTCGGCGTAGGCCTCCGCGTAGCTCGCAATCGCTTTGTCGAACGGGTCGCCCTTGCCCAGGTATCCAGCGATCATGGCCCGGTCGCCGGAGCGCGCGTGTGCCCGAGCCAGGGTCGCGCCGCATACCTCGCCGTAATTCGCGAGTGTCGGGGCGGACATCCGGTCGACATCCGCGGATCCCTTTTGGTCCCAGAGCTGTCGCACGTAGAAATGGTGCGCCCCACGGGCCTCCGGCCCGGTCAACCAACCGAGGAAGATGTCGCTCGCCGCCTGCATGAGCCGCTGCCCCTCAACCACGCGTTGGCCTTCGTGGGCGAACCTGCAATCAGCCGTGTACGGCTCGAGCACCGAAGCCTGAGCCTCCTTGATCTGGAGGAACAGCGGGTCCCCGTCGTCGCGCCCGACGAACAGCGAGATCCATGCCCGGGTGCCGACGCTCCCGACGCCGACGACCTTCCGGGCCGTGTGCACATACCGGTAGCCCTCGACGAGATGGCGCCGGTCGTCCGGGAGAGTTTCGAGATAGCTCTCGAGAAGGCCGTGAATCTGCTCGTCGGCGGCAGGCTCCCCGGCTTCCGGGACGATCTCCTCGACTGGGACGAGCAGCGGCGGATCGCTGACGATCCGCAACTTGCCCTCGACCCGGTGCGTGAGCTTGGACAGTGCCCGCAGGCTGTCCTTCGCCCGCGACTTGGCGACATTGCGGTCGAAGGTGGCTCGCTCCTTCTTCGTGGCCCCGCCGCCCCAGAGATCGGTGACCGAGGCGACGTCGAGACGGGCATACCAGACATCGAGGTTCCCGCTGGCGGCGTGCGCGACCATGGCCGTCCGATAGGCGCGAACCGAGTCGAGCACGATGGTCCGGCGCGCCTCCGGGCCCAGATCATGATCGCGACCCGCGATCGCGAGGCTTGCGGCGAGTCGCTTGACGTCCCATTCCCAGGGGCCCGGAAGTGTCTCATCGAAATCGTTCACGTCGAACACGAGATCACGGTCGGGGGCGGCGAACCCGCCGAAGTTCGAGAGGTGCGCGTCGCCGCAGAGTTGCACCCACGGCCCCGAGCGAGGTCCTCGCGCAAGATCCGCCGCCTGGATCGCGGCAGCGCCCCTGAAGAATGTGAAGGGTGAGGCCAGCATGCGGCCGTAGCGGATCGGCACGAGCTCCGCGATTCGGGTCCGCGACTGTTCCTCGAGGATGGCGACCGGATCGGCACGATCCGGTCCGGGTAGCCACTCGGAGTGGCTCGAGCGTGGCACGTCGGCCCTGAGCCGCTTCCCTTCCGTGGCCCGCTCGGCGGGATCACGGCTCTGCTCGAGGTCCTCCATCGTGCGAGGACCCTAGCCGGATGCGATCCCGAGGGTTTCACCCGGTTCGAAGGATGCCGCCGCCTGCCAAGAGGGCATAGGGTGGACTGCGCACATGGCGGCCGACACGACCACAAAAGCGAGGGCTCACCGGAGCGGAGTCATGACGCTGATAGTCGTCGCGTCGCTCGTCGGGTTCCTGGCTATCTTCTCCGTCTGGGTCTCGCGGCAGTTGCTTGAAACCCAGACGTGGACCGACACCAGCACCGAGCTGCTCGCGAAAGACAACATCCGTGAGCCGATCGCGGGCTTCCTCGTCGACTCGCTGTTCAACGACGAGGACGTCCAACAGCAGATCGCCAAGGCATTGCCGCCGCAGGCGGCGGGTCTGGCCGGCCCCGCGACCGGCGGGCTGCGGCAGCTTGCCGAGAAGGCAGCCGACCAAGCCTTGCAGCGTCCCAAGGTGCAGGCGCTGTGGGCCCAGGCCAACGCCCAGGCGCACGCTGACTTCGTTCGGATCATCGAGGGAAATGGCAAGGACCTATCCATCCAGAACAACGAGGTCGTACTTGATCTCGGCACCCTCGTCGGTCAGCTCGCGTCCCAGATCGGCGTCAACGTGTCGGGCAAGATTCCCCCCGACGCCGGCCAGATCGAGATCATGAGCTCGGACCAGCTCGGGGTGGCGAAGGACGCGTTCAACGCCCTGCGCCCGCTCGCGATCATCCTGACGCTCCTCACGATCGCCCTCTACGGCGCCGCGGTCTACCTCGCCAAGGGCTGGAGGCGCGAGGCTCTTCGCGCCGTCGGGTTCGCATTCATCATCACCGGCCTCGGGGTGCTCGTCGCCCGGGGCTTTGTCGGCGACTTCCTGACCGGAGCACTCACCTCGACTGACTCCGTCAAGTCGGCGGCGTCGAGCACCTACGACATCATCACGACGCTTCTGCGCCAGAGCGCATTCAGTGTCATGGCCTACGGCTTGGTCATCGTGATCGGCACCTGGCTCGCGGGCCCCGGAGCCCTGCCCCGGGCCGTCCAGCGCGAAGTCGCCGGGCTCCTGCGTGGCCGCGCGATGGCCTACTCGCTGCTCGGCACACTCCTGCTCTTGGTGTTCTGGTTGAACCCCACTCCGGGTACGGCGCGCATCCTGTCCTCGCTCCTTCTGATCGTGCTCGCGGTCGGGGGGATGGAGGCTTTCCGCCACCAGGCCCTCACCGAGTTTCCGGACGAAACGATGGATCGGGTGTCGGAACGCTGGGGTGAGCGTGGCGCCCGAGTGTGGAAGCGCATCGCCAAGCCGAGCTAGGAACCGCCGATCTCCCTATTTCAGCTGAGCACCCTCGAGATCACGCTGATCATCTTCGGAGTGATCCTCGGCGCAACCGGGGTCGGAATTGCAATTGGACACCGGTCGCGCCACCTCTCGGAAAGCCTCGGGGAGTCCCTGGGGATCATGCAGGGAGCGCTGCTGGGTGTCGTCGGCCTGCTCCTCGCCTTCGGCCTTTCACTGGCCGTTTCCCGCTACGAGGACCGGCGCGCGAGCGTCGTGGGCGAGGCGAACGCGATCGGAACCACTTACCTGCGGGCCCAACTCCTCTCCGAGCCGGCCCGCACCGCCTCGCTTCGCCTGTTGACGGACTACGCGGGCAGCGCGATCCACTTCGCCGATTACGTGCCCGGCAGCGCCGAGGAGGATGATGCCGGCGCCCGCGAATCTCGGATCCAGCGCCAGCTCTGGGCTGCGGCCGCCGGGGCGATCCACGACGAGCCGGTCGCCAGCGCTCCGCGCCTCTACGTGGAGACGCTCAACGACATGATCGACGCGCAAACGGTCCGGAAGGCCTCCCTCGCCAACCGGGTTCCAACCGCCGTGCTCGTGCTCGAGGTCCTCGGTGCCGCGATCGCACTCGGGCTCCTCTCGGCCTACCTGGCAATTCTCGGGAGGGGCGTCCTCGCCGTCCTGCTGGCGTCGATGCTCGTCGCCTTCCTCCTCATGGTGACCGACGATCTCGATCGTCCGACCCGCGGCTTGATACGCGTGCCCGACACCGCTCTCAGGAACCAGCTCCAGTCGATGATGGAACCCCCCGCAGCATCCAGCGATCAATCGCCCGGAGGTGGCGCAACCTCCCGGCGTAGGGATTCCAGCTCCTCTGCAAGCTCCGCGAGCTTCTGCATCACGGGGTCGTCCCCCCTCGCACGGCGATCCTGTTGCGCACGGGTGACGAAAAGGCTCGTGATCGACCCCGTCACCACCGCGAAGAACGAGAGCCCGCCGACCATCAGGAGCGCGGCGATGACCTTCCCGGCCGTCTGGTCCGGGACCACGTCGCCGTAGCCGACGGTGGTCACGGTCTGGGTCGCCCACCACATCCCCTGCCAGATGGTGTCGAAGGACTTGGGATCGACGATGTGCTCGACGATGCCGAATACGACAATGGTCACCAACCACAGAGCCGCGATCGCGGCAGCGGCGAGACGGGGACGCAGCCCCTTCTTCTCGATGCGCCTCGCGATGATCCGCGTGGCCATGTTGTCGGTCCGGTCCGCCATCAAACCGGGGTTCGGCACGAGCGCCGGGACCCCTGCCGCGAATAGGGTGCATGCGTATGGCTGATGAAGGGGCGCCGGCGCCCGATCCGATCCAGTTGATGAGGAGTCGCCAGTTCGTCGTCTTCCTCGTCGTCGCCGCTCTCGTGGGCCTGCTCGCGTCCTTCTTGGCCTGGTGCTTCCTCGAGCTCGTCCACATCGTTCAGACGGGCGTCTACGACGACCTCCCCGGGACCTTCGGCTTCGACCACGAGCCCCTCTGGTGGCCGGTACCGGTCCTGGCTGTCGCCGGCATCCTGGTCGCAATCGCCGTCGCCAGGTTGCCGGGGGCAGGGGGCCATGTCCCCGCCTATGGGCTCAACCCGAGCCCGACCGAGCCGATCGACCTGTCCGGCGTCATGCTGGCGGCGGTCGCGGGCATCGGCCTCGGCATCGTGCTGGGGCCGGAGGCCCCGCTGATCGCGCTGGGCGGAGCGATCGGGATCTTCTCGATCCGCCGGCTCAGGGCGGGTGCGGGGGAGGACCTCGTCGCCCTCGCCGGTGCGTGCGGGACCTTCGCCGCCGTCTCGTTTCTCTTCGGCTCACCGATAATCGCGGCGATACTCCTCGTCGAGGCGACCGCGATCGGCGGCGCCCGCCTGCCACTCGTGCTGGTTCCCGGTCTCCTCGCCGCCGGGATCGGGAGCCTGGTCTCGACCGGCATGGGCTCCTGGACCGGGGTGGACCAGTCGGCGATCTCCCTCACGCTCCTGAAGCTCCCGGCCTACGCCCGCCCCGACCTCACCGACTTTCTCTGGACGATCCCCCTTGCGGCTCTCATCTCGATCGCGACAGCGATCGTCTTCCGCTTGGCGCGCGCGACGGTCCGAGTCGCCCAACCGCGGCCGTTCGTCGCGATCCCGGTGATCGGCATGGTGGTTGCGGGCCTCGCGGTTCTGTTCGCCGCATCGACCGATCACGGGTCGCAATTCGTGCTCTTCTCCGGCCAGGAGGGGCTGAGCCCTCTGGTCGAGAATGCCGGAGCGTGGTCGGCCGGCGCGTTGGTCGCGCTGTTGGCCCTCAAGGGCCTTGCCTACGGCATATCCCTCGGCAGCTTCCGCGGCGGCCCCGCCTTCCCGGCGATCTTTCTCGGAGCTGCGGCCGGGATGCTCGCCGCCAACCTGACCGGGTTCGCGCTGACGGCCGCCGTGGGCGTGGGGGTGGGCGCCGGTGTCGTCGCGGTCCTACGCCTGCCACTCTCGGCCGTCACCCTCAGCACCCTGCTCGTCTCGTCCTCCGGTATCGGAGTCGGGCCACTGATCGTGCTCGGCGTCGTC
The DNA here is from genome assembly GCA_038258095.1 of Solirubrobacterales bacterium. GTDB lineage: Bacteria > Actinomycetota > Thermoleophilia > Solirubrobacterales > 70-9 > JBBSQE01. Next base: position 3,311 of record JBBSQE010000063.1, on the reverse strand, counting down.
GTCGCCTACGTGACGACGATCGTGGTCGATCCGCCCAAGGATCCGCCCCAGCCGGCCCTCAGTGGCCCGGGCTCACCGTGATCTGCTTGCGCTCGGACTCATGGGCGCCGCCCTTCTTCTCCAGGGTGGCGCAGGCATCTTCGATGTCGTTCGCAAGCGTGTCGACATGCTCGCGGCTCATCGTCTCCTTGACCAGCGCGCGCATGATCTTCACGTCCTGAGCGTCGGGTGGGAGGGTGTAGGCGGGAACCATCCAACCGCGTTCGGCCGATAGCTGCCAGGCGATGTCGAACTCGTTGTAGGACTGCTCTGACGCCAGCTTGAACGCAACCAGCGGCAGTTGCTCCTCGTCGGTGCCGATCAGCTCGAACTGGCCCATCTCATCGAGCTTGGCGGCCAGCAGCTTTGCGTTTCGCTCCATCGCCTCCATGATGTACGTGTAGCCGGCTCTGCCGTAGCGGATCAGGTTGTAGTACTGCGCCAGGACCATCGCGGAGCCGGTCGAGAAGTTCAGCGTGAAGGTGGCATCGGTCTTGCCGAGGTAGTTCTCCTCGAACACGAGATCCTTGGCGAGGTCGGACTCCTCGCGAAAGATCAGCCACCCGATGCCGGGATACACCAGGCCGAACTTGTGCCCGGAAACGTTGATCGAGCGAACCTGCTCGAGGCGGAAATCCCATTCGGAGTGCGGGTAGAGGAAGGGCCAGACAAAACCCCCGCTCGCCGCATCGATGTGCAGGGGAACGTCGATTCCCCGCTCGGATTTGATCCGGACGAGCAGATCGTTGATGCCGGTGATGTCGTCTCTGTGGCCCGTGAACGTCGTGCCCAGCACGGCGGCGACCCCGATCGTGTTCTCGTCGACGTGTGGCTCCACGTCCTCCGGGCCGATCGTGTACTTGCCGTTCTGAAGGGGCACGATGCGAGGCTCCACGTCGAAGTAGCGGCAGAACTTCTCCCAGACGACATGGACGTCACCGCCGAACACCAGATTCGGCTTCTCGGTCGACTCGCCGGCGGCCTCGCGGCGCTTGCGCCAGTTCCACTTCAGGGAGAGGCTTCCGAGCATGATCGCTTCGGATGAGCCCTGGGTCCGGGCGCCGGTGGTCTTCCCGGGCGCGTTGAAGAGGTCGGCGAGCATGCGGATGCAGCGCTGCTCGATCTCCGCCGTCCGCGGATATTCGGCATGGTCGATGAAGTTGCGATGGAGGTTGGTGGCGATGATCTCCTGGGCCTCGGGCTCCATCCACGTTGTGACGAAGGTGGCCAGGTTCCGGGCCGGGTCGCCCTCGAGGGCGAGATCCTCCCCGACGAGGCGCATCGCGTCCTGCGAGGTCATGCCGCCACCCGGGAAGGATGTGCTCGGCACCTCTTCTGTGAGGAAACGGTTTCCGAACAGCTCCGCGTCCGTCTCGCTCGCAGGCTCACTCATCACTGATCTCCTTGCCGGGTGGGGTGGCCGAAGGGCCTAACGATATGCGGGAGCGCGGCCGGGCCGCGCTCCCGCACCCCGAGGTCAGGCCGAAGGCCGGCGCCCGGGCTCTTCGATCGGCTCACCGTAGACGACGAGGCCGTGGATCACGATCAGGCAGATCGCGAACACGCCGAGCGCCCAGAACGGATTGGCACCGCCGACGGCGAACAGGGCGCCGATCGCGCCGAGGCTTGCCGCCGCGATCCCGATCACCCGGCCGAAGGCACCGCCCGAGAAGAGCGAGAAGCCGGCGATCACCTGGATGATTCCGAGGAGCAGCGTGACCCAGCCCCATGTGTGCAGGCTCGAGAACACGTAGTGCGTGCCGCTGTCCGTATAGAAGTGGGCATCGCTGATGGCAGCGATCCCGTAGACGATGTTCAGCGTGCCTGCTATCAGGAGCAGGATCGCTGCGAACACTGCGCGACCGACACCTCTCATGTGGTTTCCCTTCGATTTGCGTTTTCTCAGGCGCTTGACGCCATTTGAGCCGACCTTACGAGCGGTTCTGGGCCTCCGCATAGCCCGATGCGGGTGATTAACTCGGGTATCGTTTCCGACCATCGAAACGAAGCCCAAGGTCCCGCCCGCCGCGAACGCCAAGGACACATCTCCGCAGGACAGCGCACCGGTTCTCTCCGGGGGCATGGTTTCGCGCCCGCGGCTGGTCGAGCGCCTGCGGTCGTCTGCCGATGCGCCGCTGCTCCTCGTCACCGCTCCCGCCGGATACGGCAAGACGATCCTGGCCGCCGAGTGGGCGGAGCAGGACAGGTGGCCGTCCGCGTGGCTGACCCTGAGCCGCGTCCACGACGACCCGGCCTACTTGCTCGCCTGCGTGGTCGCAGCGCTTGACCGGATCGAACCGGTCGACCCCGCCGTGACCGAAGCCCTCTCGGGGCTGATCCCCGACATCGAGGGCACCGCACTCCCCCGCCTGCAGGCGGGACTCCAGGCCGATCGAGCCGACTTCACGCTCGTCCTCGACGATGTCCACAGCCTGGCCGAGGATGCCTGCTTCGAGGTGCTGGGCGGCATCATCGAGTGCCTTCTGCCGGGCTCGTCACTCGTACTCGTCGCCCGGGCGGAGCCCCACCTGTCGCTCGGTCGTTTTCGCGCCGGCCGGCGGCTCGGTGAGATCACCCGCGCCGACCTCGCGATGACCCGCTCAGAGAGCCTGGACCTCCTTACCGGGCTCGGTCTGGATCTCGATCCCGAGCGGGCCAGGACCCTGTTCGAGCGAACCGAAGGCTGGCCCGCCGCCCTCTACCTCGCAGGGCTATCCCTGTCCGAGCAGGACGACACCGACCAGGCCATCGCCGAGTTCGCCGGCGATGACCGATTCGTCGGCGACTACCTGCGCGACGAGTTCATCGCCGACAGGACGGAGGCCGAGCTCTCGTTCCTGACCCGCTCATCGGTCCTGGACCGCATGTCGGGTCCCCTGTGCGATGCGGTCCTGGGTGAGTCGGCCTCGGGCGAGACGCTGCGGGCTCTCTCGCGGTCGAACACGCTGATCAGCCGCCTCGATCACCGCGACGAGTGGTTCCGCTACCACGCGCTGCTGCGCGAGATGCTGGCTGCCGAGCTCCGCAACCGGGATTCATCCGCTGAGGCGCCCCTCCATCGGCGCGCCGCCGCCTGGTATGCGGAGCGGGAGGACTTCGATCACGCCATCTCCCATGCGATCGCGGCGGGCGATGAGGAGATGGCCGGCGAGCTGATCTGGCAGGCGCATATCTTCTACGCGGGCCACGGGCGGATCGCGACGATCGAGCGGTGGCTGGAGCGCTTCGACGAGGCGACGATCGCCGCCAACCCGGCGCTGTCGCTCACCGCG
>JBBSQE010000062.1:0-15191 GCA_038258095.1 Solirubrobacterales bacterium | reverse complement strand
GGTCTTCTCGTGGAGCTTCACCGGATCGGCGCCGAGGCGCATCGTCCCGCCCATGTCGGAGATCTCCTTCTGCTCGGGGAGCAGGTCGACCACCGGGAACGGCGTCTCGGGATCGAACTCGGCGGAGTTGGCGCCGTCCATTCCCGCGACGTGGCGGGCGAAGTCGACGACGGCGATCTGCATTCCCAGGCAGATGCCCAGGTAGGGGATCGAGTTCTCGCGCGCATAGCGCGCCGCGGCGACCTTCCCCTCGATGCCCCGCTCCCCGAAGCCGCCCGGGATCAGCACGCCGTCGACGCCGTCGAGGCACTGCGGATCGAAGTTCTCGGAGTCCACGAGCTCGACATCGACCTTGACGCCGGCGTGGAAGCCACCGTGGCCGAGCGCCTCGATGACCGACTTGTAGGCGTCCTCCAAGGCGACGTACTTGCCCACGAGGGCGATCTTGACGGAGTCGACGGCAGCGTCGGCCTTGCGGACCATCGCCTCCCAGTCAGCGAGGTCGGGCGACGGTGCGTCCATCCCGAAGTGGTCGAGCACGAGGTCGTCGACTCCCTCGGCCCGGAACACGAGCGGGACCTTGTAGATGTTGTCGACGTCGCGAGCCGAGATCACCGCCTCGACGGGAAGCGAGGCGAAGAGCGCGATCTTCTTGCGGATCTCCTGATCGAGCCCGCCCTCGGAGCGGCAGACCAGTGCGTGGGGCTGGACGCCGATGCGGCGCAGCTCGTTCACCGAGTGCTGAGTGGGCTTGGTCTTCAGCTCGCCCGCGTGGCCGACGTAGGGAACCAGCGTGAGGTGGATGAACATCGCCCGCTTGGGCCCCAGATCGGTGTAGAGCTGGCGGATCGACTCGAGGAACGGGAGCGACTCGATGTCGCCGACGGTGCCGCCGATCTCGGTGATGACGAAGTCGACCGCCTGTGACTCGGCGACGATCAGGATCTTGTTCTTGATCTCGTCGGTGATGTGAGGGATGACCTGAACGGTCGCAGCGAGGTAGTCGCCGCGGCGCTCACGCCGGATCACCGAGTTGTAGACCGCGCCGGCGGTGACGTTCGAGGCGCGCGAGGTGTTCTCGTCGGTGAAGCGCTCGTAGTGGCCGAGGTCGAGGTCGGTCTCGGCGCCGTCCTCGGTCACGAAGACCTCGCCGTGCTGAAACGGGCTCATGGTGCCGGGGTCGACGTTGATGTACGGGTCGAACTTCTGGATCTGGACCCGGAAGCCGCGGCTGACCAGCAGACGCCCGATCGAGGCGGAGGTGATGCCCTTGCCGAGTGCCGAAAGCACCCCGCCGGTGACGAAGATGAAGCGCGTGTCGCCTTGGCGCGCCCGGGTCATCTATTCAGCTTCAGAGGGTTGATCACGTCTGCCGAGCGAGTCTAGTAGTCGCAGTGGCGGAAACCCCTCGATCGCCGAGGAGATCGACCGAAACTCCCCGTAAATGGTCAAAAACGCGACAAGCGCGAGCGCGATCAGGCGCCCCTCGTGGCCCATCGTGGTCAGAAGCCACACAGCAGCAACCCCCCCGAGGAGGTTCGATCCGGTGTCGCCGAGCATCGCGCGCTCGCCGAGGGTGAACCAGGCGCCGACGAGGATCGGGCCGGCGAATACGCCGAGCAGATCGATCGGCTCGATCGTCCAGGCGCCGATGCAGAGCCCTGCCCCGACGAGCACAAGTGCCTTCTCGGCCCGGCCGGGCCGGAGGTCGAGCAGGTTGAAGAGGTTCGTGGTGAGGATCAGGAGGGCGACGTCGGCGATGTAGTCCAGCGATTGGCGTCCGGTCCCGCTGACCACGTACGCGGCTAGCGCAAGCGCTCCGACCGCCTTGATCGCGCCGGTCGAGAGCCGCCCCTGTCGCAGAGCGCTCGCGTGGCCCCGCCAGCCGCGGGGCGTACCGGCCGCGGTTCCCTGGCCGAGCGCATCGTCGAGGAAGCCGAGAAAGGCGACGCCGAGCAGATAGGTGATCCAGCGCCGCAGGTCCGGGTCGAGCAGGTCGAGATCTCCGCGGTCATCGAGGAAAGCCAACGGCGCGAGCGCGACGAGTGCGGCCGTGGCGAGGATCGCCCCGAGCGGGAACGCGAGCGACTCACCGCGATAGTTAACGCGGACCAGCCCGGCCTCACGCAGCCCCCGCACACCCGCGGGCACGAGGTAGAGCGCGACGGCGAGCGAGAGCGGACGGCCGATCCACTCCACGGTCAGGGCTTTGAGCCGTTCGGTCCGGTGGGGCCCGCCCGACCCGTGGCGCCGGCACGCGGTCCCGCGGTCGCGTCGCCCTTCGCGAGCGGGGGCGTCGGCGCCAAGAGGTCGGGGAGAAGCTGGTCGGCCGATGCCTTCGAGCCGAAGGCGCCCTGGGCCCCGAGCAGCGCGAACACCATGGCCGAGCGCCCGGCGATGCGGTCGACGTCATCGACGCTCGAGATATCAGCGGATTTGAACAGATCGACGGAACTCGGGTCGGCGTCCTCGCGTTCGACGCCGACCGCCTTCACCCTGGTCCCCTCGATACCTTCGAGTAGCCCCTTCTCGAGACGACTCGTCGCGGTTCGGTCATCGGGGCTCAGGTTGTCGGGCTGGTTGCGGACAATGATGATGCCACCGAGGTTCCGGAAGCCTCCGCTCACCCGCGAGAAGACCTGGTCGCGGACCTGGTCGATCAACGGGCCGCCGAGGATGAGCTGGCGCCCGACACCGGCGCCGAGTGCCTGGACCGCGTCGGGGTCCTGCTCGAGGCCCGCGAAACGGGTCCGCGCAAGCGCCGACGAGAGCGAGCTGAGCTCTGCGGGTTCCCGAATCACCCCGACCGCCGCAACCTTGCCCCCTGTCGGAGCCAACGCCGCGTCGATGTCATCCGCCACCTTGCCGGGAAGGCCTCCGAGCGCGAGGATCCCGATTCGGCGGCCAGCCAGGCGCCGCTCGACGAGCGCCGGATAGATCTGCTCCGCGAAGTCGTCGGAACGTCCGAGGTCCGCGGAGAGATCATCGGCACGCCCGCGGGCATTCTTGAGGTCACCGATCAGGCTGTCCTCGAGGTTGCTCCTGGCGCCCTTGACGACGTCGTCCCCGATCGCCGAGCCGATCAGGATCCCGATCGCAAGAGCGAGGAAGACCGCCGCAAGAGAAGCCACGTGGTAGCGCGCGCTGAATCCCATTGCGACCAGAGAGTAGATCGCGGAGTAGCGTGACGCTGACGTGGCCGGACCGCTCCGCAAGCCGCTCATCGCTTCGCTGGCCGCGGGCATGGTGCTCCTCGTGCTCGGTGCAACCCCAGCCCGGGCCGTCGTGCGCACCTACGACCTCGGGGACACCGCCCTCCCCGATTCGAGCACCAAGGGCCCGCTCCCGGTGCGCCTCTGGGGCGTCATTGGCGTTCCCGACACCCGGGGACGACACCCGATCGTGATCGTCGCGCACGGCCGCCACGGCGACAACTGCCCGCATACCCAGAGTTACGTGTTCACGTGGCCATGCTTCGGCCGCGAGCAGCGGAACGACCTCGGGATGCGCCACATCCTCAGGGCCTTGACGAAGCGGGGAATCGCTGCGATCGCCCCCGATCTGAATGGGGCCTACACCATCGGCTGAGGCGATGACGACGATGAGCACCGCTGGCCGCGGATCGTCAACCGCACCCTGGCGCTGATCGCGCGTGCCGCTGCCGGTGGGAGCGCGCAGCCATTCGGCACCGACCTCGAGGGCAGAATCAACCTGAGGCGGATCGGTCTGATGGGCCACTCGCGAAGCGGCCACAACGCGGTCCGCCTCGCCCGTTCCCGGGCAGACAACACCAACCGATCCGAGGTCGCTGCCGGGCGCGGGCCGATCCACTCCCTGATGCTTCTGGCCCCCGTCTATCGCAGGGTCCCGCTGCCGGACTCAGAGACGACCGTCGTCCTCGCCGAGTGCGACGGCGACGTCCACGGACAGGGACGTCATTACGTCGAGGATGCCGAGAGGCGGCCGGGGCGCCGGTCCGACGTCTTTCAGATCCGCCTCGGCCGGGCGAATCACAATTACTTCAACAGCACGCTTTCCGCCCTTGCCTCCGACGACGGCCGCTTCGGCTCCGGAAGACACTGCCGCAATGGTCGCCGCCTCAGGCCGGCCGCCCAGCAGGACTGGATCGACAAGGCCGCCCAGGCCTTCTTCGCCCACACCCTCCGCGGCTCCCGTGCCCGTCATGGATGCGGCCCGTCAGGCGACCGATCGAGAGGCTCTACGGGCTCGGCGTAACGCTGAGCCAGCTCTTTCCCGCGGCCCACTGACGGCGCGGCTCAGCGCACCGGCGCGGCTCAGGACAGGCCGAGCCAGATCTTGATCTTCAGCCAGAAGAGCGAGACGGTGTCGTCCAGGACCGGCGAGGTCAGGACGACCACCACGAACAGAACCGCGAAGGCCGCGAGGAAAAGAGTCAGCGGGCCGAGCGAGATTCCCGGGTTGTAGAGCCGGCTCACGCCCTTGGCATCGACCAGGACCTCCCCGATCCGCAACCGCGTCAGGAAGGTCGAGGACATGCCGTCGCGGTTCTTGTCGAGGAACTCGATCAGATTGAAATGGGCACCCACCGAGACGATCAGCATCGCGCCCTTTTCGAAGGCCATCAGCATCGCGACGTCCTGGCTGGTGCCTCCGGCCGGAACGACGAGATGGTCGAGGTCCAGGGCCACGAGGCGGTCCCTCCCGGGCGCGCGACCGTCCGGATAGGCATGCACCACCAGCTCGGCACCCGACCGGAGGGCGCGGTCGGAGGCCGAGTCCATGTCACCCAGGATCATGTCGGGCTTGAATCCGGCCTCGATCAGGGCGTCGGAGCCACCGTCGACCCCGACGAGGATCGGCTTGACGTCACGGATGTAGGCTCCCAGCGTGGCGAGGTCGCGCCTATGGGTCGTGCCGCGGACGACGATCAGCACATGGCGGTCGCGAAAGACGTTCCGGGTGACCGGGAAGTCGATCGAGTCCGCCAGGAACTCTCCCTCCTGGCGGATATGGGTCAGCGTATTCTCGGCAAAGGCGAGGAGGGCCTCATCGATCTCAGCCCGGTGGCGATCGAGTTGAAGCGCGAGGTCCTCCGCGGTGAGCAGCGAGCCTGTGAAGAGCTCATTGCCGGCTCGGCTGATTGTCGCGCCATCGATCGAGACAGGGTCGCCCTCCCTGATCAGGTCGAACGGATCGGCGCCTGCACCGTCTATCAAGACCACCCCGGAGCGCGCGAGCAGCAACGGCCCGGCGTTCGGATAGCGGCCGTTGGAGGACTCGGAGGCATTGACCACGGCCCGCACACCGCAGGCGATCAACTCCTCCGCGGCGATGCGGTCGATGTTCGTGTGGTTGATGACCGCGATGTCGCCGGGCCCGAGCCGCGTGACGAGATCCTTGGTCTTCTTGCCGAGGCGCGCCGTGCCGTGAAGAGCGGTCGGCTCCTCCGCGCCGTTGCGGCGCGTGAGCATGCTTCCCAGGCGGCTGCGACCGGCGGTTGCCACAAGCTCAGGTTAGGCCAGGGCCCCCGGATCTTCCAGGTCCCGGCCCGAAGGCGGCCGCCGAGCGCTCACGCGGCCAGGAGCTCGCGGGCGTGGAGGCTCGCCGCCTCGTCCTCCGAGCCCGCGCCGAGCATCCGGGTGATCTCCCCGACGACCTGGTCGCCCTCCAGGCGGGTCACGGCTGCCGTCGCCAGCTCGGAATCAAGGCTCTTCTCGATCCTGAAATGCTCGTTTGCGAGCGACGCAACCTGCGCCAGATGCGTGATGCAGATGACCTGGCGAGCTCCCCCGAGGGCCCGAAGGCGTTCGCCGACCACCCGAGCCGTGTTGCCGCCGACGCCCGCATCGATCTCGTCAAAGACAAGCGTCGGCGAGCTGGCCGCCGCTCCCACTCCGGAGAGCGCGAGCATGATCCGCGAGAGCTCCCCGCCAGATGCCGCATCGCGGATCGGGGCGGGTTCGAGGCCGGGGTTCGGGGCGACCCTAAGCTCGACGGACTCGAAGCCAGCTGGGCCCGGACCGCCGGAGAGCGTCTCGAGGCCGACTTCGACCCGGGCGCCCGGCATGGCGAGCTGCTCCAGCTCCTCGCGCACCCGCACCTCGAGCGTCTTGGCTGCCTTCCTGCGGCCGGCGCTCAGCTTCGCCCCCACCGCGTCGCGGCGCTCCGTGGCCGCGGCAAGCGCCTCCTCGAGCTCGGCTTCACGCGCCTCGGCGCTCCCGAGGCGCTCCACCTCGGCGCGGCACCTCTCGGCGTGGGCGAGGACGGAGGCAATGGAGCCGCCGTGCTTTCGCTTCAGGCGCTCGAAGGCGTCGAGCCGCTCCTCGGCCCGGCCGAGGGCTTCGGGGTCGGCATCGACCGACTCGGTGTAGGAGCGGAGGTCGGCAGCGATCTCCGATACCTCAATCGCAGTCGAGGCGGCGCGGGCTGTGAGCTCGTCGAGGCCGGGGTCGATGCCGGCGTGCGCCTCGAGGTCGGCCTGGGCGACGGCGAGCGCCTCGACCGCGCCGCCGGGGTCGCTCTCACCCCCGACCATCGCGGCGTTTGCGGCGGCGGCAGCCAGGCGCAGGCCCTCGGCGTGGCGCAGCCGGTCGCGCAGTGCGGCGAGGTCGGCCTCCTCTTCCTCGGCCGGCGCGGCGGCGTCGATCTCATCCAGCTCGAAGCGCAGCAGGTCGAGGTCACGCTCGCGGGTGCCGTCACGCTCCCGAAGCTCGCTGAGCTCGGTCGCGAGCAGGGCCCCCTCGCGGTGGGCCTCGCGGTAGGAGACCAGGAGCTCGAGGTGGCGCGGGCCGGCAAACGCATCGAGAACCTCGGCCTGGGCCGAGGCCAGCGTCAGCTTGCGATGCTCGTGCTGTCCGTAGAAGGCGAGCAACCGGGCTCCGAGCAGCTTCAGGTCGGCGGCCGCGGCGGCTCGCCCGCCGAGGAACGCCGATGTCCGGCCACCAGCGGAGACCCGGCGGCCGACGACGACCTCCGTGGCGCCGCTTGGCAACCGGTCGGCGAGCTCGGCCAAGTCGGCATCATCGGAGAACCCCTCGGGGAGATCGAAGACGCCCTCGACCCAGGCCTCCTCTGCACCCGGCCTGACGATCCCGCTGCGGGCCCGCCCCCCGAGCAGGAGGTCGAGCGAATGGGCGAGCACCGTCTTACCGGCGCCCGTCTCCCCCGTGATCGCGTTCAGCCCCGGCCCGAGCCGAAGCTCGGCCCTCGCGATCAGCAGCAGATTCTCGATTCGCAGCTCTCGGAGCACACCCTCTGTCTAGCAGCGAGGGGCGACGGATTCGCCCCCCCCGGAATAACTGCCTTCGCCGGCTCAGGCGGCTGGGGGTTCGGCTTCGGGTGGCTCGTCCTCCGCGATGATCGCCATCACTCCGCGGAACTCGAGGACGTTTGCCCGTGTGCCGGCGGGGATCAGGCCGTCCTCATCGGTGATCCGGGCCGACCAGGTCTGGTCGGCGATCTTCACGCGGCCGGAGTCGACCGTGACGTCGTCGATCACGAGCGCTCGCTTTCCGACCAGGAGCTGGGCGCCGACCTTCACCTTGTCGTCGATGATCAGGTGGCGCCGGGCGATCGGCCGGATGAACACGAGGCTGAGAGCGGCCCCGATCGCGAACGCGGCCAGCTGGAGCTCGATCCCACCTCCCAGCAGAGCAACCCCGCAGGCGAGCAGGGCGGCCGGTGCGATCGCCCCGAAGTACATCGTGAAGGCGACGAGCAGCTCGACGACGATCAGGCCCATCGCCAGGAGGAACCAGAAGAGCCAGGCGTCAAGCCCGAAGATCGAGGCGAGCGGGAGCATCGGCTCGTTAGCTCCCCGCCGGGGTTTTACCGCCTGGTGGGGTCTGCCCCGGGTTCACGCCCCGCGACACGTTCCCGACGGCCCCACCAAGGCCGGCGAGCGCCTGCGAGAACTCCGACGGGATCACGAACAGCTTGTTGGCCTGCCCATCGGCGAGCTTCGGGAGCATCTGCAGATACAGGTAGGAGAGGATCTCCTCGTTCACCTGGCTCGACTGCAGCGAGGCGAAGACGCTCTCGATCGCCTTGGCCTGACCCTCGGCGCGCAGGATCTCCGACTGCCGGTCACCCTCGGCCTCGAGGATCGATGCCTGCTTCTCGCCGTCGGCCGCGAGCACTGCGGCCTCCTTCTGGCCGCTGGCGGTGAGGACGGCGGACTCCCGAGCGCCTTCCGCGGTGAGGATGACCGCTCGCTTGTCGCGCTCGGCGCGCATCTGCTTCTCCATCGCCTCCTGGATCGAGGGCGGCGGGTCGATCGCCTTCAACTCGACGCGGCTGATCCGGATCCCCCAGGGGCCGGTTGCCTCGTCGAGCGCCGTGCGGAGCTGACTGTTGATCTCGTCGCGTGAGGTCAGCGCCTGCTCGAGGTCGAGGCCGCCGATCAGGTTTCGCAGCGTCGTGACCGTGAGTTGCTCGATGGCCTGGATCGGCTGGGCGATCTCATAGGTTGCGGCGCGTGCATCGGTCACCCGGTAGTAGACGACGGTGTCGATCGAAACCCCGACGTTGTCGGAGGTGATGACGGCCTGGGGTGGGAAGTTGACGACCTGCTCGCGCATGTCGATCAGCGGCAGGAGGCGGTCGACGAGCGGGATCAAGATGTTCAGCCCGGGGTTCAGGACGCGCTGGAAGCGCCCGAGGCGCTCGACGATGCCGGCTCGCGCCTGCGGCACGATGCGGACCGCCCGCGCGACGACCAAGAGCACGACGACGGCGATCGCGAGCAGTGCGATCACCCCTGCGTTCACGGCGGCAAAGATCGGATGCATGGCCCTCTCCCTCGAATCGGTGGAGCCGGATTATCTCCGTTTTGGGAGGAAGGTGGCGTTCAGTGGGCGCCGGGCTCGGTCAGGTCCTCGGAACGGACGAGAGCGAACCCGAGGATGGCGCCGGCGAAGATGATCACGGCGGCGATCAAGAGGATCTCGTTGAGTGCGCTGGTGAAGGCGATGGTCGACGCCTCCCGCACATGGTCGCGCGCTGCCGCCGGTACGACTTTCGCCGCGGCCACGCTGCCTCCGGAGGAGACGATCTCGGCGAGCCCTGCTTTCGCATGCGGAAGCTCCTCCGCCAGCTTCGATGAGATCCGGGACTGGAACACGGCCCCGAGGCCGGCGACGCCGGTGGCGATGCCGATCTGGCGGAAGGTCGTATTGATGCCCGAGGCCATGCCGGCCCGCCGCGGCTCGACCACGGCGATGGCGGCGGAACCGATGCTCGGGTTAACGATACCGACGCCGGTGCCGGCGAGAAGCAGGCCCGCGAGCAGGGCCGTCCACTCGGAATCGGCGCCGAGCCCACGCATCGACAGCAGACCGACCCCGGTGAACACGAGCCCCAGGCCCATCAGGGCCCGGATCGGCACCCGGTTGGCGGCGCGAGCGGCGATCGGCGCCACGAAGAACGAGAGCAGGCTCAGCGGGAGGAAGCGAAGGCCGGCCTGAAGCGGCGAGTACGCGAGTACGCCCTGGAGGTAGATCGTCAGGTACAGGAACATCGCGAACATCCCCGCCGAGAGGGTGAAGGCGACCGCCGAGACTCCGTTGAAGGCCGGCTTGCGAAAGAGGCTGAGGTCGAGCATCGGGTGCTCCCCGCGTGCTTCGATCGCCAGGAACAAGCCCATCAGGAGGGCGGCCCCGACCAGCGACCCGACGATCACCGGGCTGCCCCAGCCCTCGGGGTTGCCGCGGATCAGGCCGAAGATCAGCAGGAAGAGCGACGCGCTGAAGCTCGTGACGCCGGCGTAGTCGATCGGCTCCGGGTCCTCGGCGGTGACGTTGACGATGCGGCTCTCCACCAGGGCGATGGCGACGACGCCGATTGGGACGTTCACGAAGAAGATCCACTCCCACCCCAGGTGCTCAGTGATGACGCCGCCGACCAACGGCCCGATGGCGACGGCGCCGCCGATGGTCGCTCCCCAGACGCCGAACGCGGTGGCGCGATCGGAGCCGTGGAACTCCTGAGCGATCAGAGCGAGTGACGTCGCGAACATCGCCGCCCCGCCGACGCCCTGGAGGCCGCGCGCAAAGTTGAGCAAGGTCGGGTCGCCCGCGATCCCGCAGAGGAACGACGCGAACGTGAAGATGCCGAAGCCGATCGAGAAGACGCGTCGACGGCCGAGGCGGTCCCCGAGCGAGCCCGCCGTCAGCAGGAACGAGGCGAGCGTCAGCGAGTAGGCATCGACCACCCATTGCAGGCTCGAGAGGCTGGCGTGCAGGTCGCGCTGAATGTCCGGCAGCGCGACGTTGACGATCGTGACGTCGAGCAGCAGCATGAACGTCGCGACCGAGACCAGCAGGAGTGTCCACCACTTACGTTCCATAAGCGGGGCACCGTAGCGACCGGGACCCTTCGGCGACGCTCACACCCCGAGCGCCGCTCAGACGGCCAGGTGCCCAAACTTTTCGCGAATCCGGTGGTAGAAGCTCGAGCCGGGGAGCTGGGCGAGTGTGCCGGCGCCTCGGCGGAATCGGATCTCCACGCCCTCCCCCGAACCCAGCTCACCCGCCTGTCGGCCGTCGACGGCGATGTCGACCGGGTCGCGGCCCTCGGCGTTGACAACCTCGAGAACGTCCCCCGGCGCGACCACGAGAGCCCGGGCGGTCAGCGAATGAGGAGCGATGTAGCTGACGACATATCCCTGGACACCCCAGGCGAGGATGGGCCCGCTGTTCGCAAGGTTGTAACCCGTCGAGCCCGTGGCGGTCGCCGCCACGAGGCCATCGCAACGCACGTGCCCGACCTCCTCGCCGCCGATCCCGTAGGTCAGCTCGGCCACCCGGCCGTGCGGGCGGCGCGTGAAGCTGACGTCGTTGAAGCCGATCGTGCCGTCTTCGCCTCCGAGCTGAAGACCCGGAAGATCGACCTCCTCGTATTCGCCGGCGAACGCGAGCCGGATCCCTTCCTCCGCCTGATCACGCTCGACCGCCGCGAGAAAGCCGACCGTCCCGAAGTTGATGCCGAACACGGGCACGCCCGAGCCCGCGTAGCGCCGCAGGGCGTGCAGGATCGTCCCGTCCCCACCGAGAACGAGGCAGAGGTCCGGCCTGTCGTCGAGCTGCTCGACTGGTTCGAGACCCTCGGCGGCATCTCCGTGCTTAGCGATCTCGTCCGCCGTCGAGACGACTCGGACGGAGGCCGCACGAGCGGCGGCTGCGGCGGCGGCGACAGCCTCGGTCGCATCGGGAGGATGGCTGTGCGTGATCAGCCGAATTGTGCGGTCGCTCATAGGACAACCTCGGCGAGAGTCGCCTCGACATCGATCGAGTCCTCGGCCCCACGACGACACCAGAGAAAGGTCTCGACGTTGCCCTTCGGGCCGGGCAGCCCGGATGCCGCGATGCCGCGCACCCCGAGCTCATGCTCGCCGACGCCCGCCGCGACCATGCGGACGGCGTCGCGACGATCCTCGGGCGAGCGCACGACGCCACCGCGACCGACGCGCTCGCGGCCGAGCTCGAACTGCGGCTTGACCATCGCGAGGATGTCGCCGCCCGGCGCGACGCAATCGGCGACGGCCGGCAGCACCTTGGCCACCGAGATGAAGGAGACGTCGATCGTCGCCAGGGCCGGGACGTACGGAAGATCGGCCGGGAAGAGATCCCTCGCGTTGCGTCTCTCGATCACGCTCACGCGGACATCCTCGCGCAGTGAAGCATCGACCTGCCCGTAGGCCACGTCGAGGGCGATCACACGCTCAGCACCGCGCTTCAGCAGACAATCCGTGAAGCCGCCCGTCGAAGCCCCCACATCGAGGCAACTCAGGCCTGAGACGTCGATATCGAGGGAGCTCAGGGCGTTCTCGAGCTTCACGCCCCCGCGGGATACGAACGGGCGCCGCTCGGACACGAACAACTCGGTCTCCAGGGGGATGAGCTGACTGGGCCGCAGGGCCAACGGGCCGTCGCGGCCGATCCTCACGCCGCCGGCGCGCACGGATTCCGCCGCCGCTGTGCGTGACGCGAACTGGCCGCGCTCAGCGAGGAGGGAGTCAATCCGCCGACGCTCCATGTGGCAACGGTAGCGACCCCGCCTGCGGGTCGGGCATTCCGCCGCGACTGTGACCCCACTCACACACAAAGCGCACGTGTGTTCGTACCCTGAAGCCATGAACTTTTCGGCTGGGTCCGGTGCCGCCCCTTTGGTGCCTACCGCCTTTGAGTGGTACGCCGCGAGCGACGCATAAAGGACCCGCCCACCTCCCACAGATCCACATATAAGAGATCAATATCTCTCCTCCCTGTAGCACCCCTGAAACGGCCCGCCCTCCCCGGCGGGTCGTTTCGCTTTTTGTCTCGCTGATTGCTTCGGGTCTCGCTGCCCGTGCGGCCGATCAGCCGGCTCCGGTGACCCGTCAGCCGGCCGCGGCCCCGGCGGCAATCAGGTCCTCCGGGTGGATCCACTCGTCGGCGATGGTCTCACCGCCGGCTTCCGTAATCGCGTCGCGGAGCGGGATTGCCCAACGGTGCTCGAGCAGCGCGATGGCCGCGGTCTGACCGGCGGGTATCTCGTCGGCGAGGTACCAGACCGCGCCGTCGTCGAGCAGCGAGCCATCGGATGCAGCGGCGGCCCCCGCGAGGGCTCCCGCCTCGACTCCCTCCTCACCGGCGGCTCCGAGCCCGAGCAGCGCTCCGGCCAGTGCTCCGAACTCCATGGCCTCCTCCCGCGTCAGGTCGGAGTGCTCCACCTCGAGGATGTCGCCCGACTCATCCTTGCTGACCAGAAGCAGGTCGACGATGCGGATAACGTCGCTCTCGCGCAGGCTCTTCAACTCGGCGAGGATCTTGCCCTCGAACTTTCCGTCTTCGAATCCGACGACGAGCATCTGCACGGGTCCCATGCTCATCACTACATCCCCTCCGTCAGCCGACGGCGCTCGGAGTCGAACTGCTCCTGCGTCAGCACTCCGGAATCGAGCAGTGCCTTGGCCTTGGTCAGGGCATCGATCCGGTCCGCCTCAGACGGGGCGGCGGCGGGGGGCGGTGCTGCTGCCTGCGGCGGCGGGGCGGGAGCAGCGGCCGGCGGAGCGTAGGCCTGCTGGGACTGCGCTATCGCCTGGTCCTGCATCTGTTCGTGCTGCGCTGCGTTCGCACGGCTCTTGCCGACGGCATAGCCGGCACCGCCGACCATCGCTGCGCGCATCAGGGGTCGCCTTCTGACTAGGGGCATTCGTTTCTCCTCCTCGGGGCTTTCGAATCGTCGCCTTCATCCAACGCGAGCCTGCGCGTCGGCGCATCCTGCGGATGGGGTGAAATCGGCTTCGATGACACTGGTGCGATTGTTCCACCGCACGACCGGGTAGGGTCGCACCATGACAATCGGAATAGGAATCTTCCTCATAGCCGCGGGCGCAATCCTGAAGTTCGCCACGAACTTCCAGGTTCAGAACGTGGATATGGATACCGTCGGACTGATCCTGATGATCGCCGGCGCAGCCGTCGTCATCCTGTCGTTACTCCAGCAGCTGATCTGGGCGCGCAACCGCCGTGCAGTCGCGCCGCCAGCCGATCCGTACGCGGACCCGAACTACCAGCAGCCTCCTCCGCCGGACCCGCGCGACCCGCGCATCTAGCGAGCGATCCGACCGCCCGGGTCAGCTCAGCGCGGTTTCGCGTGAGCGCGTCACCGCGAGGACGCGCTCTGCGACCGACTCGCCTGTGAGTCCGACCTCGCCACGCAGCAGGTCGGGCTTGCCGTGGGTCACGTAGCGGTCGGGCAGACCGATGCGCATCACCCTGCCACGCTCGCCCGGCCGATCCGCGAACACGTCCTCGAGGTGCTCCAGGACGCCTGATCCGAACCCGCCCGGGAGGACGTTTTCCTCGATCGTGACCACGAGGTCGTGCTCGAGCGCCAGCCGCTCGAGGAGCTCGGCATCGAGGGGCTTGGCGAAACGGGCATCCGCGACGGTTGCGTTGAGATCGTGCTCGGCGAGAAGCTGGGCCGCCTGGAGCGCGACCGCGACGCCGTAGCCGTAACCGACGAGAGCTACCCGCTCGCCCTCGACGAGCGTCTCGCCGATACCGATCGGGATCGGCTCGGGCCTCTCGGGAAGCGGCACACCCTCCCCGGCGCCGCGGGGGTAGCGGAGTGCCGCCGGGCCGTCGTGGGCGATGGCCGTGTGGAGCATGTGGACGAGCTGCGCCTCGTCACGCGGCGCCATCACGGCGACGTTCGGAAGCGGGCGGAAGTAGGAGATGTCGAAGACGCCGTGATGTGTGGGGCCGTCGTCGCCGACGAGGCCCGCCCGGTCCATCGCGAAGGTCACGTCCAGGCTCTGCAGGCAGACGTCGTGGATGATCTGGTCGTAGGCCCGCTGGAGGAAGGTCGAGTAGATCGCACACACCGGCTTCGCGCCCTGGAGCGCCAGGCCCGACGCCAGCAGGACGCCGTTCTGCTCGGCGATGCCGACGTCGTAGTACTGCTCGGGACGCTCGTCGGCCAGCTTCTGGAGGCCGGCGCCGCCGGCCATCGCGGCGGTGATGCCGAAGACGCGCTCGTCCCGCTCGGCCTCGCGCACCATCGAGTCCGAGAAGACCTGGGTGTATTGGGGCGGTGCCGGCTTGTCGACCGCCTTCTCCAGGCGCTCCGGAGCGATCGAGTCGGGAGCGTCGGATTCCTTGATCGCGACCATCCTGGGACGGGAGGCGGAGCCGGACTCCGATCCATCTCTGACTCCTTCGGTGTCCGGCGAAGCCGAGCCATTTGTGTCGGCAGAGCCCGCCTCCGGCGCGTCGTCGGCGGTCGGCGGCGAGGGATTCTGCTCCTTCTTCTTGGCGGGCACACCGTCGACGATCGAGCCGGGCTTGGCGGCATGCCACTGCTCCATGCCAGCGAGGCCGCCCTCCTCGGCTGCCGCGAAGCCCTTGCCTTTGACGGTGTGGATGTGGACGACGACCGGGCGCTCGGCCTCGAAGGCCTCGGTCAACGCTTCCCGCAACGCCCCGATATCGTGGCCGTCGACGACGCCGACATAGGCCAGGTCGAGCTCCTCGAAGAACAGCCCGGGCGCCCAGTAGGCCTTGAGGGCTGCCTTGATCTCGGGGCCGAGATGCTCGATCCGCCGCCCGAGCCCGAGCGGCAGCTTGACCAGCCGGCCCTCGACCTCCTCGCGGGCATGGAACAGCCGCGGGTTGAGGCGGACCCTGTTGAAGTAGCGCGAGAGCGCGCCGACATTCGGTGAGATC
>JBBSQE010000061.1:0-15304 GCA_038258095.1 Solirubrobacterales bacterium | reverse complement strand
CCAGGAGCCCGGCGGTACCCTCGGCGCTCCGCAGTTGCCCGGCCAGCGCGTCGAGGGTCGGGGCGATGAGCCGCAGAGGACGATTGGTGCACACAGCGACGACAAGCCAGGGTTCATCCATGAGAGTCCGGCGATGCTAAAGGCCGACTGGGTGGGGGAGGTGTTCCCGACGGCGGATCTGGCGCAGTTCGGCGGGATTCTCCCCGTGGGTTCGGCACGCCGGCGGGCCGCGACCAACTTGACTGGACGCATCGCCGATGCCGGCCTCGGCGCTCACGCGCGGGCAACCCGTATGAGCCGCGACCTCGACACGGCAGCAGATCGTGCCGCACCCGCCAGGGTCGACGTGCTCTCGATCTACGGCCCCGATCCAGCCGGCCTGGTCGCGAACATGCCGGCGCTGCGCTCGTCACGCCACGACGTGCGTTTCGCTTTCGGGGCAATGGGGGACCCCGACCCTCGGCTCGGCTCCGAGACCACCGCGAGCGAGATGGCCGGCAGCAAGTTCGCAAACCTGAACCGCCTACTGGCCACCTCGCCGGGCCCGGCCGCGGATTGGACGGTGATCCTCGACGACGACGTCGCTCTACCCGTCCGCTTTCTCGACCGGCTCATCGGGATCGCCGAGGCCCTCGGGTTCGACCTTGCCCAGCCGGCCCAGTCGTGGACGAGCGATGCGGCCTGGCGGATCACCCGCCGCCGCCGCGACATCGCCCGCACGACCCGATTCGTCGAGGTCGGGCCGGTGTGCCTGATGCGCCGGGAGGTTCTCGAAGCCGTGACCCCGTTCAGTGAGCAGGGGATGGGCTGGGGCCTCTGCATGCACTGGGCCGCCCTCGCCAAGCGCGAGGACTGGCGCCTCGGGATCGTCGACGCGCTCGCCGTCCGCCACGAGAGCCGACCCGTCGCCTCGGCCTACAGTCGGGAGGATGCGCTCACCGCCGCCCGCAGCTTTCTCGAGACCCACGAGCACATCGACCGCGACACGGCGGGCGAGGTGGTGGAAACCCACACGCAGCTCCCGGGCGCCGGGAGCTGCTGAGCGGCTCCGCTCAGTACGCCCCGCGCCTGCGAACGACCGCGGGGATCGTCTTCAGGAGGATCGTCAGGTCGAGCAGCACCGACCACTTCTCGATGTATAGAAAGTCGAGGCGGACCATGTCGTCGAAGGTGAGGTCGGACCGGCCGGAGATCTGCCAGAGACCGGTGATGCCGGGCAGGACGCTGTAGCGGCGGCGGTGCCAGTCCTCGAGGCGGGCATGATCGCGAAGCGGCAGGGGCCGGGGGCCGACGAGGCTGAGCTGCCCGCGCAGGACGTTGATGAGTTGCGGCAGCTCGTCGATCGAGTTGAGGCGCAGGAAGCGCCCGACCGGCGTGACCCGGGGGTCATCGCGGATCTTGAAGATGGCGCCGGAGGCCTCGTTCAGAGGCTCGAGCTCGTGCTGGCGCTCCTCGGCGTCCGAGTACATCGTGCGGAACTTCAGGCACCGGAAGGGCTGGCCGCCGATCCCGGGGCGGATGCTGCGATGAAAGACGGGACCGCGGCTGGTCAGCTTCACGGCCAAGGCGAAGAGCGCCAGGAACGGCGCGAGCAGGATCAGGGCGATCGCCGAGACGACGAAGTCGAAGGTCCGCTTGACCGCGTAGTCGAGACCGTCGAAGGCCGGAGCTCTGACCTCGAGGAGCGGCACGCCCTCGCCGGGAACGGGCTCACCGCTGCCGGTCAGGACCTCGACCGTCGAGGGCGCGATGCGCACCCGGACGCCCCGCACCTGGCAGGCCTCGATCAGCTTCACCGCCCGGTCCTGCGGTAGGTCGGGGTCGGTGATGATCACCTCTTCGACTCCGTTGTGGTCGAGCCAGACGGGGAGGCTGTCGACGTCGCCGAGGTCCTCCAACTCGCCGCTCGGCGTGTGGTCGAGGGTGAAGAAGCCGAGGGTCTCATAGGTCGTCTGGCTCGTTGCGCCGAGCATCGGAGCAATCGTGTCGATCCCGCTCCTGGTCCCGACCAGCACGGCGCGGCGCTTGTAGCCGATAGAGCGCAGCAGCCGGCCCGTGACCCAGCCGTAGCCGAAGCGCAGCACGGTGATCATGGTGAGCGACAGCACGAAGCCGGTGAGAAGGAGCCACGGGTTCGCCTCGCGCGAACCGCTGATCACGGCCACGATCAGGACGACGACCGCAACCCTGCTCAGGGTCACGATCGTCCGCGTCATTCCGGGCCGGGACTCCCTGGCGCCGTAGAGCCCGGCTTCGGCGAACAGCAGCGCGGTGAGAGCGAAGAGGAGAGGGACCAGGCCCCACGTGTCGCCCAGGGCGTCGGCAAAGATGAACGCGCTGGACCCGACCGCGGCCTGCGCGGCATAGGCGATGAAGACGCCGATAAAGAGTCCGGCGAAGTCAACCGTCAACAGTGCGGCCGTACGGGCGGTGCGGCGGCCGCGGCGGTGGGCGACCAGTCGCCGCATCAACGGGCGCGGCGCGCGGATATCCCGGCTTTCGGTATGGAGCATCGACAGAGGGTCAGACGCAAGCGTCTGCTCTCTCCCCGACATTCGAGAACCGGGGTCGATCTTCGGGACCGGAGTCGACATTTTCACATCCCTGCTTCGAGGGAACTGTATGGGAGTTCGCCGGGGGCGGGCGTCCTCCCGCTATGTTGCTGCCGCCCAACCGATGCCCGCAGACAAGGCCATCCCCCAAGAGGGTTCCCCGATGAACCCGAGCGCCTTCCCCGAACTGCGGGTGGAGAGCCCGCGGCCTGATGTCGAGGCTCTGCGCTCCGCCTACCTCGATCTGCTCGCCCTCGCCCTCTGCGATCTCGCCGGCGCCGGGACGCTGTCGGTGCACCGCCGCCTCGGGAAGGGCGTCTTCGCTCGGGAGCTGATGGCCGAGGAGATGGAGCTCAGGATCGCGGGCGAAGACTGGCCGCTCCACGGCATCTCGATGGCCGGCCTGCGCCGCCTGCGTGACCTCCGCGGCTGCGTTGAGGACGTGGTCACCGACGGCGTCGAGGGCGACCTGATCGAGACGGGCTGCTGGCGCGGCGGGGCCTCGATCATGATGCGGGCGACGCTCGACTCGCTCGGCGCCGCCGATCGCACGCTCTGGGTCTGCGACTCGTTCGCGGGCTTCCCGCTTCCCGACTTGGAGCAGTTCCCTCAGGACGGATTCCTCGAGGACCTCGCGACCTTCGACTTCTTCTCGGCGCCGCTCGAGGACGTCAAGCAGAACTTCGCCCGCTTCGGAGTGGATGAGGGCGTCGAGTTCGTCCTCGGCTTCTTCGACGAGACGCTGCCCGGCATGGCCGACAAGAAGTTCGCGATCGTCCGCCTCGACGGCGATACCTACGAGGCGACGATGCTCGCTCTCGACTCGCTCTACTCGGGCCTCGCGGTCGGCGGCTACCTGATCATCGACGACTACGCCCTGATCGACGAGTGCAAGGAGGCGGTGGCCGACTTCCGCGGCCGCCACGGGATCGAGGAGCCGATCGAGCCGATCGACGGGATCGCCGCCCGCTGGCGCCGCGCCTCGGATGCACCGGTCGTGATCGAGAACCCGCCGAAGCCGCGCGAGCGCACGGCGGGGGAGAAGGGCGGCTCCCGGCTCCCGCACGCGCGGGTCCCCGGAGTCCGCGAGATCGAGCTGGAGTGGGAGATCGGCGTGCTGCGGCACCGCCTCGCGACCGCCGCCCACGAGATCCGGATGCTGCGCTCGGGCGTCGACCCGGCATCGATCGACCAGACCGAGCTGCTTCCCGCCGACGAGGAGGTCAGGAAGGCGACCGCCGCGCTGCCGGAGCCGCCGGACGATGCCGAGGTGCAGGTGATGCGCGAGAAGTTCCAGCAGCGTGTCGAGGCAGCGCGCAACCAGGTCTCCGAGCGGATCTAGGACCGGGGGAGGAATCGGCATGTTCATCTTCGGCTGCGCGATCACGGAGGAGGACACCTACAACGAGTGCGCCGGGCCGGGCATCCGCCTCGCCGCCGCGAACGAGGAGGCCGAGGTCTTCCCCTTCGGCTCCGCCGGCTCCCTGTTTCGCAACTACAACCTGCTGCTCGACCGGGTCAAGGACCGCGACGACTTCGAGGGCCTCGTCCTCCTCCACCAGGACTCGGAGATCGTCGACCCGGAGTTCCTGACCAAGGTCCGCCGCGGCCTCGAGGACCCCGAGGTCGCGATCCTCGGCTGCGCGGGAGCGATCGGCGTGCGCAACATCGCCTGGTGGGAGGGCGCCGTCACCTGGGCCTCCTACACGCACAGCTTCAAGGAGCTCGGCGGCGGCGAGATCGACGCGATGACCTGGCGCGAGGACGAGATCCCTTCGTACGCGCGCACCGGCGAGGTCGACACGATCGACGGCTTCTGCATGATCCTCACGCCCTGGGCGACCCGCAACCTGCGCTTCGACGAGTCGCTCGGCCAGCTCCACGGCTACGACTTCGACATCTGCCTCCAGGCGCGCGAGCAGGGCAAGAAGATCGCCATCGAGAACCTCCGCGTCGTCCACCACCACGACCTCGACCTGATCTCCGACGTCGAGGCCTGGATCGACGCCCACATGCGCGTCGCCGAGAAGTGGCACGGCCGGCTCCCGGACATCGGCTACGCGGGCGGGGACTGGAAATACCGCGCCCGTCGCGCCGAGGCCGAGGCATCAGCCGCCCGCATGATCTTCGCCGCGAACGAGATCCTCCACCACGCCCACATGCAGCCGGTCTGGGAGGAACTGCAGCGAATGAAGGCCTCGAAGAGCTGGAAGCTGACGAAGCCGCTACGGCGGTTCATGAAGGCGGTCGGGCGCGGGGACGGCTGACCGCCCTCTTGTCGATGGCGCGCGGGTCCTGTCGGGTGCGGGACCCATCCCGGCTGCGATAGCTAAAGCTTTCTCGCCGGGATCCGACCCACACCCGCCACCCGCGCGACATCCCCCTTGCAGGACAGAGAACCCAGGCTCAGGCGGAAGCGTCGTCCCGAAGCGCGTCTTCGACTTCCTTGCGGGTGAAGGCCGCCTGGCCTCCGCGCCGCAGCTTCGAGACCCGTTCCGCCACGTCCAACGCTCGGGAGTCGGCCATGCGCTGCAGGATGAATTCCTGCTTCGCCACCTTCTGGCGGAGCTCGGACAGCTCTCGGTACCAGCCGTAGCCCTGGATCAGGTGGGCGACTCGGTTGGCCTCGAGGCGGGCGACGACCGGGTTCTGGTCGAAGTCGTCGAGGATCGCGGTCAACTTGCCGGCGTAGGGGGCGTCCTCGGCGAAGAGGACGCCGAAGCCGAAGAAGGCCGGGACGCGGACGAGACGCAGCCCGGGGCGCTCGGCGGTGAAGTCCTCGATCGCGGTCAGGACGCCGTTACGCGGGCCGCCCTCGCGCTCGGCGGCCCATTCGAACGGGAGACCGTCGGCCACCGTGCCCTCCTCTCCAGGGGCCAGGCCGGTGTGGTGGGCGAGCGGCTGGCGCTGATCCTCGGGGATCCGGTCAGGCGCGTAATAGGAATCGCGGCGCGCGTGCGGCCAGAGGATGTCGTGGAACATCAGAAGCGGGATCGGGCCCCCGCCCGCGGCGTCGGCGATCTGGCTCAGCTCGCCGGAGAGCGTGAAGTAATTGTGGTCGCCGTCGAGGACGATGACATCGGCGAGCGGGCGCTCGGCCAGGACCTCGTGGCTCGTCTGGCGGAGCAACTCGAGCTCCGGGAACTCGGTCTCCAGCGCCTCGAGCTCAGGAGGCGGCAAGGGATCAATCGCGGCGACGCTCGCACCGCTCGCCTTGGCCCATCCGAGCAGCTCGCGGGTCAGCTCTCCGCGAAACGCGCCGACCTCGAGGACCGACTTCGCTCCCACGGCATCGAGGCACGGCAGGAGCAGCTCGGCATGGTTCGCCAGCGAATATCCCACCTGGGTTGAGTTGGCTTGCTGAGGGTCGACTTGCATATCGGAGCGCCGACTGCGACGCGAGGAGGAAGGCAAGCGTATACATTCCCCGGCCGCTATGAGACAAGTTCGAACCGCCATCAACGACGTCAAGAGAACCCCCGAGCTGAAGGCATTGATGCGCGACCTCGCCTCTCGCCATCCGGGGTTTCGCGAGGCCGTCGTGGCCGATGCGAGCATCACCGCGCGGTTCCGCGGCGAGCGCTATGAGTTCCGCTCCGGCAAGGACGCGCTGCTCCAGGCAGTCCGTCTCGCGGTCGTCAGCGATGCCTTCCTCGCCCAGGCGTGTTACCGCGCCAAGGCGGCGATGCAGCGCCGCGGGATCCCCTTTCTCCCCCGGGTGATGCACCGGCTGGCGATGGGGTTGGCGCAGATCTCGATCGGCGACCCGGTGCTGATCCACCCCGGCGTCTACATCATTCACGGCCAGGTGGTCTTCGACGGGCTGACCGAGATCGGCGGCGGATGCGCGATCGCCCCCTGGACCTCGATCGGCCTACAGTCGGGCCACTACGTCGGCCCCACGATCGGCCAACGGGTGATGGTCGGGACCGGCTGCAAGCTGCTCGGCGAGTTCACGGTCGGCGACGACGCGCAGATCGGCGCCAACGCCGTCGTGACCAAGGATGTGCCGCCGGCGACGACGGTCGTCGGCATCCCGGCGCGTCCCATCTCCTGAGGCCCGGGCAACTGCCCAACCCCCGGCCCGACATTGCTAGCTTCCGGGGTCCCGAAACCCGATCTTAGGGAGCCCGAATGTCGATCTTTTCCCGCCTGCGCCGCGATGGAGGCACCGCTGTCGCCGAGCCGCCTGCCCGCCCGCCCGAGGACCCGCAGCCGATCCTCGAGGAGATCGACGAGCTGATCAGCGCAAACCGCGAGAGCCGGAACCCAGAGCGCGAGGAGCGCCTCGTCCTGCTCCGCCATCGCGCCGGCGTGGGCCTCACCGCCAAGCCCAGGGACGACCTCTCCTACCCGGACCCCGCAACTTCCAGCCTGCCCAAGCGCACCGGTCCCGACCTTCCCGAGCTGACCCCCGAGGACATGACCCCGGAGCTGCTCCGCGCGGCGATCCTCCGCGACGGGTGCGCGCTCGTGCGCGGCGTGATCGAGCGCGACGCCGCCCTCGAGCTGGCCGACAAGATCGACCGCACCTTCGTCGAGCGCGACGCTTTCGCCGACGGCGAGGGCGAGGCCGGCAACCTCTACCGCGAGTTCCAGCCCGACCCGCCCTACTCGGTGCAGGAGCGCCCCTGGATCAAGGAGGGCGGCGGCGTCCTGGCCGCGGACTCCCCCGAGATGCTCTTCGACATGCTCGACACGCTGGATCGCGCCGGCCTGCTCGACACGATCGGCGGCTATCTCGGCGAGCGCCCGCTGGTGTCGGTCAACAAGTGCACGCTCCGAAAGGCGACCCCCGACGTGCCCGGCGCCTGGCACCAGGACGGCGCCTTCATGGGTGACGTGCGCGCGATGAACGTCTGGCTTTCGCTTTCGCGCTGCGGGGACGAGGCCCCGGGGCTCGATCTCGTCCCGAAGCGGCTCGACGACTACGTGAAGACAGGTACCGAGGGCACGGTCCTCGACTACCAGGTCTCCGACGCGGTGGCGACCGAAGCCGCCGCGCAGTACGGCGTCATCCGGCCGATCTTCGAGCCCGGCGACGCCCTCCTGTTCGACGATCTCTTCCTCCACCAGACCGGGAGCGATCCGAGCATGCCGAAGCCGCGCTATGCGATCGAGAGCTGGTTCTTCGGCACCACCGGGTTCACCTCGAACTACGTGCCGCTGGCGGCCTAGATGATTGATTCCTGTTCGGCGTCTGTCCGGGGATTCGGCCCGGCCAAGCAGGCCAAGGAGCGGGGTGAAGGCATTGCCGGTTGGCATTGTCGAGCCCCGGGACGCAGGCAAGCGCCGTGCCGGGCGGATCAGCCGGACGGGCGGGAATTGGGAATCAGTCATCCAGCAGAGGGCAACCGATGAAACTGTTCCAGCGCAATCGCCCCGAGGACGAGGCCACTCCGAGCCCCGCAGCGTGCGGCGGCTCGAAGGACGCCGATGCCCTGGTGGCCGAAGTCGACGCCCTCGCGGCGGAGAACCAGGCCTCGCCATCGCCGGACCGCGAACGCGAGCTCCGCCTGCTCCGCCACCGCGCGGGAGCCGCGCTCACCGGCTCCGCCGGCTCCTCGCCTGAGCTGCCCGAGCCGGACGCCGCCGGGCTTGGCGACCGCGAGGGCACGGACCTTCCCGAGTTCGCTCCCGAGGACATGACGGCCGGTCTCCTGCGCGCCGCGATCCTCCGCGACGGCTGCATGCTGGTTCGCGGCGCGGTTGCGCGGGAGCGGGCACTCGAGTTGGCCGACGGAATCGACCGCGCCTTCGCCGAGCGCGACGCGCACGACGAGGGCACGCACGTGGCGGCCGAGCTCTACGAGGAGTTCGATCCCGACCCTCCCTACGGCGTCGTCGTGCGGCCCTGGATCAAGGAGGGAGGTGGCGTGCTCGCCGCCGATTCCCCCCGCCTGATGGCCACGATGCTCGACACCTTCGCCAAGGCTGGTCTCATCGACCTGATCAGCGGTTACCTCGGAGAGCGGCCGTTGATCTCAGTCGACAAGTCAACCCTCCGCAAGGCCGAGCCGCATATCGGCGGGGCCTGGCATCAGGACGGGTTCTTCATGGGGGAGGTCCGCGCGATGAACGTCTGGCTCTCCCTCTCGCGCTGCGGCGACGAATCCCCCGGCCTCGACATCGTCCCGCGTCGCCTCGATGACTTCGTGTCCGCGGGCACGGAGGGAGCGAAGGTCTCGATCGAGGTGGCCCCGGAGCTCGTGGCCGAGGCCGCGGGCGAGTACGGCGTCAAGCGCCCGATCTTCGAGCCCGGTGACATGCTGCTCTTCGACGACCGCTTCCTGCACCAGACGGGCAGCGATCCGGCCATGCCGAAGCCGCGCTTTGCGATCGAGTCGTGGTTCTTCGGGCCGAGCGCCTTCCCCGCCGACTACACGCCGCTCCTGGCCTAGAGCTCCTCGGCAAGCGTCGGCATCTCGCGCCGGAAGACCCAGACCGAGAGCGCGCAGGTCCCGAGGAAGATCAGCAGGGCGGGGAGCAGGTAGATGTAGCCGCCGGCCGCCTGGGCCGCCGTCGGCGCGCTCGGATCGATGATCCAAGCCCGGGCCGTCACGAAGAACGGCGTCAACGGGTTGATCATCAGGATCTTCCGGAAGTTCTCAGGCGCCGCCTCGAATGGATAGAAGACGGGCGTCGCGTAGAAGAGGACGAGGGCCGCGACCGACCAGATGATCGCAACATCGCGAAAACGCACATAGAGGGCCGAGAGCAGCGACGACAGAGCGGCGGTGAAGACCGTCAGGGTTCCGATCAGGACCGGGAACAGCAGCCAGGTCCAGACCGGGTCGACGCCGAACGCGAGGATGTAGATCAGGACCACAATCAGGTTGAGGCCGAGGTTGATGAGCCCGGTCAGGACCGTCGCCAGCGGGATCACCAGGCGCGGGAAGTGCGTTTTTCGCACCACTCCCTCCTGGGCAACGATCGAGTAGACCGCAGCCGAGGTCGATTCCTGGAAGAAGCCGAAGATGACGATGTTGAAGAGCAGCAGCACGGAGTAGTTCGAGACCCCGGCCCCGATCCGGACGATCTGCGTGAACACGAAGAGCAAGACGGCGAACAGCACGAGGGGACGCACGAGCGACCAGAGGTAGCCGAGCGCGGTACCGAAATAGGTCTTCCGGAAGTCGTTGATGGCGACCAGGTAGAGGAGGTCGAGGAACCTCTGGCGGTCGGATCCGATCGCGGAGGGCCCGCTGATCTCACGCAGCGGCGGGGACTGCGCGTCGGTGACGCCCGGCTGTGCTCCCGTGGCGCTCGGAGCGGTCTCGGAGGCGGCGCTCACGACTCCGCTTCCTCGCCGGAGACGGTCTCGATGCTCGTCTCGAGGGAGACGACACCGCCGCTCGGACTGTGGCCGTAGACGACGAAGTCAAGGGCCTTCGGCAGACGCTGGACGACGTCGGCCATCGATCCGTTGCGCCCGACGATGCAGGTCAGGTAGTAGCGGCCGGGCGCCAGCGGGTTCTCGATCGTCGCCGAGACGCTGACGCGCTCGCCGGCCTCGAGGATTCCTCCGACCTCGGCCGAGATCACGTTGATCGGCGAGCCGAAGCCGTGCATCACGACATCGTCGACGTTGGTCAGAACGAAGCCGACACCCGGGCTCTGGATGTCCTCGGCCGCCTCGATCGTGGCGCGGATGCGGATCGGTTGGCGCTGCTCGACGGTCTTCACCCGCTCTCCCGCTCCATCGGTGAGCCAGATGTCCGTGAACCGGGCGGCGCCCCCGCCGACCTTCTCCATGTCGAGCCGCTGCTTGTCATCGGTGATGCCGCCGAAGTTGAGCCGGAAGTAGCGCCGCGCGACCTCCTCGGGATCGCCGATGTGACGCATCTCGCCGTCGTGGATCAGCATCGCCCGGTCACAGAACTCCTCGACCGTCGTCATGTCGTGGGTGACGAGGACGACGGTCTTGTGTGAGTCGCGGAGCTCGTGGAAGACGTCGAGGCACTTCTGCTGGAACGAGGCGTCGCCGACGGCCAGCACCTCGTCGATCAGCATGATGTCGGCGTCGGCCTGGATCATCGCGCTGAATGCGAGCCTGACCATCATTCCCGATGAGTAGTTCTTCAGCTTCAGATCGACGAACTCGTCGAGCTCGGCGAAATCGATCACCGCATCGAGTCGGCGCCGGGCCTCCTTCTGGGTGAGGCCCATCATCACGCCGTTGAGAACTACGTTCTCGCGAGCGGGGAACTCGAGGTTGAAGCCGACACCGAGCTCAATGAACGGAGCGACTCTCCCCGCCATCCTCACCTTCCCGGCGTCGGCGCGGTAGATGCTCGCGAGGATCTTCAGGAGGGTCGACTTACCCGAGCCGTTGCGGCCGACGATCCCGAAGAACTCGCCCTGGCCGACGTCGAAAGAGATGCCCCGCACCGCCTGGAGGACCCGGCCCTCCGAGGATGAGAAGGGCCGGACGGCACGCTCCTTGAACGTCGTGACCCGTTGCATCGGGATCCGGAACGTCTTCTCGAGCCCGCGGGCCTCGATCGCGATGCCCCCGCCGCCCCGCGACTGCGCCAGCGCACCGGCCTCCCGGTATCCGTTGCCCTCACCCGGACCGTGCGTCGGGGGGGCGAGCTCTTCGTTTCCCTGGGGGCCCATGAACCCGCTGGAGGCTACCTTGAGGGAGTGGCCACCCCGACGGCGTCCGTCCCCGACGCAGTATCCCCGCCGCCGCGCCACCCGCGGTTTCCCCTCGTCGACGGGCTGCGGGCCGTCGCGGTCCTCTCAGTGCTCCTCGTGCATGTTTCGGTCTTCGGGCTCGCGACCAGCAACGGCACCCTCCACGGCCGCCTCCTCGCCCACATGAACGTCGGCGTCACCGTCTTCTTCCTGATCTCCGGCTTCCTCCTCTACCGCCCTTTCATCGCGATGCGGGCGGGCGGGGCGGCGGAGCCGGCGATCCGAGACTACGCAAAGCGCCGGTTCCTGCGCATCTACCCCGCGTACTTCGTCGTCCTCACCGTCCTCACCATTCTCCCGGGGGTGTCCGGTGTGGCCGCCGGGGACGGGCTCTCCCAGTACACGCTGCTCTGGAGCCTCCCGTTGACCGACGGGCCCGGCTGCTTCGCTCCGGCGTCCGGCTGTGGCCTCGCACAGACGTGGAGCCTGGTCGCGGAGGTGACCTTCTACGCCCTCCTGCCGCTCTACGCGCTGGCCGCGGCACGCCTGACCCGCGGAGCCTCGCAGGCCCGCTGGCTGCTGCGGGAGCTCGGACTGCTCGCAGCCCTTTCCGCCGCCTCTGTCGCGGCCAACATGCTCGCCGGGTCCGATCCGCGTGGCTGGGTGGCGGGCTCGCTGCTCGGCTACGGGCTCTGGTTTGCGCTGGGCATGGGCTTCGCGCTTGTCTCCGTCGCCGTGCGGGAGGGTGGGGCCAGGCCCGCCGGCCTCGCCTTCATCGAGCGGCGGCCGTGGCTCCCGTGGCTCGCCGCGGCCGGGGTCTACGTCGCGATGTGCGCCGCGCTGCCCGGGACTCCGTTCCTGATCTCCAACGGGGACCGGCTTCTCGCCCACCTCTGCTTTGCGCTCGTGGCCGTGCTTCTCCTGTTGCCCGCCGTCTTCGGAGACGGCCTCGGAGGCGCGGTCCGGGCGTTCCTCTCGAACCGTGTGATCGCGTGGCTCGGCCTGATCTCCTACGGCATCTTCCTCTGGCACTTCGTCGTCGCCTTCGAGCTCGGCTTCACGGGCTCGGGCCACGGGTTCTGGTTCATCCTCGCGGCGACCCTCCCAATCTCGATCGCCGCCGCCACCGTCAGCTACTACGTGGTCGAGAAGCCGCTCCTGGCACTCAAGTACAGGCGCCTCGGCAGCGGGCGGGGCGAGGCCCCTTCAGGAGCGGTCCGGTGATCCGGAGGGCCGTGCGATGAGCGCCCGCGCCTGGGCCCTCTTCGCCGTTCAGTCGGTCCTCTGGGGAGTTCCGTACCTCTTCATCAAGGTCGCGATCGACGGCGACATCTCGCCGCTGTTCATCTCCTGGGCGCGGACAGCGCTCGCGGCCGGGATCCTTGTGGCGCTGGCCTTGCGCAGCGGAGCGCTTGCGGCGATGCGCGGCCACTACAGGTGGCTGGTCGTCTTCGCCGTCGCTGAGATCGTCTTCCCGTTCCCACTGATCGCGGCCGGGGAGCGCCACATCGACTCGTCCCTCGCGGCGATCCTGATCGCGGCCACGCCGCTGATCGTCGCTGCGCTCGCGGTCCGCTTCGATGAGTCCGAGCGGGTGCACGGTGTGCGGCTCGTCGGTCTCTTCGTCGGGTTCGCCGGAGTCATCGCGCTGGTCGGCCTGGACATCGGCGGCAACGGGCCGCAGCTGCTCGGTGCGCTGGCGATCCTCGGGGCGGCCCTCGGCTACGCGATCGGGCCGATGGTCCTGAAGTCGAAGCTCGGCGGACTCGACGCGACGGCGACGATGGGGGTGGCGATCGGGATCGCCGCGGTCGTGCTGACGCCGTTCGCGGCGCTCGACGCACCCAGCTCGGCGCCGCCGCTCAACGCGATCATTGCGCTGGTCGTCCTCGGTGTCTTCTGCACGGCCCTCGCCTTCGTCGTCTGGAGCGTCCTGATCAACGAGATCGGCGCCGGCCGAGCGCTGGTCGTCACCTATGTCAACCCGGTCGTGGCGCTGACGGTAGGCGCGATCTTCCTCTCAGAGCGCCCGGGCCCGGGCTCGATCATCGGGCTTCTGCTGATCCTGGCGGGGTCCTGGCTCTCAACGGATGGGCGCCTGCCGCCCGGCGTGCGCAAGCAAAAACCGCAAATAGCGGCTGACGCCCGGCGTGCGGGAGTGTGAGGTTGGCGATGATGCGGTGGCGTCCCCGGCGACGCTCACCATTCTCAATCCCCCATGCCATCCACGTCACAGATCAGCCCAGTTGAGACTGCCGGCCCGATGAGCGGCGCCGAGACCCCGGGCACAGACCCGGAGCAGTTCGCCGCGCGCGTCCTGCCCTCTCAGGCCATCAAGGCCGCCGTGGACGAGGGCTGGATCTCGGCTGGCCGCTTCCGGATCGAGCCGGAGAGCTACCAGCCGGCAAGCCTCGACCTGCGGCTTGGTCCGACTGCATGGCCGCTCCGCTGCAGCTTCCTGCCGGCGGCTGACTCGACGGTCGAGAGCAAGGTCTCCGAGCTCGCCTTCGAGGAGATCGACATCCGCGACGGCGCGACGCTCGAGCGCGACCGGCCGTATCTGATCCCGCTCGCCGAGGAGCTCGATCTGCCCCCGGGCATCGGCGGCAAGGCGAACCCGAAGAGCTCGACCGGACGGCTCGACGTCTTCACGCGCGTCATCACCGACGGCAATCACCGCTTCGACGAGATCCCGGCTGGCTACCGGGGCAGGCTCTACCTCGAGGTCGTCCCGCGCTCGTTCGCGATCCGCGTCACCGAGGGGCTGTCGCTGAACCAGCTCCGGCTCTCCGGGGGAGATGCGCGACTCACCGACGCGGAGCTGTGCAACCTCCACGACGAGACCCCCCTCCTCTACATGGGCCAGGACGCTCTGCCCGCCGAGCGCCTCCAGGTCTCCGACGGGCTCTTCCTCAGCGTCGACCTGCAGTCGGGGCCGACAGACCGCGTCGTCGGCTACCGCGCGAAGAAGAACAGCCACCGGATCGACCTCTCCCGCCGCGACTACCGCTGGACCGACTACTGGGAGCCGGTTCGCCCCGAGGAGGAGTCGCGCATCGTCCTCGAGCCGGAGATCTTCTACCTGCTCCTCTCAGCCGAGGGCATCTGCATCCCGCCGAATTACGCGGCGGAGATGATGGCCTACGACCCGACGGCCGGGGAGCTGCGGACCCACTACGCGGGCTTCTTCGACCCGGGCTTCGGATTCGACCCGGGTGGCAAGCGGCCGGGGAGCCGCGCCGCGCTCGAGGTCCGGGCCCGCGACGTCCCGTTTATGGTCGAGCACCTCCAGCCGATCTGCAAGCTCGGTTTCGAGCGCCTCTCCGCGACCCCCGACCGCCTCTACGGAGCCGACGTCGGATCCAACTATCAGGGCCAGGTCACGATGCTGTCGAAGCACTTCTCCGACCAGACCGCGGGGATGGAGCAGGTGCGGCTCGGCGACGCCGGTCCGACCCAGGGCTAGGGTCGGGGGCGCATGGCGAACACGATCGACGAGCTGCCCCCGCCTCCCGGCGACCAGGCTGTCGGGTGGTATGACGACGGCCTCGTCCCGAACCGCGAGCGCTACTGGAACGGCCGGAGCTGGACCGCCCACACGAGGCCCATGCAGGAACCGTTCGGGTCGGCTGTGGTGCCGGGCGCGACGGCGAGCGGCATCGACGCCATTCCCCCGCCCGAGGAGCGCGAGCCCAGCTGGCACGCCGACGCCCTCGTGCCCAACCGCCTCCGCTGGTGGGACGGCACTGAGTGGACGACCCTCACCAGGCTCGCCAACGCGCCGCCGCCGGCGACCGCGAAGACCTGGGCTCAGCGCTGGGCGATCGCCCTTATCGGCCTCGCGGCACTCGCGGGAGGTCTAGCCATCGGCTTCCTCGCGGCTTTCGACGAGAGCGCCCCGAACTTCCGCCGCGACGCGCGTGAGTCGGCCATCTCCGACGCCCAGAAGCGCTTCGGCGTCACCCAGACCCAGACCCAGACTCAGACCGTGATCAAGACCACACCGGCCCCGAACCCACAGCCCTAGATGCTCAGCCAGCAAACCCCGCCCGGCAGGGAGGACCCGCAGCGCCGCCGCGGACGCTTGGCCTGGATGATCGGCGCCCCGCTGG
>JBBSQE010000060.1:0-15455 GCA_038258095.1 Solirubrobacterales bacterium | reverse complement strand
CTTGTAGACGTACTTGTGGTCAGACCCGCCGCAGAGCGTCTCCGCGAACTGATCGATGATGTCTCCCGACGCCGAGGTCAGCGTCGTCGCGAAGTCCTGCCCGCGACCGATCAGCAGGTAACCGGGGAACGGGGCCGATGTGGCGCCGCGCCAGACGAGGTTCGGAGCATGCATGTCGATCTCGTAGGTGAGGCCTGGGTAGAAGTAGCCGATCTGGGGTCCTCCGACGAGGAGCGGCTTGCCCGTGACCGAGTGGTCGCCGTCGACCATGAGCTCGTTCGAGGCCTGGATCGGGGGAGGACTCGCCTTACGCCCGACCGAGGCGGCCGGCGTCGGCGTGTAGGAACCAGGATCGAGGACGACACTGCCACGAGCGGTCGGTGAGATCGGTTCGTAGGGAAAGACCCCATCGACGGACGTGGGGCTCCCGGGGTTGGTGTGCTGGGACAGATCATTGAAGACGGTCTTGCCCTTGCGCTTGCCGAGCCGTTGCTGCAGCCCGCCGAGAAACTGCGACCGGCGCCCCTCGTCTCCTCCGCCCTGACCGAGGAACTGGCCCTTCAGCGCGTTGAGGGCGAAGATGTCGTTCCGGGTGAAGGGCGTGGTTCCGGGATTGTTCACGTCGTTGTAGGCGTTGATGCCCGAAACGAAGGTGTCGATGTCGCGCAGCACCGCCCTCCCCTCTCTGCCCCTGCGTTCGAGCACCTGGGTCTGGCGGGCGACGACAGCCTCGGTCGCCGCGCTGGGGACGAAGTTCTTGAGGCCCGTGACCAGCCCGATCGCGGAGAGACCGGGAGCGCCGATGGCCGCGACCCTCGCGTTGTAGCGGGCCTGGGAGAGCAGGAGGCCGCGGTCCTCCGCGGCGATCCAGCCCGATGCCCAGATGCCGCCGGTGTAGGTGTCGGAGTCGACGTGAGGGACGTTGTAGCTGTCCCGGGTGATCGTCACCCCCGGGTAGGGGACCGGCTCATTCGTGCCGGGACCGTCGGTCGAAACGCCGAAGCGCTCGGACTTGAAGTACTTGCTCAGGTCTTTCGTGGAGACACGGTCAAACAGGGGAGTGAGGCCGTCGTAGAGCCTGGCCTGCGCGGCGACATCTGCTCCGGGAGGCGCACCGAGCCCGGGGTACTGCCCGGACGGGATCACGTTGAGCGCGACGCCGGCGTAGTCGCGGTCGGCTGCCGAAGCGGCGGGTGCGGCGACGAGCAGCAGTCCAGCAATGATCGCGATAATTCCCCGTTTGAACAAACCCTCTCCTTGAGTAGTTGGCTGATCGGCCAGTGTCAACCCTATAGCAGCGCCGACGCCGGAAAGTTGCGCTCAGGACAAGCTCGGGCACAGTCGGGGCAGAGCCCGCGGAGGACGACGTCGTGCTCGGCGATCTCGTACCCGACTCCGTCGGAGACGCGCGCTATCGCCTGCTCGAGGCCCGCATCTTCGAAGGGCTCCACGCGGCCGCAGCGGCGGCAGACCGCGTGATGGTGGTGGTCGCCGCTCGGCTCGATCCGCTCGTAGCTCGCGGTGCCGCGCGAGACCTCCAGGCGCTTGACGAGGCTGAGCTCCTCGAGCTGCTCGAGCACCCGGTAGACACTGGCCCGGCCGACCCCGTCGCCACGCTCGCGGAGGCTTTCCTCCACCTCCAGCGCGGTGAGAGCGCAATCCTGTCGGCCGAGGAGATCCACGACCGCCAGGCGCGCGACGCCCTTGCGGTAGCCGGCCGCGTCGAGCGCGGCGAGAGCGTGATCCGCCCATGCTTTGTGGATGGCGCTCACCGGCTCGACCTCAGGGCTCCGAGCGGAAGGGCGAGCAGGTAGGCGAGCAGGATCATCGCGGCGACGGATGCGCCGGCGGCGGTGCCGGCGTAATAGGAGAGCAGCAGGCCGCAGGCACCCGCGGTCGTGGCTATTGCGCCCGCGGCGATCATCATCGGCGCTATTCGGGTGCTGATCTCTCGGGCGGCTGCGGCCGGCCCGACGAGGACGGCGACGACGAGCAGATTGCCCAGTCCCTGGACCGCGACCAGGATCGCTGCGGCGAGCAGGCCGAGAAGGATCGCGTCGGCGACCAGAGTCGACAGGCCGAGCGCCCGCGCCGAGCCGCGGTCGAAGCCGACCGCGAGCAGTCGCGGGTGGACGAGGACCAGCGCCGCGAGAATCGCCGCGGCCAGAAAGCCGGCGAAGAGCAGATCCGAATCCGAGGGCCCGAGGATGTCTCCGAACAGTAGGCCCTGAATCCCCGGTGGAGAGGCCGGCGAGAGCGCGAGCAACGCCCCCAGCCCGAACAGGGTCGTGACGACGATCGCGACAGCGACATCGCGGCTGACGCGCGGCACCCTCGAGGCGAGGGCGACGGCGACGGCCGCGGCCGCGATTCCGGCCGCGGCCCCGGCGAGCAGCGGCGCTCCGATGAGCGCCGCCACGACGAGGCCGGGGAACAGCGAGTGCGCGAGGGACTCGGCGGCGTATGAGAGCTCGTAGTGGATGACCCAGCAGCCGAGCGCTCCACCGGCCAGTCCGATCAGGACGACCTCCGCCAGGGCCCGCTGCATCAACGGCTCGAACATCACCCGTGCCCGCAGTGGTCGGCCGGCAGGATGCCGGCGCCGCCGCCCGGGATCTCGATGATCGCGCCGCCGTAGGTCCGCTCCAGGACATCGCGGGTGAGGACCTCGCCGGGAGGACCGAAGGCGATCTGCGCGCCGTTGAGGCAGAGGACGAGATCGCAGCGCCGAGCCTGATCGAGGTCGTGCGTGGCGATCACGACCCCCTTCCCCTCGCTCGCGATCTCGGCGATCAACGCCTCGAGGGCGGTCGCGGTGGTGCGATCGACGCCGGTGAACGGCTCGTCGAGGAGCATCAGACCGGCTCCCTGGACCAGGCCTCGTGCGATCAAGGTGCGCTGTCGCTGGCCGGCCGACAACTCACCGAAGGTGGTCTCGGCCCGGTCGGCCATGCCGACCCGCCCGAGGGCCACGCCCGCGTCATCGCGCTCGGCGCGGCCTGGGCGCCTCCACCAGGCCAGGCGGGACAGGCTCCCCATCGTCGCGACATCGAGCGCCGACACCGGGAAGTCGAGCCGTGCCGCGCTCGACTGGGGGACCGTCCCGCAGCGCGCGTTGACGGCCAGTTCACCGGCGAGTGGCTCGAGCTCCCCCAACAGCACGCGCAGGAGCGTCGTCTTGCCACCGCCGTTGGGCCCGAGGAGGGCCAGGCGCTGCCCGGCCTCGAGACGAAAGCTGATCCCCGAGACGACCGGCCTACCCGCGTAGCCGGCGGCGAGGCCCTCGGCTTCGGCCAGGACGGTCATGGGATGAGAACCCGGACGGTCGCGGCTGACGCGAACACGGCTCCGGAGACGGTCGCGATGGTCGCTCCGGGAGGGGCGTCGGTCTTGACCGAAAGCCAGAGGCCGAGGGCTCCCTCGGCCGCGCAGAGCAGCACGCTCCAGACCTGGAGCGACCGGAGCCGACCGGCGAAGAGCCGGACCGTGGCCGCCGGGACCACGAACAGACAGGTGACGAGGAGTGCACCGACGACGGCCAGCGCCGCGGCCGCCGCCAGCGCGACGACCCCGAGGAGCAGAAGGTCGAGCCGGGGAGAGGAGACGCCCAGCGGCCGCGCCGACGCCGGATCGAAGCCGGCAGCCAGCCAGCGGTCTCCGGCGAGGCCCGTTGCCGCCAGGGCCCCTGCCGCGGCGATCACTGCGAGGGCGATATCACCGTGGTTGATCAGGAGCAGCGTCCCGAACAGGAGCGTCTCGATGTCGGCGCCGGAGTGAAAGACGTCGCTGGCCAGGATCACGCCGAGTGCGAGGCATCCGACCAGGACCATCGCGGTCAGGCTGTCGTAGCTCTCCCGGCCACGGCCCCCGTCCCGGCGCGACGGGACGAACACGAGCCCGGCGAACGCGGCGGCGGCACCGAGCGCTCCCAGGGGCGCGGCGAAGCCGAGGCCACCGGCCAGCACGAGCCCCGGGAAGGCGGCCGTCCCCACCGCGTGTGCGAAGAACGCGAGGCCCCTGAGCACGATGAAGCTCCCGAGCAGCCCGGCGGGCACGGCGAGGATCAGCACCTCCACCAATCCGCGCTGGACGAACGGCAGGCTGAACGGGTCGAGCATCCATCCCAGACTATAGGAATGAGACTCGTTCTTATCTAGGTCCGATTAACCCAGGAGGATGAGTACAGCGGTTGCAATACCCAGCAGAGCGCCGGCAGCTGCCATCGCCGCACTGATCCCGGGCGACTGGTGGGAGAATCGCCCAGCTCTCAGCGCCTCTTCGAGAGCGCGCGCCCGAAGGCTCCCGTAGACGATCAGGGCGACGCCGTACACCGCGAAGGCGAGTCCGAGCAGCACATAGGGCCACTCCGTCGATGTCCTGTTCAACTCGGGCAGAATCCGCCCGATTCCAAGCGCCAGGGCGATGACCGTGAACCCTGTGCGCCACCAGGCGAGCTCGGTCCGCTCCGAGGCGAGCCTAGTGCGCCGGAATGCGTCGCCCTTCCCCTCTTCGGCCATGGCACGAGTCTATGGCCGCGCTCGGGCCTGGGCTCGCCTTGCGGCAGCCTGTGGGCGATGGGCCGCACGCGACAGTACCTCGGGGACGGCTGGGCTCTCGGCGGCTCGGCCATCGAT
Source organism: Solirubrobacterales bacterium (assembly GCA_038258095.1). Taxonomy (GTDB): domain Bacteria; phylum Actinomycetota; class Thermoleophilia; order Solirubrobacterales; family 70-9; genus JBBSQE01. Next base: position 10,821 of record JBBSQE010000060.1, on the reverse strand, counting down.
CTGGTCCGCGATCAGCCCGCGCTGCGGCGCTACGTCGGCTTCGCCGCGGTGGGGCTCCTCGCGTTTCATGCGTTGATCGCATTCCTGATCCTGCGCGTCCGCCACGGCGGGACCACCCCCGAGCGGGCGATCGTCGTGATCTTCGAGCTGTACCTGGTCGCCCTCGCCAGCAACCTCGCCGCGGTCGGCCTGGCGTGGCTCTCCGACCGCATCCTTCATGAACAGCCGGCATTGGCGATGGATGCCGCCCGGCTGGCCATCCGCCGTACGCCGCAGGTCGCGATGTGGTCACTGTTCCTCCTCGTCGTCGCGATCCCGGCCCGGGTGGTTACGAGCTGGGGGATCGATCAGCTCGCGACCGTGCTGGTCGGTTTCAGCATCGCCGTCGTCGCGTTCTTCGCGATCCCGGCGATCGCCCTGATGGGAGACGGCCCGGTCAGGGCCACACGGCGCTCGTTGCGGCTCGTGCGCGATTTCTGGGCCGGTGAGGCAGCCGGGATCGTCTATGTCTGGCTGCGCCCGGCCTTGTTCCTCGGGCTGCCGGGTGCGCTCTTGCTCGCCACGGGAGTGCTGCTCGACGGATCGGGGCACGACTTCACCGGCTGGACGATCGGCGCCGCCGGAGTCGTGACCCTGGCGATCGGCTACTTCATCTTCATCTCCGCCCGATCAATGCTCAGCGTCGCCCTGTTCCGGTACGCCCAGTCGGGTGAAGCGCCGCGGGGGTTCGACCCCGCCCGCCTGGAACGGCTGATGCGCTCCCCCACGCCGTGGGTCAAGCGAATCGGACAGCGGTTCACCGGCGAGCGAGTGCAGCGGCTGCGCACGCGGCTGCACGAGTTCGATCACGAGGACGAGGCGTAGGAGGGCCGACTACGCTGGGCGACAGAAACCCATGTCCTCACTGACGCCAGGAAGCGAGTTCGGGGGACACCGCATCGAGTCGGTGATCGCCGCCGGCGGCATGGGCGTGGTCTACAGAGCCACCCACCTGACCCTGGAGCTGCCGGTCGCGCTCAAGGTGATCTCTCCCGATCTTGCCGGGGACGTCACGTTCCGGGAGCGCTTCCGCCGTGAGGCCAGGGTCGCCGCATCGATCGACAACCCGCACGTCATCCCGGTTCGTGACGCCGGCGAGGCGGATGGTCTGCTCTACATATCGATGCGCCTCATCGAGGGCCCGACGATCTCCAGACTCGTCGGATTCAGCGAGAGGCTCGATCCCGAGCTTGCCGTGGACCTGACCGAACAGGTCGCCGACGGTCTCGACGCGGCCCATTCAGCGGGGCTGGTGCACCGCGACGTCAAGCCGGCCAACGTCCTGGTCGAGCACTTCCCCGAGCGCCCCCATGCGTTCCTCACGGACTTCGGCATCACCCGCCGCCAAACCGTCGCCGACGACCTGACGCTCACCGGCAAGTTCGTCGGGTCGATCGACTACGTCGCGCCCGAGCAGATCCGCGGCGAATCCGTCGATGGCCGCAGCGATGTCTACGCGCTGGCCGGGATGCTGAGCTTCATGCTGACCGGGTCGCCGCCCTACCCGGCGGAGAACAGCGCGGCGAAGATCTACTCGCACCTGAACGACGAGGCGCCGCGGCTGCCCCCGGGAACTCCCGGGGTTGAGGGTCTGAACGCGGTCATCGCGAAGGGCATGGCGAAGGATCCGGGCGACCGTTACTCAACGCCCGGTGAGCTCGCCAAGGCTGCTCGGGAAGCGCTCGACGAGGCGCCGACCGAGGCGCTCGCGGGGCCGGGCACCGGCTCAGACGGAACCACCTCGGAGCAGCCGAAGCCGACCGTGGGCGCGACCGCCGTGCGTGGAGCGAGCCGAGGCGGCGGCCCGAACCGCCGTCGTCTCGCACTCATCGGCGGAATCTGCGTGGCGGCGATCATGGCCGTCGCCGCGCTCGCGCTTGGCGGTGGTGGCGGCGGCGGCGGCGGCGGTGGTGGTGGTGGTTCGGGCGGCGGCAATCCGTCCGACCCCAGGTTCGTCGCCGACGCGAATGCGATCTGCACCCAGATCGAGTCCGGCGTACAGAAGCTCTACGACAGCGCCGGGGGCCAGATGGTCGAGGGGGATGCGGCGATCGCCGTCCTGCGCAAGCGCGCCGACGTCATCAGGCAAGGGGTGAACGACCTCAAGGCGATGAGCGACAAGGTCCCTCCGGGGGAGCGGGCGGCGTTTCGGAGCTACTGGCAGACCCGAGCGGAGTTTGCGGCGGGTGTGGATCAGCTCGCGAGTGCCCGGGAGAGGGGTAATCAGTCGGCGATCGCCGCGATATCGCAGAAGCAGCTCGGTCGCTTCAACCAGAAGGTCGCCCTCGGGCGAGAGCTCGGGCTGGACATCTGCGGCGATGACCTTCCCGCGGACGATCTCGCCGCGGTCAACGAGCTCGCGACGAAGTGGGTGAACGGGGATGATTCCGAGAAGGTGTGCTCGGACCAGGTGAGCAAGACGTATCTCGACGCCGAGTTCGGTGGCCAGGTTTCCGCGTGCATCGACCGCAAGCCGGACCTCGAGGGCGGCAGGGTCGCCCGCACGACCGGCATCAAGGGCGTCCACGGACTGGTGCAGATGCAGGGACCGGGCGGCGCCGGTGTGCTCGCGGTGGTCTTTCAGGACGACACCTGGAAGGTCGACAGCTGGAAGGGGAACGGGTGAACCGCCAGACCTCGGCCGTCGAGCTGAAGGCCCAGATCGAGGCCGAGCGCGGCGGTCAGCCGTTCCTCGTCTACCGGGACGCCGACGACGAGCAACAGATCCTCGTGATCGAGGCCGAGGCCGAGGAGGTGTGGATCGGCCGGAGCTCCTCGACCCAGCTCCGGATCGACTGGGACGGCAGCGTCTCCAGCCTCCACGCTCAGATCAGGATCGTCGGTGAGGAGTGCACCCTGGTCGACGACGGACTCTCGCGCAACGGGTCCTTCGTGAACGAGGAGCGGGTCCACGGCCATCGGTACCTGCGAGATGGCGATGTGATCCGCATCGGCCAGACCCCGATCCGCTTCCGCTCGCCGGGCAACGCCGCGGCCGAGATGACGATGACGGCCGCCGAGGCGTCGGGCCCGCTGGCCATCTCACCGGGCCAGAGACGCGTGCTGGTCGCACTCTGCCGGCCGTTCAAGGACGGCTCGAGCTTCGCGACGGCGCCGACCAACCAGGAGATAGCCGGAGAGCTGCATCTGTCGGTCGACGCGGTCAAGGCTCACCTGCGAGCCCTCTTCGAGCGCCTCGCAGTCGACGACGTACCCCAGAACCAGAAGCGGGTCGCGCTCGTCGAGCGGGCGCTGCACTCGGGCGTCGTCACACCGCGCGAGCTCTGAGCGGGCGGAACGGTCGCTCATGGCACGATCGTTCCTGGGTATCTTCAGCATGCGCATTCCGGAAGCGAAGAGCAGCAGCATGGAAAGGATCGAGACCGAGCTCGTTGACGCCTGACGCCGGCCCAAGAGAGAACCTGCGCGGTGTCGTCGCCGACAGCGCCGTCGCCTACGGCTACACGCTGACGATCTTCTCGACCGGTTCAGTCGGCGGCGACATCCTGGGAAGGCCGCAGCTGGCCCAGACCCTCCTCCTCGTCGCCGGAGCCGCGGCGGGGTTCCTCGCTGTCGAGTTCGTCGCCTTCGGAACGCCCCGTCCGCGTCTTCGCTCCGACGGGCCCAAGCGGATCGCGGCCTGGGGCGGCGCGCAGCTCCTGCCGGCCGCGGCCGCGATCTCCACCAGCTGGATCGTCCTGCAAATCATCGCCGGGTCGGGAGCGTGGGCGGCGATCGGCTTCACGGCGAGCGGGGTCTACTTTCTCGGCGCGGCGCTTCAGCTCACCCTGGCCCAGAGGATGACCTGATGGGCGGGCTCGGGGGCTCCGGGGCCTAGCTCACCCAGCCGGAGCTTCGCGGAGCATCTTTCCCGTCTCCCGCAGCGCCCAGGCCAGGGCACAGGTCGCCAGGCCCCTGAGGATGAACGCGATTCCCACCAGGATGGCCAACGTCGCCACGCCGATGCCGGGGGAGGAGACGATGACGATTCCGGCGATAAGCTCGATGACGGCCACGAAGAGCATCAGCAGACGGCCGTCGCGAATCAGGAATGCCTCCAGGAAGTGGACGAGCCCGCGGGCGACGAGCCAGATACCGATCAGGAGGGCGATCGCGACGACTGCCGAGGTCGGATGGCGCACCAGGATGATCCCCACCACGACGGTGACGATGCCGAGCAATGCCAGCATTCCCCGGTGGTCCTCCCGCCTCGAGAGTGATCCGAGCAGATCGAATATCCCGTCGATCAACATGAAGATCCCGACGATCACCGCCAGGGTCGCCAGGCTGATACTTGGCTGGACCAGCACGATGATCCCGGCCGCGATGCAGAGCACTCCGGTGATCATCGCCAGCCACCATGCACGCGCCACGTCAGCAAGCGCCTTCGGGACCTCGACAACCTCGGTGGTGTTCATGTGCTCCCCTCGTCTGTGATCGGAAACGCAATGCTCCTAAACGGACCGGATGCGATCGCGGCTCACGCGACGATGGTCCCATCCCCCGGCACCAGGACCCGCACATCGACATCGGGAGCTTTCTCCGCCGCGAGACGCTCGAACACCTCCGCCGGCCAGTTGAGCAGGTGCCCGTGCCTACGCAGCGTGCCGACGGGCGAGAAGGTTCCCCAGTGGATCGGGATCACGACCTTCGGCTCGAGCAGCCGGAGCGAGTCAGCCGCTCGTGCCGGGTCGAGATGCCCTTTGCCGATGCTGGTCCCCCACCCCCAGATCGGAACGAGCGCGACGTCGAGCGGCGCCAGATCCCTCATCTCGTCGAAGATGTCCGTGTCGCCGGCGAAGTAGACCCTGCGCCCATCGTGCTCGATGACGTATCCGACGGCCTCGGCGTCGGGGCCGAAGGGGCGGCGTCGCCCGGCGTGAACGGCGGGCACGACCTCGAGGCGGACCTCTCCGATCTCGGTGGAGGAGCCGACCGAGACCTCGCGGACGTCCTCCCTGTGGGCCCGGGCGAGCAGGTCTCCCCCTCCCGCCGGCACGAACACCGGCGCCTCGGCGAGACGTCGAAGCGACGGCAGGTCGAGGTGGTCGTGGTGCAGGTGGGAGAGCAGGATCGCGTCGAGGCGGTCCGGCAGCGCACCGACGCGCCGGGAGCGGCGGCGCAGGTGAAGCAGCCGGTCCCCGAGGACAGGGTCGGTCACGAATCGCCGCCCCCCGATCTCGACGACCAGAGTTGAGTGCCCGAGGAACCGGATGCCTATGCGGTTCGTGGTTTCGATTGGTCGGCCGAGATCTTCACGATTGCCGCCGTCACAGGCGCTGCGAGGACCAGTCCCGCGGTCCCGAAGAGGCATCCGCCGCCGATCGTCACGACGAGCACGGCGAGCGGATGGATGCCGAGCGCCGCACCCATCGCGAACGGCTGGACGAGCTGCTGGAGGACCGTGTTCGCGAGCAGCTGGACGACGAGCATGCCCGCAGCGGCGTCCGGCCCTGCCCCTCCGAGCGCCACGAGGACCGAGAAGGCGCCCGCGGTCCAGGCGCCCAGATACGGGATATAAGCGGCGAAGAAGGTCACGATCGCGATCGTCCCCGCAAGCGGGACACCGAGTGCGAATGCACCGATCCCGACGACGACGGCGTTGAAGCCGGCGACGATCGTCACTCCGAGGAAGTAGCCGCGGAAGGACTCGAGAACCCTCTGAAAGCTCGCGTGAGCCACCGCTTGGGAAAGTCCCATGTGGCGCTCAAACCAGGCTCGGATCGTGGGACCGTCCATGAGCAGAAAGATCGTGCTCAGGAGCGTCAGGGCGAGGTAGAACACGAGCGAGGAGAGCTTCTCGATGCCGGCGCTCACACCCGTGAGAAGGGTCCCGACCGTCGAGCTGATCGACGAGCTTCCCTCGTCACCGGCGTGCTTCGCGGAGCTCGGGTCAACCCCCAGGTCGCTCAACCAGCCGGTGATCCTGTCCTTGGCGGAGTCGAGGTGCCCACTGAGCTGCTGCGTCTCGCTGGTGACCCCCCTGATGACGATGAAGATGATCAGGGCTGCGAACGCGATCAGGACCGCCATCAGGATCACGGTCCCGAGCGGCCGCGGAACGCGGTGGCGCTTCATCCACGACACGAGCGGCGAGGCGACCGCGGCGATGACCGACGCCGTGATCAGCGGCAGGACGATCGTCTCGGTCAGCTCGGCGACCCAGACCAGGCCGACCGCCAGGACCCCGATCCCCACGAGCAGCCAGGCGGAGGTCCCGATGCTTCGCAGCCAGGCGGGGGTCTCCATCGCCTGCCAGCCTATATACGATCGCGCCATGAACCTGAGAGGTCGCCACGTGGCGACGCGGATCATCGTGGTCTGGCTCCTCACCGCCGGAGCGCTTGCGCTCCTGAGCGCCGTGCTCCCCGGTTTCGCGATCGAGGGTGACCTCACCGCTCTCAGCGCCGCCGCGCTGATCGGGATCATCAACGCGCTGGCCTGGCCGCTCCTGATCCGCATCGCCCTCCCGTTCACCGTGATGACGCTCGGGCTCGGAGTTCTCGCGCTCAACGGCGCAGTCGTCCTGCTGGTCTCGGAGATCGAGCCCGACATGCACGTCCGCGACCTCTTCTCAGGGGTGGTCGTCGCCCTCGGAATCACGATCATCAACACCCTGGCGACTTCGCTTTTGGCCATCGACGACGACGACTTCTATTACCGGAATGTCCTCAGGCGCCAAGCGCGGCGCCACGGCGTGGCCGACGCCGCATCGAGCGTTCCCGGCATCTATTTCCTCGAGATCGACGGCCTCGCCCATGCCGTCGCGCAGCGGGCACTGCGCGACGGCCACCTCCCGACCCTGGCGAGGTGGATCGGCGACGGATCGCATCACCTGATGAGCTGGGAAACCGACTGGTCCTCGCAGACGGGCGCCTGCCAGGCGGGGCTGCTGCACGGAAACAACGACGACATGCCCGCCTTCCGGTGGTGGGAGAAGGATCGCGATACGGCGATCGTCACCAACCATCCTCGCGACGCCGCCGAGATGGAGCGCCGCCAGTCAGACGGCAAGGGCCTCCTTTACGAGGACGGCGCGAGCCGCGCCAACATCCTCTCCGGCGATGCGCCGCACACCCTGCTGACGATGAGCACTGTCCTGGACCGCAAGCGACCCGGCCGGATCGGGCAGGACTACTTCTCCTATTTCGCCAATCCCTACAACGTCACCCGCACGCTGGCGCTCGTCTGCGCCGACTGCGCGCAGGAGTGGTACTTCGCCGCCCAACAACGCCGCCGCGACATTCGGCCGCGGATCAAGCGGAGCTTCTCCTATGCCTTCGTCCGCGCCTGGGGCACGGTCGTGCAGCGCGATCTCCAGGTGTCGGCGGTGATCGGCGACCTGTACGCGGGCAGGCCGGTGGGATACACCACCTTTCTCGCCTACGACGAGGTCGCCCACCACTCCGGCGTTGAGCGCGTCGACACGCTCGGCGTCCTGCGCCGGCTCGACCGCCAGATCGGCCGCATCGCGGCGGCTGCGGAGGCCGCCGACCGGCCCTACCGGCTCGTCGTGCTCGCCGATCACGGCCAATCCCAGGGAGCGACCTTCCTCGACCGCTACGGGATCTCACTCCCCGACTTCGTGGAGGCGGCCTGCGAGGCATCGGCGGTCGAAGCCGACACGACCGGCTCTGATGAGGCCCTCTCCTACCTCGGCGCATCGTTGACGGAGGCGAGCGGCGCCGACAACGTCGTCGGCCGGGGCATCAGGGCGACCAACAGGAAGAACACCGTCGACGGTGAGATCAGGCTCGGCGACGAACGCGAGGATGCCAGGGGCAAAAAAGACGGCAAAGACAAGATACCGGAGCTCTCCGTCATGGCCTCCGGGTGCCTCGGGATCATCTCGTTCCCGCGCGAGCCGGGGCGCCTGACCCTGGAGCGGATCGAAGAGCTCCACCCGAGGCTCATCACGGCTCTCCGCGAGCACCCAGGCATCGGCTTCGTCTGTGTGCGCAGCGAGCGAGACGGGCTCGTCGCGCTCGGGGCCGAAGGGGTCAACCACCTCGACGCCGGCCGCATCGAGGGGTCGGATCCCCTGGCGCCCTTCGGGCCGAACGCAGCACGCCACCTCAAACGCACCGACGGCTTCCGGCACTGCCCAGACATCCTGGTCAACAGCACCTACTGGGCGGAGACGGATGAGGTCGCCGCATTCGAGGAGCTCGTCGGCTCGCACGGCGGGATGGGCGGCGAGCAGTCCCACCCCTTCGTCCTCTTCCCCGCCGACTGGCGGAAGCCGACAGAGGAAGTGATCGGGGCCGAGACCATGCACCACCACATGCGCGGCTGGTTGGCAGACCTCGGGCACGAGGCCTACCGCTGAGCGGCTCCGTCTATCCACGCACGCCAGCGGGCTGGACCGAGGTCAATCGCCACCGGATCGGGCCCTTCACGACCCATGTGACCTTTCGCCGCCCCGACGGGAGCACTGTCCATTGGTCCTCGCGCTCCCACCGGAAGCGCTTCTCGGCGACCCCCTTTGCCTCAAGGTGGATCGGCGTGCTGTTCGCGATCGGGTCCGCGTGCTTCCTGGTCGGCCCGTTCCCCGGCTTCGTTCAGGCGGTTGGAGCGCCGGCCGACGGAATGGTGTTCTTCGTCGGCTCGATCTTCTTCACCGCCGCCGCCTTCCTCCAGTACCTCGAGGCGGCGAGCGCCGACGAGAGCCCGGTCCAGGAGCGCGGTTCGACTCGGCTCTTCTGCTTCGCGCCCCGCCGGATCGATTGGCTCTCGTCCCTGATCCAGCTCGGCGGGACCTTCTTCTTCAACATCAGCACGTTCCACGCGCTCCAGTCGGGGCTCGACTCGGGGCAGGTCGACCGGCTCGTCTGGGCCCCGGACGCCCTCGGCTCGGTGTGCTTCCTCGTATCCGGGATCCTCGCCTACCTCGAGGTACGCGGCGGGTTCAGCCTCCGCAGCGAACCCTCCATCGAGTGGCGAATCGGAGCGATCAACCTGCTCGGGTGCGTGCTGTTCGGCATCTCTGCGATCGCCTCTTTCATCGTCCCCGAGACAGGGTCCATCGTCGATCTCGGCGCCGCGAACTGGACCACATCAGCGGGGGCGCTCTGTTTCGGCGTCGGAGCCATCCTGCTCCTCCGCGAAGGAAGCGACGGACAGATCAAATCCCGAGAACCTGCTGCTTCTTCCGGTCGAAGTCCGCAGCCGTGATGACGCCGTCGTCGCGAAGCTTTGCGAGCCGCTCCAGTTCGCGGGTGTAGTCGTCAGGGCGAGACGCGTAAGAGCGCCTGCGGTTCATCGCCGCTGCCGGGCGAACCCGTCTTCCAGCCCGCGCTGCAAGCAGCCCGTCGTCGACTGACCAGCCGCCGGGGGCGACCTCGCCTCCGATTTCGTCCAGTGCCCGAACCCTTGATTCGATTTCGGCGGCGACCGGCGCAAACGCCTCCCGGCTCAACAGACCCTCGCCGAGGGAAACTCCACCAGCCCTGGCAACCGCCACCTTGAACCGCTTGGCCCATACGTGCTCGAGCAGCACGAAGCCGGCCGAGTGCCCGCGATGGAGTTCCGCGCCGAGCGCTTCGATCTGTTCGGTGCCGAAGCCGAACGAGGGTCCGACGGCGGGCGCGGGCGGCACCGACTGCTCCCCGTCATCGAAGCCGAACCCCAGCAGCGCGCCGCAGATCGTGCCGAGCCCCTGCTCGGAATCGTCGAGCGCGATCAGATCCCCGGTCTCGCGATCCTTGCGGGCGAAGAGAACGTCCAGGAGCCGGATCGTCCCGCTCAACTCGAGCGTTCCGAGCTCGTTGAGGATCCTGCGCGCAAAGTCCGCGCGGCGGCGGAAGTCGAACGCCAGGATCTGGAGGGGTCCGATCTCGGTCACTTGATATGACCGAAGCTAGTCGCCGGGCCGGGCCGGAGAATCACCCGATCGTGGTGATTGGCGCTAGTCGTTTGGTGCCGATTGCCCCGATTCGAGCAGCCCGGTTCGGCGGGCTGCGTCGACTGCCTCCGCGCGCGCGGACGCGTCGAGCTTGCGGTAGATGGCCTGAGCCTGGGTCTTCACGGTGTTGGGGGAAACGTAGAGGTGGGTTGCGATTTCCCGAAAGGAGAGATGAGTCGGCATGAATTGCAGGACCCGTAGCTCCGCCGGGGTGAGCCCCGACTCCCTCGACGCGTCGCGAATGGACCGCCTCGCCGCTTCAATCCACTCACCCAGCACCGTTGCATCGGGGATGTGCTCGAACTCACGAGCCGCGTCGGCGAGAATCTCGCGAGCCCGCGAGATGTCACCCAGGCGCAGAAGGGTCGAGGTCAGGACGACCCGCGTCTCCGTCTCGAACCACGGTGCGAAGTTCTCGGTCTTCTTGAGCAGGACGAGGGCCTCGTCGACCTCGTCCACGGCTCGGCCCGTCTGGCCCGATCGAGCGTCAAAGAGCGAGAATGTGGCGAGGACCAACGCCATCGTCGCGTAGTCGCATAGGCCGTGCCGCTGCAGCTGCGCGCGTGCGTGGTCGATGGATTCAGCGGCAGCCGACCGGTTGTCGTCCATCAGGACGAGGGCGAGCTGCGCATGGCTCAACGCCAGTATGTGCGGAACGGTGGCCGACCGCCGCACGGCCTCCTCGAGCCGGCTGCGGGCCGCGCCGCTGTCGCCCAAGAGACAGAGAGCCATGCCTTGGGAGAAGCAGGCGACGGAGCGCCAAGGGTCATCTTCCGGCGACAGCTCGTAGGAAGCGAGCGCGTCGCGGCACATCCGCTCGGCTCCATGCCGGTTCATCAACGCCTCGGCGAGCTTTCGCGCGGGCTCGTGGGACGGAG
>JBBSQE010000059.1:0-15539 GCA_038258095.1 Solirubrobacterales bacterium | reverse complement strand
GCAACTCCAGCCCCTCGGCCTCGAAGCGGTCGTCGCCCTCGGCCCGCCCGCGCCCGGTCGCGGGGTCGAGCCGCCGCAGGCTCCTGAGATCGGGGCCGAGCCCGGCGGGGGCGGGGTGGGTCAGCGTGAGGGCCTGGCTCGGGCCCTATCTGACGATCCTGCGGCGGCTCGAACCCGAGACGGGGCGCGGGCGGGCCGAGGGCGACGACCGCTTCGAGGCCGAGGGGCTGGAGTTGCAGAGGGCGGTCGCCGAGGGATACGAGGAGCTGGTGATGGTCGCCTCGGACCGGATCGTCCCGGTTGACGGGGCCGGGTCGGTCGAGGAGGTCCACGAGCGGGTGATGGCGGCGGTGGAGGCGAGTCGCGGGGATGGCTGATCCCGCTGCGCCGGAGGCCGCTGCGCCGGAGGCCGCTGCGCCGGAGGCCGCTGCGATCGGGGCCGCGGCCCGGAACGCGCGCCTCGAGGGGCCGCTTCGCCACCAGCCCCGGGCCCGGGCCACGCTGACGGCCGCCCTCTCGGGGGACCCGGCTCACGCCTACCTGTTTCGCGGGCCCCGGGGCGCCGGAAAGCGCGCCGCGGCCCGAGCTTTCGCCGCCGAGATCCTCGCGACCGGGGCCGACGAGCCCGAAGCGGCGCGGCGTCGGGCGCTTCTCGATCCATCGCCCCACCCGGACCTTGTCTGGCTCGCGCCCCGCGGCGCCCAGCACCTGGTCGAGGAAGTTCGCGAGCAGGTGATCCGGGCCGCCTCGCTGCGGCCGTTCGAGGGCACCCGGCGTGTATTCGTCATCGAGTCCGCGGAGGCTCTGCGCGACGAGAGCCAAAACGCGCTCCTGAAGACGCTGGAGGAGCCACCCGCCTTCGCGCACCTGGTCCTGATCACCTCGGAGCCGTCGGGCCTGCTCGAGACGGTCGCGTCTCGCTGCGCCCCGGTCGACTTCCAGCGCCTGCCCGCCGAAGCGGTCGAAGCCGCGCTGGCGGGCTCGGGCGAGCCCGAGCACCTGAGCTCGGCCGCACGCCTTGCAGCCGGCGATCTCGTCCGTGCCCGCTTCCTACTCGCGGAGCCGGGGCGGGAGCTGCGGGCCGCAGCCGAGAAGTCGGTGACGGCCGCCGCGGAGGGGGAGCTCGGCCGGGCGCCGTGGAAGGGCATCCTCTCGATCGCCGAAGCCGATGGCGAAGAGGCCGGCGCCGAGGCGCGGAGGCGAATCGAGATCGAGGTCTCCGAGGGCGCGAAGTGGACCAAGCGCGATATCGAGGACGAGGCCAAGCGCGCGGCGCGCCGCCGCCGGACTGATGTGCTCGACCTGGGTCTCGACCTCTGTGCCTCCTGGCTGCGCGACCTCGCCGCGGCCGCGGCCGGCGCGCCCGAGGTCGTCTTCAACCGCGATCGGGCGGAGGCGCTCGCCGATGCCGCGCAGGGCGTTGAGGTGGCGGCCGCCCGCAAGGGAGTCGAGCTCGTCCAGGACACGCGCCGTCGCCTCGACCTCAACGTATCCGAGGAGCTTGCCCTCGAAGCGCTCTTCTTCAGGCTGGAGCGTGTTCTCCACCAGAGATGAAGCGCTTCGTCCTCACCGGTCTGCTCCTGATCGCCACGGCCCTCGGCCTCGCCGGCCAGGCCTCGGCGGCCTACGTCAAGCATGCCGACGTCAGCTACGCCCTCGGCTCGCCCCCAGCCCCGGCCCCGGCGTCGCTGAACCAGCTCGATGTCTATGTCCCAGCCGACCTACCCGCGAGCGCTCATCGACCCGTCGTCGTCTACGTCCACGGAGGCGGCTGGATGCGCGGCGACAAGTCCAACAAGGCTGCGGACAAGGCTCGCCTCTTCACCGACGCAGGGTATGTCTACGTGAGCATCAATTACCGGCTCTCGCCGGTCGGGGGCAACGGCTCCGACCCGGACCGGGTCAAGTTCCCCGACCATCCAAATGACGTCGGCGAGGCGATCGGCTGGCTTGACCGCCACGTCAGCGGCTTCGGTGGGGACCCCGGTCGGATGGTGCTGCTCGGGCATTCCGCCGGCGCCCAACTGGTCTCCCTCGCCGGCTCGGACCCGAGTTACTACCGGGCCTACGGAGTAAGTCCGGCACAGATCCTCGGCGTCATTCCCCTGGACGGGATCTTCGACATCACGCTCTACGCCGACCCGTCGATACCGATCAATACTCCCGACAGGACCGATATGTATTGGAACGCGTTCGGCACTCCGGCCGAAAACGCTGCGACGAACTCGTGGTTTGAGGCCTCTCCGATCAACTTCGCCGACCCGTCCGACCCTGCCTTCCTCTTCGTCGCCCAGCAGAGCACCCAGTTTCGCCAGGGCGGTGATTACGCCATGGCCCAGGCCCTGGGCCAGTCACCTGACAGCGTGCTCCTGGAGCCGCTCGACCACGAGGGGATCAACTCAGCGCTCGGTGATCCCGCGGACACGACCGGGGAGACCCAGGCGGTCCTCTCGTTCGTCCAGCGGGTCATCGCCGAGGCCGGACCGCCGGTGGTGGGGTTCCGCCGCCGGCCCCCGAGGGTCGTCCGAACCCGGAGGCATTTCGCCCGGGTCGCCTTCGCGTTCTCTTCCCCCGCACGCGGCACTCGCTTCGAGTGCCGCCTCGACGGGGGCCGGCTCAGGCCCTGCCGCTCGCCGCGGGTCTACAACGTGCGGAGGGGAAAGCACGCCCTCCGGGTGCGCGCCACCGTGACGGGCCGCATGCCCGGCCGGAGCACCCTGGCTCGGTTTCGGGTCCTGGGCCCGAGACACCCGTAGAAACCGAGGCTAGGTCTCGTCGGGCTCCTCGGCCGTTTCGGGCTGGGCGCCGGGAGCCGCCTTTTCCTCGCGGGTCCTCTCCAGCGCTGACTCCTGCGCCAGCCGGGTGATCTGCTCGGCCTGGCGGGAGATGATCACGCTGAAGTTGAGGGCCAGGCCGAGGAGGAGGAGAAGCACGATGGAGAACAGCGCCACGTTGGTGTCCCGCACGCCCATGATGTTCGCGGCGAGCTCCAGCAGCCCCGGAAACATTGCCCCGGCGAGCATGCCGAGGCCGGCCAGGAACCAGACGATGCTGAAGCGCTCCTGGAGCTGGTGGCGGCGGATCAGCTCCAGGATCATCCCGACGAACGCGATGGCGATGATCGCGGCGAGGATCCGCGCCTGCGGAGTGAGGCGGACGCTCGGGTCCGCGGCGGCGGCGAGGGTCACGGCGCTCAATCGAGGTACTCCGCGCTTCGGGGCCGGAACCGCCCGACGAGCAGCACGATCAGGCTCTTGAAGATGAAGAACGTCGACTTCACCGGCGTCAGGAACGACGTCCCCTCGGCTCTGGGAAGCATCCGCACCGGAAGCTCCTCGACCGTCAGACCTTGGCGGACGGCGCGCTGCAGGGACTCGATCTCCGCAAAGTCGGGGGAGTAGCGCTCGCTGAAGAGCGCCATCACGCGGCGGTTGGCGGCGCGCATGCCGCTCGTCGTGTCGGTGAAGCGCTGCCGGGTCGCGAGTGTGAGGAAGAAGCGGAAGACTCCGCTGCCGACGCGTCGGAGGAAGGTCGGCGTGTAGTCGTCCTCCTCGGCGGAATCCGGGTCGACGTATCGCGAGCCGATGGCGAGGTCCGCCCGCCCGGAGCGCACCTCATCGAGCAGGCGCGCCACCTCGGCAGGAGGATGCTGACCGTCGGAGTCGAGGTGCGCGCAGTAGTCGTAGCCCTCGCGAAAGGCGTACAGGTAGCCGGTCTGCAGCGCGGCACCGAGACCCTGGTTGAAGGGCAGGACCGCGACCATCGCTCCGGCCTGGCGCGCGCGGACAGTGGTGGCGTCACGGGATCCATCGTCGACGACGAGGATGTCGGAGCCCGGAATGCTCCGGCGCACGTCGTCGATCACGCCGACGACTGAGTCCTCTTCGTTCCAGGCGGGTATGAAGACGAGGGTCCGCACCGGGCGATTGTTCCACGGCGGCCCCCGATCCCCGCTCCCTGCATGGCCCCTGACGCGAATGCTCCGTCGGGGGATGTCGCTGCTTCCTGCTAATAAACCTCAGGTGGCTCAGAGACTTCGCCAGGTGATCGGGTCGGGTTCCGGTGAGCGTGCCGGCCCGCGGGTCGGGATGCGCCTCTGGCTCGCCGCTTCGTTCGCAGCGGTCGGCCTGATCACCGCGGCCGTTGTCTACCTGATCGTCATCAACTCTTCGGAGACCGCGCTGTCTGACCGGGCGGAGGAGCTCGCGGTCGGCCGGACGATCAGCCTCGCCGACCGGGTGGGGGCCAGGAAAGGCGACCCGCAGGATGTGATCGCCGGCGCCCAGGACACCGGGTTCAGGGCCTGGTACTTCGATTCGGCCGGGCGCCTGCTTGCCCCGCTTCCGCCCGGCACGGCGCTGAACGAGATCAGCGAGCGGAGCGCCGCGATCAACGCCGCTCTCGAGGGCCGCAGGTTCATCTCGAAACGCGCCGGCGGGGAGGTGTTCGTTGTTTCCGCACCGGTGTACCAGCAGGCGGTGATCACCGGGGCAGTGCTGGGGAGCTACTCGCGCACGCAGGTCCTCCAGGGCGCCATTGACCAGCTGCGAAACGACAGTCTGCGGGCGCTGCTGATTGCGGTCCTGATCGGCATGCTCGCCGGCATCATCGTGGCCAGCGTCGTCGCCCACCGGATCAAGCGGCTCGCATCCGGGGCGCGCGAGCTCGCGGCCGGGGACTTCGATGTACAGCTCCAGGTGTCGGGACGCGACGAGGTCGGTGATCTCGCCCGCGCGCTCGAGACGATGCGGGTGTCGCTGAAGGAGAGCTTCGGCGTGCTCACCGCCGATCGCGACAAGCTCACCGCGATCTTCGACGGCCTCGGAGACTCGGTGATGGTCGTCGACACCGAGGATCGGGTGCGCTTCACGAACACGGCCGCGAAGGAGCTCCTCGGCGATTCGGAGACCGCTCCCGAGGCGGCGCTGCCCGTCCTCCACCGAGCTGCCGAGATCGGCTTCGCGGCGCATCCGGCTCTCCGCATCGGCGACCGGGCCTTCGCGATCCAGGCGCGGGATCTGCCCGCTGAGGGAGCGGTCCTCGCCGTTGCGCGCGATCGCACCGATGAGATGCGCCGCGAGTTCGCGGAGCGCGATTTCGTCTCCAATGCCGCACACGAACTGCGCAACCCGCTCGCGGGAATCTCGAGCGCGGTCGAGGTCCTGCGCGATGGCGCCAAGGACGATCCCGAGGCCCGCGACCACTTCCTGACACGGCTCGCGGAGGACTCCGAGCGGATGGCGCGTCTGATCCAGGGCCTGCTCACCCTCGCCCGGGTCGAGACGCTCGGCGTCGCCGAGGCCGAGGTCGTCGACGTCGCCGTCGCGACGCGCGACGTCGCCAATGCGGTGACGGCGCCCAAGGGCATCGATCTGATCCTCGACGTGGAGGCGGACCTGGCAGCGGCGGGGGACCCGACCCTCCTGCGCCAGGTGCTGATCGGCCTGGTGGAGAACGCCTTCAAGAACACACTCGCGCCCGGCTCGGTGGCGATCCGGGCGCACCGGGATGGGGAGAACGAGGTCGTCCTGGAGGTCATGGATACAGGGACGGGAATCCCCGCGGCGGAGATCGAGCGCATCTTCGAGCGTTTCTACCGGCGCACCGAGACACGTACGCAGGAGGGTTTCGGCCTAGGCTTGGCGATAGCCCGGCGCATGGTCAGCGTGATGGGCGGCCAGATCGGCGCGAACTCCGTCGAGGGCCAGGGCAGCACGTTTTGGGTCCGACTGCCCTACAAGCACCCGAGCCCCACACCAGTCGCATGAGAGGACAGAAGAGCAGATGAGCAGCGGACGAATTCTTATCGCCGACGACGAGCCCTCGGTGCGGGACTCTGTCGGCTACGCATTGACGCAGGAGGGCTTCGACGTCACCGCCGCGGTCGACGGGACGGATGCCGAGTCGAAGCTCGTCGACGAGGTCAACTTCGACCTCCTGATCCTCGACATCATGATGCCGGGCCCGAGCGGCCTCGACATCTGCCGCGAGGTCCGGTCACGCAGCGCGGTGCCGATCATCATCCTCACCGCCAAGGACGCCGAGGTCGACAAGGTAGTCGGCCTCGAGGTCGGCGCCGACGACTATGTGACCAAGCCCTTCTCGGTCCGTGAGCTGCTCGGGCGCGTGCGCGCCCAGCTTCGGCGCCGCGAGCTCGACCGTTCGCCGGTCGGCGAGGCGACCCGGATCGACTCGGGCCCCGTCACCATCGACCTCGTCCGCCACCTCGCCTCGGTCCGCGGCGATCAGATCAACCTCACCCGCTCCGAGTTCCAGCTCCTGCGCCTCCTGGCCGGCCGCCCGGGTGAGGTCTTCGCGCGCAGCCAGATCATGGAGGAGCTCTGGCAGACGGAGTTCGACGGCGACGAGCGTGCCTGCGACGTCCACATCTCGAATCTGCGCCAAAAGGTCGAGCGCGACCCCCAGCATCCGGAGCTGGTCCTCACCGTGCGGGGCGTCGGCTACAAGTTTTCCGAGGCGTAGGGCGGGGACCGAGTTGTCGTGTTTGTCTCGCATAGCGAGACTGAACAGATCTGACCCCGCTATTCGTCGATCTCGGCCAGCATCGACCGGTAATAGGGACGGAAGCCCTCGTGCTCGTAGAGGCGGGTCGCGCCGTCGTTCGCCTCGACGACCGCCACCGACCAGAACTTCGCGCCCTTCTCGCGCAGGAGGTCTCGCGCCGCCCTGATCAGGAGCGTGCCAACGCCGGTGCCGCGGGCATCCTCGGCGACGACGAGAGTCTCGAGCTCGCCGACCCGGTCCCCGAGATCCCAGCTCGGGCCGGCGGGGTGGACGGTGACCATCGCGTAGCCGGCCGTCGGGCCCCCGGGGTCATCCGCGGGGACCGCGAGCAGCAGCGTCCCGCTTCCGTCTGCGATCCACGTTTCGTACTGGGCGCGACGCCTGCTCCAGGCGTCCGGGGCCGACCGGACAGGCCAGGCACCATCGATCACGTCGCGGTGGGCTTCGACCAGCGATCCCCACAGGTCTTCGACCCGGTCGATTCCCTCGCGTCCAGCCTCGGCGACCATGTATTTCGCGCCCTCACTCATCTCGGCACGCAATTCAAGCGAGGCGCTCGGCGTCAAGGCCCGACACGGCTCCGCCTAACATCCGTCCGGCCGTGACCTCGCCCGTCCTCGTCTCCTCGCTGGTCGATCCGTTCGGAGAGTCGTCCGCGCCAGGGCGCGGGGCGGCGTTTCTCGTCCTCCTGGCCTTCCTCGTGTCGTTCCTTTTCATCCGGACCAGCGCGCGGATGAACCGCGCTGAGGTCTTGTGGTGGCCCGGGTCGGTCGAGACGAGCTCCGGCCTCCACCTCCACCACCTCGTCTGGGGGATCTCGCTGATGCTCGCGGCAGGCTTCGCGGCGTTCGCCCTCTCGACTCCGGTCTCCCCGTGGTTTCAGGTCGCCGCCATCGGCTTCGGGATCGGCGCCGGCCTCACCTTCGACGAGTTCGCGCTCTGGGTGAACCTCGAGGACGTCTATTGGGCACAGGAGGGACGCGAATCTCTCGACGCTGTCGTCATGGTCTTCGCGTTCATGGCGCTCGTCGTTCTCGGGGGCACGCCGTTCGGCTTGGACGAAGCGACATCGATCCTCGGCACCGCGATCGTGGCCGGGCAGGCGCTGGTGCTGTCCTCGATTACGTTCATGAAGGGCCGGATCGGGCTCGGCGCGCTCTCGGTCTTCGTTCCGCTGCTCGGCTTCTGGGGTGTGCTCCGCCTGGGCAAGCCGAAATCGCCGTGGGGCAGGCGCTTCTACTCGGAGGACAAGGTCGCGAGGGCGGACCGCCGCTTTCCACCGGATTCAAGGGCGAACCGCTTCCGTGAGTCGTTCTTCAACGCGATCGGCGGACGGCCCACCGGAGCCGAGAAGTAGTAAGCCGACGCCCGGAGTCGAACCGGGGACCCCTTCATTACGAGTGAAGTGCTCTACCAGCTGAGCTACGTCGGCGGACGGCGCTCATTGTAGGGCGGGGGGCGGTGGGCGCGGTAGGGCGGGGGACGTGCGGGCGGCGGCGGTTCCGTCGCACGACGCCAGATGAGCTGAGGGTCAGGAACTGCGGTTCCCGAGGATCTGATCGCGCTCGCTCAACCGGTTGGCGCGGCGCAGCTCGGCCTCGCGCTGGCGCCGGATCTCAGTCTCGCCCTCGATGACGAGGGGCGGGATGACGGTCGGCCTCCCGTCCTCGTCGACGGCGACCATCGTCAGGTAGGCGGTGGAGGTGTGGTGGGTCTCGCCGGTCCGTGGGTTTTCGGCCTCGACCCGCACGCCGACCTCCATCGAGGTGCGCCATGCGGCGTTGACGCGGGCGCGGCAGGTCACGAGCTGGCCGATGTGGATCGCGTGCAGGAAGGTCATGCGATCCATCGCGGCGGTGACGACACGGCCGCCCGAGTGGCGGACCGACGCGATCCCCGCCGCCTCGTCGCACATCTTCATGACCGTCCCACCGTGGACGAAGCCGGCCGAGTTCGCGTCGGTGATCCCCATCCACTTGACGAGGAGGGACTCCGAGGCCGATGCCGGGCGAGGCGCGGGGGACTGCTCGGGCTCGGCAGGCATCAGGCCTGACCCTACTGCTCGGCGGCGAGCGCTCTCGCCCGCTCGAACACTCCGTCGATCATCGACTCCGTCAGCCGACCTGTGAACGTGTTTTGCTGGCTGGGGTGAAAGCAGCCGAGGAGGGTGTAGAGGCCGACCCCGGCCTCGGTCGCGTGGCCGAACCGCGGCTTCGGCCGTGGAACTGCCGTGCCGAGGTTCCTCAGCGCGCGGAGGGCCCCGTCCCAACCGAAGCTCCCGAGCGCCACGATCACCCGGGCGCGCTCGAGCAGGCGCAACTCCTCCTCGAGAAAGGGAAGGCAGTTGTCGCGCTCCGCCGGC
The DNA here is from genome assembly GCA_038258095.1 of Solirubrobacterales bacterium. Taxonomy (GTDB): domain Bacteria; phylum Actinomycetota; class Thermoleophilia; order Solirubrobacterales; family 70-9; genus JBBSQE01. The sequence continues at coordinate 6,652 of JBBSQE010000059.1, read as the reverse complement.
GTCGGCCGGTTCTGCGGCGGGGGACAGCGGTTCACAGCCGTCACGAAGACGCCGGTCAGGCGCAGCCCGTCGTCCGCGCTGACCGACTGGGCCTGATTGGCGAAGCCGGTGCGGTGAAGTGAGGCGAAGAGCCAGTCGCCGGAGCGATCGCCCGTGAAGAAGCGGCCGGTGCGGTTGCCGCCGTGGGCGGCGGGTGCGAGGCCGACGATCACCACGGAGGCGCGGGGATCACCGAGTCCACTCAGCGGCTTCGCCCAGTAGCTCTGACCCCGGAAGCGCTTCGGCGGGTCAGCGGCGCAGGCCTCCCGCCAGTTCACCAGGCGCGGACAGCGCCGGCACCCGTGGACTCGTTCCGCGAGATCTGCGAGGTGCTCGTTTCCCTCGGTCATCCCCCTGAAGTGAACCGGTTGGCGGGAATCCGAGTAGAGATGGGCATAGGGTGGCATCAGGTCCACTGACGAGTCACGAGAAGGAGAGCTTGCGATGAAGGCATTGACATCCGTTTCAGGAGGACTTCCCCGGGTCGTAAGCGTCCGGCGGACCGGCCTGGCGCTCGCCTGTGTCGCAGCTCTCGGGATCGCCGGCTGCGGTGGGACCGACGACAGGGGGACGACCACCGAGTCCGTCGTGAACGCGACGCCGCCGCCGTCCAGTGCCACGCCCGAGACGACGCCCGCGGCGGGCTCGCCTTCCACCACGACTCCCTCTCAGACCACGCCGGTGACGAAGCCGCCTTCGAACGGCGGCTCGGCTGGAGCCGCCGCGCCCGCAGGCGCCGGGAAGGTCGAGATCGTCGACTTCGACTATGCGCCCAAGGACGTCACGATCAAGGCCGGCGACTCGGTCACATGGACGAACTCCGACGACGCCGACCACACGGCGACCCAGTCACCGGGTGGAAGCGGCTTCGATACCGGCACCCTCAGCAAGGGAGAGTCGAAGACCGTCAAGTTCGACAAGCCGGGCACCTTCAAGTACATCTGCCTCTTCCACGCGTTCATGAACGGCACCGTCACGGTGAAGTAGCCACGACGCCGGCAGGCCTCGGTCTGGGCACTGGGCTCGCCAACCGACGGCGTCCGCGTCCATACTGAGGGGTCTGCCGTGCCCCTGAACCTGCCGAACAGCCTGACGCTGCTGCGGATCATCGCGGTTCCGGTGATCGTCGTCGCGCTGCTCGACGAGACCCCGAATGGCGACACGCTCGCGGCCATCGTCTTCGCCCTCGCGGCACTCACCGACGGGCTGGATGGCTATTTCGCGAGGTCGCGGAAGCAGGTCACGACCTTCGGGAAGCTGATGGATCCGCTCGCCGACAAGCTGCTGATCACCGCCGCCCTGGTCTCCTTGGTCTCACTCGACCGGCTGGCGGCCTGGGTCGCGATGGTGATCATCGCCCGTGAGTTCGCGATCACCGGCCTGCGTGCGGTGGCGGCGGAGCGTGGCATCGTGATCTCCGCGAGCTGGATGGGCAAGGTGAAGACGGTGCTTCAGATTGCGGCGGTGTTCGCGCTGATCGCGGTGGACCCCTCGCCGTTCTGGGTTGATCTGCTGGTCTACGCGGCCGTGGCGGCGACGATCATCAGCGGAGTCGACTACTTCTTCGGGTTGCGCAGGCGGATCGAGGAGGCGCAGCGCGCCCGGGTGGAGCCGGCGGCCTGAGGATCAGGCGGCGGGAGCTTCGAGCCACTCGCGCATCGAGGTTTGGCGGTCCTGGCGCTCCCCGCTGGCGAGCTCCGAGCGCATCTCGCTCAGGCAGCCGTAGTGCTCGGCGACGACGTTGTGCCGGTGGATGGTCTCGAGGTTCTCCTGGCGGGCCATGACGAACGCGGTGTCGTCGAGCCACGGCATCTCGTCGATGACCTGGCGCAGCATCTCCCGCACGCAGTCCTCGACGAAGCGGGGGTTGGCATGCGCCTTCTCCACGACGGCGAGCTCGTCGGGGCGCTTCATCAGCTCGTAGATCTCCGAGCTCATGGAGCTCTCGACGATCCGCAGAAGGCCCCGCGCCTCGATGTCGGCGTCGTTTCCCGCGGGGCATCCGATGCGGAGGGTTCCGATGCCGCGCTGGTTGTGGGTCGCGACCGGCACCGATTCGAGCACCTGCTCGATCTGGTCGGGGTCGAAGCCCTGATCGGCCAGGCGGGTCCGGGCGACGTCGGCGACCATCCCCTGCGCGCAGGGGCATGCCGTCATGCCCTGTGCCTGGACGCCGGTCAGGCGGCGCGTCCCGCGGGCGGACGCGACGGCGGTGCCGAGCAGCGCGTAGATCTCCTGGGTGGGCTGGCCGGAGACGGGTGCCGAGACGGTTTCGGGATATCGGGCGGTCACCGAGACCTCGGCGCGCAGCCCGCCCTGGCTCTCGAGCACGCGCTCAGCGATATGGGCGGCGAGGGTCTCGGCCCGGAACTGCGCCTCGGAGAGGACGACACTGTCGATCGCCTCGCCGACCGCCTCCTCGAACCGCGACATGTGGGCCCCGGCCTGCTTGGGGTCGAGGTCGACGAAGCACTCGAGCTCCGCGTAGTAGAGCTCGCCGCTCAGGGTCCCTGGGGAGCTCTCGCCGGCGGGGGTGCTACGCGAGGGCTTGACCCGGATCACCTTCTCGACTCCGGTGACTCCGACCCTCGAGAGGCTCACCTGGGTCGCGGGCACCGACGCCTGAACGTCGACGGCATCCGGGGAAAGGGTCGTCTCGGCGGCCATGCTGCAGAGGGTAGTGAGTGCGGCAGCTGGCGGCCCACCGTCTCGTGACAACCCTGACATACTTTTGGGCGCCGGAGATGAGGCGCCGGCGCCGCGAATAGCGGGTCTTTCGACGAGGGAGTGTCCGAGATAGCTCAGGTTGAGGTGGTGTCAGAGGTTGCGGAGCCGGAGTCGGCGGCCCTCGAGGGGGCCGGCGGCGACGGAGAGCCCGGTGAGCTTCCATTTGTCGATCTCGAGGAGGTTCGCGCGCTGGTCGCGCAGGGTCGCGAAACCGGCCATCTGACCTTCGATCAGATCGCGGCGACGCTGGAAGAGGTCGAGGTTACGAAGGAGCAGGTTGGGCAGCTTCACGCCCACCTGGTCGAGCATGGAGTCGAGGTCGTGGCGGCCGATGGCGCGAGCGCCTACAAGGCGCAGAAGCCGGAGGCCGGGGCGCCCGAATCGAGTCCGGGCCAGAGCACTGCGGCGCGGGGAGAGCTCGACCTGACGGTCGAGCCGAGCCTCGACTCTCTGCGCCTCTACCTGCGGTCGATCGGGAGGGTCCAGCTGCTGACCGGGGCGCAGGAGGTGGCGCTGGCAAAGCGCATCGAGCGCGGGGACATGCTGGCGAAGCGGCAGATGGTGGAGGCGAACCTGCGGCTGGTGGTGTCGATCGCGAAGGGCTACCTGGGACGCGGATTGAGCTTCCTCGATCTGATTCAGGAGGGATCGCTCGGGTTGATCCGGGCGGTCGAGAAGTTCGACTACCGGCGGGGCTACAAGTTCTCGACGTACGCGACGTGGTGGATCCGCCAGGCGGTGACGAGGTCGATCGCCGATAAGGCGCGGACGATCCGGATCCCGGTCCACATGGTCGAGAAGCTCAACCGGGTGGGCCATGTGGAGCGCCAGCTTGTCCAGCGCCTCGGGCGCGAGCCCGAGCCGGCGGAGATCGCCGAGGAGCTGCGCTGGACCGCTCAGGACGTGCGCGATGTCCAGCGCTTCGCCCAGACGCCGGTGTCACTCGAGAAGCCGGTGGGTGACGAGGACGACTCCGAGCTCGGCGACTTCGTCGCGGACGAGGCGGTTGCAGAGCCATTCGAGGAGGCGTCCGCGCACCTGCAGCGCGAGGGAGTCCGGCGCGCGCTCGACGTGTTGCCCGAGCGGGAGCGCCAGGTCTTGGAGCTGCGCTTCGGACTGACGGGCCTCGAGCCGCTGACCCTCGAGGAGGTCGGCCGAGCCCTCGGCGTCACCCGCGAGCGCATCCGCCAGATCGAGAACGGAACGCTGACGAAGCTGCAGCTGCTGCCCGAGGCCCAGGTGCTTCGGGAAGCGGGCTGAGCGGCCGAACGTCGCAGACGCGCCAGATCAATCCGGAACGGACTGCCTGGGCTCTTCGATCCGCCTGACCACCAAGCGCCCGTCGCCGTCGGCCTCAATGGCCAGGGGGTTGCCACTCTCGAAACCAGCAGCTTCGCGAGCAGCTCTGGGAATCGTCACGCGGCCGTTGCCCCAGATCTTGGTGGTGGCCACCTGGTCAGCGATAGGTGGCTCGGGTACGGCATCAACGAATTCGGAAAGCACTAATGGGGGAGACAGGATTCGAACCTGTGTAGGCGAGGCCGGCTCGTTTACAGCGAGCTCCCTTTGACCGCTCGGGCACTCCCCCGGAGCAGCGGCGGAGTCTAGAACAGGCGCGCCAACCGGAGACTTTTCAAATCGGACGCCCACCCTCGATCTCGAACTCGGAGTACTTCGATCCACCCAGGGAGATCGCCGTTCGGCACTCGAGTGCCGACGTCGGGATGAACCACCGTCGATCGTTGCCGACATGGGCATACAGAAAGTCGCACCGGTCCGGGTCGAACCGTTTGACGACGCGGTTCGGACTCTGATTGTCCCCGCGCGTGGCAATCAAAGACGTTCCCGTGACCGCATGGAGCCCGAGATGTGCTCGTCTTCACCTCGACTCGAAGCAGGGCGTCCGTTCAGCTCGACCACCAGGTCGATGTCCGGACAGTGCCCAAACGGCAGGTACCCTCGGGCGGTTCGGACTCAGCCGTGGCTGACCAGCCGCGACATCACCACCTGCGACCTCGTCCGCTCGATCATTCCGCCCTTCTGGAGGCGCATGATCAGCCGCTCCAGGCCGGCGTTGTCCTCGGTGCGGACGCGGGCGATCGCGTCGGCCTCCCCGGTCACGCTCCAGGCCTCCACTACCTCCGGGTGCTCCCGGAGCCGGGCGGCCACCTCGTCGAGCAGCGTCCCCGGCTCGCAGAAGAGCTCCACCAGCGCCTCGGTCTGGTCGCCGAGCTGCCCGTGGTCGACGATCGCTGTGAAGCCTCGCAGCGCCCCCGTCTCGCGGAGCCGGTCGATCCGTCGCTTCACCGAGGGAGCTGACAGCGACACCTCGCCACCGATGTCGTCGTACGTCCGCCGGCCATCTGCCACCAGCAGCGCAAGAATTCGTCGGTCAAGATCGTCCATACGACGAAACCTTACGTCAGGGCGCATCAAAACGGGGATTGACTACGACCACCCGCCCCCATAGGCTGGATCCATGCCGCAGACCAACCTTCCCGAGCGCACCAAGCTCGCCCGCGTCCTCTTCGACGAGGCCCACTCCGAGGCGTGGACCATCCGCCGCGATCTCGCCGACGAGATGCAGCCGGCCCATCCCGCCGATTCCTCCCTCGCCGCCGCCGCCGACGAGCTCGGCCGCCACGACTTCGCCGTCGCCGCCCACTCCGACGGCCCCCTCGACCCCGCCACCCTCGAAGCCACCGACGTCCTCGTCATCGCCCACCCCTCCGATACCCGCTGGGAACACACCACCGGCTCCGGCGACCCGAAGCTCAGCCCGGCCGAGATCGACGCCATCGCCGAATTCGTCGACGCCGGCGGCGGCCTCGTCGTCCTCGGCGAGACGGAGGAGGACAAGTACGGCTCAAACCTGAACGAGCTCCTCTCGCGCTTCGGCATCGGCATCGACAACGCCACCGTCCAGGACTACTCACACCACCGCGGCGACACGCCCTCATGGGTCCTCGCCGACCTCCGCCCACCGGCCGCCGGCCCCGACCTCCTCGCCCGCGTCGACGAGGCCTGCTTCTACCGCGCCGGTACCCTGTCCATCGAGAACGGCGCCATCCCGATCGCCCTGAGCCACGCCACCGCCGACCCACCCTCCGTGCCCCTCGCGGCGACCACAACCCACGGCGCCGGCCGCGTCGCCGTGCTCGCCGACTCCGACCTCTTCGGCGACGACTGCATCGACGCCCTCGGCCACCGCAACCTCTGGCTGAACCTCCTCTACTGGGCGGCCGGGCACGCCTTCGCGACCCCCGCCGCCCGCCCCGCCTCCGAAGCCGTCGCCGACCCCCACTGGCACGCGCTCAAAGAGGCCGTCGCCGAGCTTCGCCTCACCCAGGAGCCCGACGGCTCCGTCGACACCGCCGAACATGACGCCGCGCAGCTCCGCGAGCTCACCCTCACCATCGCCAAGGAAGCCGACGCCCTCGCGCCCCACTTTCCCCACCAAACCGCCTACCTCGCCGCCCTGCGCTCCGACCTCACCCGCTGGGCCGACGACGGCTTCGCCAAGCCCGACTTCTACGCCTCCACCGACGCCTTCCGCCCCGAGCAGAACCGCAGCGACGGCATCGAGCACCTCGCCGTCTTCCCGATGTACAAGCAGAACGCGTCGCGCGACACCTGCTTCGAGGCCCTGGTGATCCGCACCCCCTGGCCCGACTTCGTCGCTGCCCTCGAGCGGACCTACGACAACGCCAAATTCGTCCCGGCGGAGCTGGTCGACCACACCGCCGGCTACGACTCCGAGTGCGCCGTCCTCTTCCCCGAGACCTTCTCCGCCGCCGAGCGCCCCCCGGCCCACTTCGGCGCGATCTTCTGCGACCGCGAGGCCGAGCGCCTGCGCCGCGTCGCCGGCTCCGCCGCCGAGATCCTC
>JBBSQE010000058.1:0-15600 GCA_038258095.1 Solirubrobacterales bacterium | reverse complement strand
GAAGGAGCTCGGTGGCGAGGGAGGCGGTACGAATCCCGAACAGCTTTTCGCCGTGGGCTACGCGGCGTGCTTCGAAAGCGCACTCCAACGCGTGGCACGGAGGATGAAGCTCGAGGCCGAAGACGTTTCGGTGGACTCCAAGGTCTCGCTGGCGCCGAACGACAACAAGGGCTTCGACCTGAGCGTTGAGCTTGCGGTGACACTGCCATCCATCTCAGACTCCGCCGAGGCAGTCGACGCCGTCAAGGCCGCCCACAAGGTCTGCCCCTACTCGAACGCCACCCGAGGCAACATCGAGGTCACCCTCTCTGCGAACGGCGCAACGGTCGAGTGACACGGGGACCGGGCACAACCGCTCCGCGAGCACAGTCTCACTCGCGGCTGCACCCGGCCCCCGCCCCACACGCAGTGATGCATCGCCAGACCGTCAGCCGGCGTTAGGAGATCTGCTCAAGAACCCCGAGCAGGTCGGTCACGCGGCAGACGAGAAGGCGCTCCTCGTCGACCTCTACCCATGCTCCGGCCACGGCCGGAAAGACCACGTGATCGCCGGGCGACACCGGCATCGAGACGCCGGCCTGCTCCCACCAGTCGAGCCCCGGCCCGACGGCGAGGACGATCCCCTGCTGGGGTGGCGGCTCGTGGGTTCCCTCGGGGACGACGAGCCCCGACCGCCGGACCCGGTCTGAATCGAGCTCCTTGATCACCACCCGGTCGAAGATCGGGCGGAGCTGGTGGCGCAGCGAGGATTCGAGCGCTGAGGCCTCGGACTTCATGGGCGCATCTTAGGACCGCCGACAGAAGTGGGTCGCGGGGCCCGCGCGGATCTCACCGCGTTGGGAGTCAATGTGGTCGCCCTTGACGAAGCCCGACTTGGGTTGTGGGATTTCCGGTGCCATGCCCCGTGCAATCCACAACGAACACCGCCGGCCGCAGAGCCCACCGCTGGCCGCAGAGCGTGCGCCGCCCCGGCGCTAGGCGGATTCCTCGATGATCTCCTCGGGCCCGATGTCCTGCGGCTGTGCCTCGGTCACCAGGGTCGGCGGGCGGCCGTGGAGGATCGTCTCCCGCGTGATCACGCACTTCGTGACATCGCCGCGCGATGGCAGCTCGAACTGGACGTCCTGCAGGGTCTGCTCGAGGATCGAGCGCAGGCCACGGGCGCCGGTCTCCCGCGCGATCGCCTTGTCGGCGATCGCCGCGAGGCTGTCCTCGGCGAAGACGAGCTCGATATCGTCGAACTCGAAGAAGCGCTGGAACTGGCGGCTGAGCGCGTTGCGGGGCTCGGTGAGGATCGTGATCAGGTCATCGCGGCTGAGCGGCTCGAGAGAAGAGACCACCGGCAGGCGCCCGATGAACTCGGGGATGAGGCCGTACTCGATCAGGTCCTCCGGGAGCACCTCGGCGAACAGCTCGCCGAGGTCCTTCTTCTCGGTCGACTCGATGGCGGCACCGAACCCCACCCCGTGATTCCCGATCCGCTTCTCGACGACCTTGTCGAGCTCAGCGAAGGACCCACCGCAGATGAAGAGGATGTTCTTGGTGTCGATCGTGAGGAACTCCTGATGGGGGTGTTTACGGCCGCCCTGGGGCGGCACCGAGGCGGTTGTCCCCTCGATGATCTTCAGGAGCGCCTGCTGCACGCCCTCGCCGGACACGTCGCGCGTAATCGAGGGGTTCTCGGCCTTACGGGCGATCTTGTCGACCTCGTCGATGTAGATGATCCCCGTCTCGGCCTTCTTCACATCGAAGTCGGCGGCCTGGATCAGCTTCAGGAGGATGTTCTCGACGTCCTCGCCGACGTAGCCGGCCTCGGTCAGCGCCGTGGCATCGGCGATCGCGAAGGGGACGTTGAGGATCCGGGCAAGAGTCTGCGCGAGCAACGTCTTGCCACAGCCGGTTGGCCCGAGCAGAAGGATGTTCGACTTCTCGAGCTCGGTGGCCTCGTCCTCCTCGGTCGAGCTCATCTGGACGCGCTTGTAGTGGTTGTAGACGGCGACGGAGAGCGCCTTCTTGGCATCGTCCTGCCCAACCACGTACTCGCCGAGCACCTCGTTGATCTCACGCGGCTTCGGAAGATTCTCGAGCTCGAACACCGGAGGGGCCGTGAGCTCCTCGTCGATGATCTCGTTGCAGAGGTCGATGCACTCGTCGCAGATGTAGACCCCCGGGCCTGCGATCAGCTTCTTGACCTGCCTCTGCGACTTCCCACAGAAGCTGCAGAGGAGTTGCTCGTTCGAATCGGTCGGGCGTGCCAGCGGTCTCACTCCTCGGACTAGTAGGGCTCGCCGGCGCTCAAGCTTAGACGGACACGGGCACCGGCCCTGTGGCTTGGGTGTTACTGCGGCGCGGGCCCTTTTCCCTCCCGCGAAAAAGAACTTGCCGCCCATCGGGCCGGTAGGTTGCCCAGATGCGAGTCGACCCCGTGACCGAAGCCGAGTTCGAGCGCGTGCTACCGCTGATCGCCGATTACCAGCGTTTCTACGAGGTCGAGGACGTCTCCGAGGAGCGCAACCGGGCCTTCTTCCGCCGCTTTATCTTCCCGTCGGACGATGGGCTGATGCTGGCGGCCTGGAACGACGAGGACGACCCGGATGAAGCCGCCCCTCTCGGCTATGCGTGCCTCTACTGGTTCTTCAGCTCCACCCGCGCGGCCGAAACCGTCCTGATGAACGACCTTTTCGTTACTCCCGAGGCCAGGGGCCAGGGGGTCGGCCGCGGACTGATCGACGCCGGCCTGGAAACGACACGCAAGCGCGGTGCAGCCCACCTCGAGTGGGCGACGGCGCCGGACAACAAGACCGCTCAGCGCCTCTATGACTCGACGGGCGCCGAGCAGTCGACCTGGCTGACCTACGAGATCGCGGCAGCCGCGGACTGAATCGGGAGCAGGACCGAGACCGGACGCCGGGTTCCGGCTCAGGCGAGCTGGGGCGTCTTGTCTCGCTCGGCTATCAGCTGGAGCAGCGCGACGATGACCTGCGGATCGAACTGGCGACCCATATGGCGTTGCAGCTCCTCGACAGCCCTCTCCACGGACATCGCGTCGCGGTAGGGCCGATCGCTCGTCATGGCGTGGAGGGCGTCGCACGCGGCGATGACTCTTGCCCCGAGCGGGATCTCCTGCTCACGCAGGCCGTCGGGATAGCCTCCGCCGTCCCAGCGCTCGTGGGCGGAGCGCACGAGCGGATGCACGGAGGCGAATGCGGGGATCTGCTCCAGCATCTCGGCTCCGACGGCGGCGTGCCGGCGCATCTCCGCCAGCTGATCAGGGTCGAGCGGCCCGGGCTTGGTGAGGATCTCCGGCGGGACCGAGATCTTGCCGATGTCGTGCAGGAGCGCGGCATAGCGGAGGTCGCGCAGGTCCACTCCGCGCATCCCGAGGCTCCGCCCGAGCTGCTCGGACAACTCCGCGACGGTCCGAGCATGCTCCGCCGTGTAGGCGTCGGTCGCCTCCAGAGCATCGCTGAGGACGCCGATCGTGGCCATGAAGGTCTCCTCCAGCTCCTCGAACATCAGACCGCGATGGATCGCCGCACCGACCTGGGCGGCAATCATGTCCGCGAACTCCAGGTCCTCGACATCGAAGGCGCCCGCCTCGACGTGCTCGATGTTGAGGACACCCCAGATCTCGCCCCGGACCCGGATCGGAACCGCGAGCTCTGAGCGAGGCTCAGGAACCTCGACGGAAGCGATGAAATCGGGCACCTGACGGGTGTCGGCGATCAGGGCGGGCTCCCCGGTCCGCGCGGCGCGCCCGACGACCCCCTCGCCCAGCTCCTGGCTCCACGAGTCGGGCTGCGATAGCCCGTCCCACAGAGGCCCGGCGCCGGCGATGCCCTGCACGGTGTCGGCCGACTCGAGGCGGCTGATCATCACCAGGGGGATGTCAAGGCTCTCGTGCAACGCGCCGACGGCGATGCGCGCAATCTCGTCCGGCTCACGAACGGGCGCGAGTGCCAGGGCCAGGCGCCGGGCGACACCGAGCCGGCGTCCGGCGTGGGCCTGCGCCGGGCGCTCTCGTCCGTGCCCCCGGGACACATCGAGGGATGCCGCTTCGGCATCCCTCGAACGCACCGGGAGCCGGTGCTTGTTTGCGTATAGCTCCGAGTCCGCCCTTGCCAGGATCGTGTCCTTGCTGGGACCGCTCTCGGGCCAGCTCGCAATCCCCATGGAAACCCCGACGCGGGGATCGACGCAAGCGAGCTCCTCGCCGATGCGGGTGGAGATCACGGTCGCAGCCTCACGACCGGTCTCGGGCAGGATCACGGCCAGCTCGTCGCCGCCGACCCGGAAGGCCAGATCCGGGGTGCGGCACGTGCCCTCGAGAGCGTTCGCCACCTCCCGCAGCACGCGGTCGCCCTCGGCGTGGCCGCCGGTGTCGTTGACCACCTTGAAGTTGTCGAGGTCGAGCATCACGATGCTGACCTCGCCGCCGTAGCGGCGGCAGCGCTCGAGCTCCCGGGAGAGGCGCTCGTGAAACTCACGATGGTTGAAGAGGCCGGTGAGGGGGTCGCGGATCGCCAGGGCCTCCTGCGCCTCGTAGAGGCGTGCGTTGGAGATCGCGATCGCGGCCTGACTCGCGTAGGAATGGATCAGGCTCACGTCCCGGGGCAGGAACGCCCGGCGCACACCGGCCACGGCGACCAGTGCTCCAGTTGTCCCGGCGCCACCTGCGAGGGGCACCGAACAGAGCGACCCGGCGCGCAGCTCGGGATGGTCGCGCAGCGAGGCGAGAGCATCAACCCCGCCGAGGTCGTCGATGACGAATTGCTCCTCGAACGGGCGCCGGAAGCTTTCCGCCCAACTAAGGAGGTCGGAGCGAAGAGCCGGGGGCAGGCCGGGCGAGCCCTGACATCGCAACCCCTCCGGCTCCTCGAGGAGAAGCGCAAACTCGGTTCCGCCGATCGCGGCCTGTGCGTTGGCCGTGATTCGCTCGAGGACGTCGTCGAGCCGCAGGGCTGAAGCGAGATCGTGGAGCGACCCCATCAGCAGCTCGGTCGAGTCGCGCTCCTGCTGAACCTCGTTCTCAAGCAGGCGACGGCGGTGGACGGACCGTCTCGTCGCGGCAGCGAGTGCGGCAGCGCCGCACCCGGCGAGCGTGAACGGCACGGCCACGGGGGCGACGATTGCGGTTGCACCTACCGCGGCGATGGCGCCCCCTCCCCAGGCCAGGAGGCGACGGATCTGCTGCTCGGGGCTCGTCCAGCTCACCTCATAGACGCAGATCTGGTCACCATCGCCGATGCAGCGGGGGTGGGACACGCGCGCCGCGGGCTCGCCCCAGAGCTTCGGAGCGCAGGAGAGGAGCCCGACGTTGTATTGGCAGTTGGTCGGGTGCCACTCGGCGTCCCCGAGCGGAACATTCGAGATCCGTGCGTGGTCGTCGCCGACCTCGAGCAGATCCATCTCATGGACGCGGCTGAATTTGGCGTTGGCCCGAACCACGTTCGAGTAGAGAAGGCGCGGCGACCCGAGGGCGCGCAGGCCCAGCTTCAGGCTCTGCCCGGTGTTGAGATCGATCGCGGACTCCCCCATGCGCCGCGGCGCCTCGGGATCCCCGAGGACCTCCGCCGCCGCGTCGAAGAGCCTGATGCGAAATTCGTCGGGGAGCCAGGCGTGCTCGTCGCGAAGCTCGTCCTCACGATCCGCCAAGCCGGCGGTCTCGAGCAGCCGCTGAACCGCCTCGGGACCGCCCTCACGCTCCGTGTAGACGAGAATCAGGCGCATCGTCAGACCGCTGCACTCCTGCGGTCCCGGACCCGGTTCAAGGGTAGATGCATGCCTGCGTGACGGTGTCACCTGACTCGTATCGGGTTCGCGGACGCGGCGCTTGAACGATGGCACTCGGGGCTTACGGCCTACAGCGACTCGAGAGCCTCGACGAGGAACCTGATTTCCTCGACAGTCGCCCAGTCGAAGGCCTCGCCGCGGTAGATGTCGAAGTGCGATCCGTCGTAGGTGCGCAGCTCCCCTCGCGGCGCTCTCTCGGCCATCCGGCGCGCTGGCTCTGTCGGGGTGATCCCATCGCGCTCCGCCACGATCACGAGCAGCGGGCATCTCACCTTCGCGGCATCCCGAAGCGGGCTGTAGGCGGCGAGGCGAAGCGCGAAACGGGCCGGGACCTCGTTGCGAAAATCGAAGTCCTCCGGGTACATGGCCGGATAGCCGTGCTCGGCATCGTCCGTGGTCATGGCGGCGCGACTGCCCGGCGGGCCGACGATCGGAATGCAGTGGGTGCGACCGGTGAGGGCGGCGACCTGGTCACGCAACCCGTCGAGAGTCAGGAGGGCGGCCCGCCGTGGCCCGGTCTCCCGCAGCGTTGCGACTCCGCTCGCGTGAGGCTCCTGAGCGACGACGGCTGCGACCCGCGGATCGCGCGCGGCCACGCAGACGACGTGGCCGCCGCTGAACGAGCTCCCCCAGAGAACGATGCGCTCGGCGTCGATCCCCTCGAGTGTCCGGGCGTGGGCGATCGCAGCCTCCCAGTCGCGGTGTTGGCGCTTGACGTCGACGAGTTGCCGCGGCTCGCCGGTCGACGAACCGAAGTGGCGATAGTCGAAGACGAGCGCCGCCATCCCCTCCTCGACGAACGCTTCGGCGAACGCGTCGAGCCTGCCCTCCTTGCAGGCCCCGAAGCCGCATGGGACCTGGTCCGGGCCTCCCTCTGGCCGGTAGAGCCAGCCCGTGCAGGTTCCCTCATCGGAGCCGAACGAGATGTCCGTGCGCACGGACATCAGCTGTAGGCGTCCCAGTGCCGGAGCGCGGGCGCGGGGTTGAGCGGCCTGCCGTGGTGGTGGATCTCGAAGTGCAGGTGACACGGCGTCGAGGCGGCGTTACCGGTCTGGCCGACCCTGCCGAGCCGCTGCCCGGTGCGGACGTGCTCATCAGTGCGGACGAGCGACGGCGCGATCATGTGCGCATAGAAATAGCTGCGCTCCTCCCCCTCGCCGTGGATCAGGATGTAGTTGCCGTAGAGGACTGGGTCGTAACCGGCGTCGAGGACCCGGCCGGAGCGGACGGCCACGAGCCTCGAGCCGCAGTTCGCGGTGATGTCGAACCCCTCGTGGGTCCGCCCGCCGTTGCGCGGGGCACCGAACTCGCCGATCGGCCCGCGAGTACCGTGAGGTGCGCGGACCGGAAACTCGTGGCCGTGGAGCCGGACGGAGCCGGCGCGGTGAAACGGCCCGCCGGGAGCGCCGGTGAGGACTCGGTAGAGCCCCTCGGGAGCCGGCCGGCCGCGGCCGGTTTTGCCCGCCCAGAGCTGTAGATGCCCGCGCTCGGGCGCGGCACGAACGACGAACCGTCGCACGACCCGCCCCGAGCTGGTCCTGACGATCCGTATGGCGATACGCGGCCGGGCAGAGGCGAACCTATACCGGACCTTGACGGGCCCGGCACCGAAGATCACGGACTTGGGAGCAACCGATGAGGCGACGAGACGAAATGGCTTGGCGGGGGCCCTCGAGACGGAAGCACCAACGGAGGACGAAAAAGAAGCCGCGCCGAGAACCAGCAATGCCACGCCCCCAGACACCAACAGCAACCCCATCCTTCGGGCGAGCAACGCAGACCTGAGCCCTGGCACAACCCCCGCCGGCAGCGGACGCGGAGTCGGGGGCCTATCTATGTCTGATTCCTCTAGGTCCCCGACGGAGCAGAGCAGCCGGCGGAATTGTCATTTGTCAGTGGTGCTCGATCACGCGGTCGACGATGGAGTACTCCTTCGCCTCCTCCGCACTCATGAAGTAGTCGCGGTCAGTGTCGTTCGTGACCTTCTCGAAGTCCTGGCCGGTGTGCTTGGCGATGATCTCGTCCAGGCGACGGCGGACGTCGATGATCTCCTTGGCATGGATCTCGATGTCGGTCGCCTGGCCCTGGAATCCGGCCGAGACCTGGTGGATCAGGATCTTCGAGTTCGGGAGCGCCATTCGCTTGCCCGCGGCGCCGGCGCAGAGAAGCAGGGCACCCATCGACATCGCAACCCCGACGCAGATCGTCTGCACCTGCGGCTTGATGAACTGCATCGTGTCGTAGATCGCGAGCCCCGCGTAGACGGAGCCGCCCGGGGAGTTGATGTAGATGCTGATGTCCTTGTCCGGATCCTCGGACTCGAGGTGCAGGAGCTGGGCGACGATCAGGTTCGCGATGTCCTCGGTGACGGGCGTGCCGAGGAAGACGATGCGCTCGTTGAGGAGGCGCGAGTAGATGTCGAAGGCGCGTTCGCCGCGCGAGGTCTGTTCAACAACCATTGGTACGAGAGGGCTCATGGAGGCCACTCTATAGAAGCCCTTCGGCGGGACCGTGACCCGCGGGAGGCCCTCAGGCGCGGGGGTTGCGCTCGGCCTTGATGGCCGCGGCGCGGATCGGCTCGGCGTCGAAGGCGATCGTCTCCGCCGTGGACTCCAGCACCTCGGGAGCCCCCTCGACGGGCGCCTTGTCGTCGCGATCCACGGGGTGGGGCTCCGCCGGTGGGGGCAGGGCGGGGGGCTTCGGATCGCTCTCATACGCGGGCCGCGCGGCGATGCCGAGCTGCATCGAGACGTCGAGTCCCTCCTCTTCGAGTCGCAGCCCGAAGCGCATCCTCAGTCGCGGGCCAAGGATCCCAAGGACGAAGAGGATCACGCCGACCGCGATCATCGGGACACGAATCGCCGAGATCCCGTCCAGGAGCGCGCCGGCCAGGATCAGCGCGGCGCCGAACAGCACGGACGGGGCGCCGGGACGGCCCCAGATCCTGCGCGCCGAGGCGCCGATGTGAAAGGACGACCAGCGGGCGGACTGGTGCATCCAGCCCGGCACCGGGGGTGGCGGTGGCGTTCCAGCCTCGGTTGGGCTTTCCGGTGGGGCTTCCGATGATTCCTTGGGCGCGGTCTCCGTGGACCCCTCCGGCGCAGTTTCGGATGTCTGCTTGGGCGCGGTCTTGGATGGCACCTTCGGTTCTTCCTTCGCCGTGACGGGCTCCTCCGGTGCCGTCTTCGGGGCGGCAGCAGTCTCGGCAGGTGGTGTGTGGATCGCTTCCGGACCGGGCGCCTCGACAATCGAAGGAGGGGTAGCCGAGTTGGAAGCCCTCGCTTCCTGTGAGGTGTCTGTCTCAGCGGGATCCATCACCTACAAGGTACCCGGCGCCCAAGCGGCCCGAAACCAGCGTCTCGGCGCGGGAGGCGCTCGGTTGGGGGGGCCGATACGATCGCTCCATGACCGACAGCCAAACGAGCTTCGCCACGTGCCCGCTCTGCGAGGCGACCTGCGGGCTCGAGCTGACGGTGACCGGCGACCAGGTGACGAAGGTCCGAGGCGACGCCGATGACGTCTTCAGCAAGGGCTTCATCTGCCCGAAGGGGGCCAGTATCGCCGCGCTCGACACCGATCCCGACCGGGTTCGCACCCCGTTGATCAAACGAGATGGCACCTTCGAGCCCGCCACCTGGGACGAGGCCTTCGCGCTGATCGCGGAGAGGCTTCCGCCGATCCTCGAGGAGCACGGGCGCGACTCGGTCGGCGCCTACCTCGGGAACCCGGGCGCCCACAACATCTCCCTGCTGCTCTACGGCCGCGTCTTCCTCAAGGCGCTCGGCTCCAAGAACCTCTACAGCGCCACGACCGTCGACCAGATGCCCAAGCAGATCTCCTCAGCCCACATGTTCGGCTCCGGCCTTGCCATTCCGATTCCCGACATCGACCGGACCGACCACATGCTGATCCTCGGCGCGAATCCGCTCGCCTCGAACGGAAGCCTGATGACCGCGCCCGACTTCCGCGGCCGTCTGCGGGCGGTGCGCGATCGCGGCGGTAAGGTCGTGGTGATCGACCCGCGCCGCAGCCGCACCGCTCAGGATGCTGACGAGCACCACTTCATCCGGCCGGGCTCGGACGCGCTCCTCCTCTTCGCCATGGTCAACGTTCTCTTCGAGGAAGAGCTGGTGGACGTCAGCGACGTCGCTCACCACCTGGCCGGAATCGATGAGGTCCACGAGGCCGCCCAGGCCTTCACCCCCGAGACCGCCACTGGGGCAACCGGCATCCCCGCGGAAGAGATTCGCCGCATGGCCCGGGACCTGGCCGGCGCCGAGCGCGCCGTTGTCTACGGCCGGATCGGCACGACGACACAGGAGTTCGGGACGCTCGCGAGCTGGCTCGTCGACGTCCTCAACACGCTGACCGGGAACCTCGACCGCCCCGGCGGCGCCATGTTCCCTCGCGCCGCCGCCGGACAGTCCAACTCGAGCGGCGAGCCCGGTCGCGGCAAGGGCTTCAGGCCCGGGCGCTGGGCGAGCCGTGTGCGCGGCATGCCGGAGGCCTTCGGCGAACTTCCCGTCGCGACGCTCGCCGACGAGATCGAGACGCCCGGCGATGGCCAGATACGGGCGATGATCACGGTCGCGGGCAATCCGGCGCTCTCCACGCCGGACTCCGGCCGCCTCGACCGCGCGCTGCGGTCCCTCGACTTCATGGTCTCGCTCGATGTCTACGTGAACGAGACGACTCGCCACGCCGACGTGATCCTGCCCGGCCCCTCCCCACTCCGCCACCACCACTACGACCTCGCCTTCTACCAACTGTCGGTGCGCAACATCGCCCGGTACTCTCCGCGGGTGCTCGACCAGAGCGCCGAGCTGCCCGACGAATGGGAGACGCTCCTGCGGCTGACCGGCATCGTCACCGGACAGGGGCCGAACGCCGACGTCGAGGCGATCGACGACTTCGTCGCCGGTGAGGCCGTCCGCCGCGAGATAGCGATGCCCGGCTCGAGGCTCGAGGCTCGCGACCCGGCCGAGATCTCTGCCGCTCTGGCGGACCGCCGCGGTCCTGAACGCCTCCTCGACCTGATGATCCGCTCCGGCCCCTACGGCGACCGCTTCGGCGAGGACCCGGAGGGCCTGACGCTGGAGCGGCTCGAGGGCGAGCCCCACGGGATCGACATGGGCCCGCTGGAGCCCCGCATCCCGGAGATGCTCCGCACGTCGAGCGGCAAGGTCGAGTTGGCGCCCGAGCCGATCCTTGCCGATGTCCCGCGGCTCGAGGCGGCTCAGGCCCGCCGCGTGAACGGCCAGATGGTCCTCGTGGGCCGCCGCCAGCTTCGCTCGAACAACTCCTGGATGCACAACGTGCCGCGGCTGGTCAGCGGGCCGGAGCGCTGCACCGCCCACGTGAACCCCGATGACGCCGAGCGCCTCGGACTGGTCGACGCAGAGCCGGCGCGAATCGCATCGAGCGCGGGTGAGATCGAGGTCAGGGTCGAGGTCACCGGGAACGTCATGCCCGGCGTCGTCAGCGTCCCGCACGGTTGGGGCCACGACGGCGCCGGCGTCGAGCTGAGGGTGGCCCGCGAGCACGCGGGCCAGAACTCCAACATCCTCTCCCCCTCTGATCTGGTCGACCCGCTCTCGGGCAACGCCGTGCTCAACGGCATCCCGGTTGAGCCGGAGGCGGTCTGAGGAGAGTCGCCTACGGCTCGCCGTCGTAGTAGCCGACCTCCGCAGTCACACCAACGTCAGTCGGCCGAGCCCGGCGTCCACAGCTTGCTCGGCTCAGCGGGCTGGGGCTCGGGATCGCCCGGAAGGGTGAGCTCCTGCGGATCGCCGCCGGCCTCCTCGGCCTGAGGCTGGGCCTCGGTCTCGGCGGGGCCGTCGGAGCGCTCGTGGTCGTGGTCGTGAGCCGCATGGTCGTGATCTTGCGGGCCTTCCGTCGCCCACAGCTTCGCCCGCGTCTCCTCCTCGGAGAGCGGCACGGGCTTTGCAGCCTCGGCGACCAGGTCTACGGCCTTGCGGCCGACGATGTCGTTGATGACGAGCTGCTCGCGGTCCTCGCGGCGGACGCGCTCCAGAAGCTTCTCGGGGGTCGTGCGCTCATGGTGCTCGGCGGTGTGCCGGAGCGCCTCGAGCATCTCCTCCTCGGTGGCATCGAGCTCCTCGGCCTCGGCGATCGCCTTCAGCACCGATTCACGACGCAACTCGCGGGCCGCGTCGGGCCTGGCCTCCTCGATCATGTCCTCGCGGGTGCGGCCCTGCATCTGCAAGAACGTCGCCGCGTCCATGCCGCGCTGGGCGAGCTGGCGCTCAACCCGTTCCCACCGCTCGGCAGCCTGTGCATCGATGATCTCCTGCGGGATCTCGATCTCGGCGTTTTCGACCGCGGCGTCAACCGCGGCGACGCGGAACTCCTCCTCGATCCGCTGCTCGGCGGCCTCGGCGAGCTTCTCGCGGATGTCGGCCCGCATGTCGTCGAGCGTGTCGAACTCCGTTGCCTCGGAGGCGAGGTCGTCATCGAGGTCCGGAAGGATCTTCTCGCGAACTTCCTTGACCGTCACATCGAAGGCCGCGTCCCGTCCGGCCAGGTGCTCGGCGCGGTAGTCACCCGGGAAGGCGACGTTCACGGTCACCTCGGAGCCCGCAGAAGCGCCGACGAGCTGCTCCTCGAAGCCCTCGATCAGCGAGTCCGAGCCGAGCTCGAGGTTGTAGTCGGAGGCGTCGCCCCCCTCGAAGGGCTCGTCGTCGATCTTGCCGACGAAGTCGATGATCGCGATGTCGCCCATGGCAGCCGCGCGCTCCACCGGCTCCAGCCGCGACGCCTGCTCACGGATCGTCTCGACCTCACGATCGACGATGTCATCCGGCACCTCGTCCCCGGCGCGTCCGACCTCGAGGCCCTTGTACTCGCCGAGCTTCGCCGGCGGCCTGACGCCGATCTCGAACTTGAAGCCGAGCGCGTCGCCGTCGTCCTCGGGAGTCGAGGTGACCTCGATGTCGGGGCTGCCGATCGGGTTGATGTTCGACTTGATGAGCGCCTGCTCGTACCACTCGGGGAGTGCGTCGCGCACCGCCTGCTCCAGCACCGCACCGCGTCCGATCCGCTGGATCACCAGCGAGGGCGGAGCCTTGCCCTTGCGAAATCCGGGCATCCGCATCTCGCGCGCGAGACCCCGCGCGGCCCGCTGCATCTGCTTGTCGACGGCGGGCCCGGGGACCTCCGCCTCGACGCGAACGCGCGAGTCGGGCAAGTCTGTGACTGTGATCTCCATTGGGTGCGGACCCTAGAGAATCGCCGTCGGCGACCACCGGCCGCGGACATCCGCAGTCCGCGACCCGCCGCCTCAGCGCCGGCGCCGCCCCGCCGCCCAGCGCCGCAGCGCTGCCGAAAGTTCGAGTGCGAAGGCCGCTGCCCGGGCGAGCGGACCGGTCACGAGCCACGACCTGGCACGATCGGCGGAGCGGAGCTCGAACCCTTGGCCCGGCGAGCGCTTATGCGGGGCCGGGGTCATCCGGCCCTCCCGCCGCCCGCAGGCGCTCCTCGAGGAGTGCTCCCCTGCCCGCCCCGACCGCTCGAGCGGTGCGGCCGGAGTCGAGCACGACGCCACGCTGATCAGCAAGGTCCTGGAGGCGCTGGCTCTCGATGCCCTGGCTGGCCGTGCGCAGGAAGAGCCACGCGAAGACGCCGAGCGCGACGAAGGTCCCCTCGAGCATCATGATCGCGCCGGCAGTGCTCTGGTCCCCGAGGGGAGAGATGTGCCAGTAGTCCTCCCCGGGCTTGTAGATCGGGTAGAGGACGGTCCCCGACCACATGAAGATGTTGCCGAGGATCACCCCGGTGAAGCGCACCACGATCGCGTAGCCGAGGCGCCAGCCGTTCGTCCACCAGGCCGGCATCGGCAGCGGGCCGATCAGGGGCATCCACATCAGGCAACCGAAGAAGATGAAGGACGTGTGCTCGAGCGCATGCACGGGCGCGGTCCCGTAGGCCGAGTCATAGAGGGCCGGGATGTGCCACGCGTAGAGCTGGATCGCCCATAGCGGCAGGGCGACCTGGGGAAGCGCCAGAAACTTCAGCCTAGAGAGGACGGAGTTGGCGAGGATCGGCTGGATCAGCGGCCCGGTCAGACCCAGGACCAGGAGGAGAGCGGCGATGTCGCCGATCAGCAGGTGCTCGACCATGTGGGCCAGCACCAACTCCTCGGAGATGTGCCCGATCGGCGAGAAAAGCGCAATGCTGATCAACAGCAGGCCGCTCGCGAAGCACATCTGCCGCCAGATCGGCACGGGCCTGCCTCGCGCCGAGAGCGTGAGCGCGCGCTTCGCGTAGAGCGCCGCGGCGATGGTGAGCGGAAGCGCCTCGATGGGCGCGAACGTTCCGCTGACATGTGCAAGCGGAAATGTCACCGACCGAGCGTAGCGACCGGGGTCATGTTGATTACCGGATAGGTACTTGACGTGATGTGGGTCGTGGGCCGCCGATGGCGCCGGAGGGAGCTGCCGAGCTAGAGCCAGTCGATGCGCCTGAAGAAGCGGAAGAGGACCACTACCGAGAGGAACATTGCGAGCAGGGCGAGCGGATAGCCCGCCCTGTGGGAGAGCTCCGGCATGTGCTCGAAGTTCATCCCGTAGATCGAGGCGATGAAGGTCGGAACCGCGATCAGCGCCGCGACCGAGGAGATCTGCTTCACGACCTCGTTCTGGTTGACGCTGACGAGGGCGAGATTCGCCTCGAGGACGCTGGTGAGGAGCTCGCGCTGGGAGTTGACGGTCTCGTCCACGCGCCGCGCGTGATCGGCGACGTCGCGAAGGAAGCGGCGGAGCTGGTCGCCCATGCCCGGGAACGAGCCCTGTTCGAGCGCCGCCAGCGGCGCCAGGAGCGGGAACACCGCCCGGTGGAACTCGATCACCTCCCGCTTGAGGAAGTAGATGCGCTCGGTCGGGGCGGGGACGTCGGGGGCGAACACGGAGGTCTCGACCTCCTCGATGTCGTCGTCGATTCCCTCGACGACGGGCTGATAGGCGTCGACGACGGTGTCGAGAACGGCCCAGACCACCGCCGCCGGCCCGTCCCCCAGCAGGTCAGGCCGCGCCTCGAGGCGGTCACGCGCGGTCGCGAGCCCGGTGCCCTCCCCGTGTCGCACCGTGACGACGTATCCGGAGCCGATGAACATGTCGATCTCGCCGAAGTGAACGGTCTCGGTGTCGTCGTGGTAGCGGGCGGTCTTCAGCACGATGAACCACGAGTCCTCGTAGTCCTCGATCTTCGGGCGCTGGTGGGCTCGCGAGGCGTCCTCGACCGCGAGCTCGTGGAGCCCGAACTTCGCGGCGACGTCCTCCATCTCGGCTTCGGTCGGCTGGGCGAGCCCGAGCCAGACGAAGCCCTCGTCCTCGGCGTGGGCACAGCTCGCCGCCTCCTCGAGGGGGATCTTGTGCTCCTGCTGGCGGACGCCGTTCAGGTAGTGGGCGCAGTCGACGATCATCGCGCCAAAGGGGTTCTCACCCCCGGTGCCCCATCCTGCCCCCGCATGGAACCCGCCAGGGTGGGTACGGGTCCGAGGAGCCCGCCGGGAGACCGGTGCTAGGTTCGCGGCAACCACAAACTTCGAACTGAAAGGGGTCCTGATGGCCACACACGTGAACGCAGGCGAAGGCATCCTCGCCGAGGAGAACGCCGAAAAGCGCGAGGAGGTCATCGGCCTACTCCAGAAGGCGTATTGGATGGAGCTCGAGACCGTGATCAGCTACATCACGAACTCGGTCAATCCCGACGGCGTCCGCGCCCAGGAGATCATCGAGTCGCTGAAGACCGACATCACCGAGGAGCTCGGCCACGCGCAGGAGTTTGCGG
>JBBSQE010000057.1:0-15627 GCA_038258095.1 Solirubrobacterales bacterium | reverse complement strand
TCGACCAGCCGGTGGCGCAGGATGCCGTCGACAAGAACGCCCCGATCGAGGTCGCAGCCGTGATCCCGACGGGTGAGCTCTACGGCATCGCGGTCCCGAAGAACAACGCCGCCCTGTTGACGGCGATCAACGAGCAGCTCGCCAAGATGAAGACGGACGGCTCGCTGGACAAGATCTACCAGAAGTACTTCGGCATCGACGCGCCGAAGGCAGTGGTCGACGGGACTACGACGAACCCCGGCTGACAGGTGCCGGAAGCCGGAGGGAGGGCGCCGCGTGCGCCCTCCCTCACGGTCTCCGTCTCAAACTAGAATCGCAGCGATAGAGAGAGATTCATGGACGTAATCCGTCACCTCTACTTCGACTTTCCGACCGTCCAGGACAACTTCTCGCAGATCATGGGGGGGTTCTCGGAGACGGTCCAGCTCTCACTGATCGCCGGCGCCGCCTCACTCATCTGGGGCCTGATCCTCTCCCTCTTGAGGCAGACTCCCGGGCGCATCGGCGCACCGGTCCGAGCGCTGGCGATCTCCTACATCGACATCTTCCGCGGGGTCCCGCTGCTGCTCGTCCTCCTGATCCTCTACACGAGCCTCGGGACGCTTGCTAACCAGGGCACTATTCCCGACTTCATCGGCCAGCCGGAGTGGTTCGGCAAGACCTCGAACTTCTGGATCGGCGTCTACGCCCTCGTCATCACCTACGGCGCCTACATGGCCGAGGTCTACCGGGCCGGCCTCGAGGCCGTCCCGCGTGGACAGACCGAGGCGGCGCGCTCGCTCGGCATGAGCCACAACCAGGCGATGCGCCATGTGGTCGTCCCGCAGGCGATCTCGAAGGTGACGCCTCCACTCCTCAACGATTTCATCGCGCTGATGAAGGACACCGCGCTGGTCAGCGTCATCAGTCTCAACGAGGTCGTCCAGGTCTCGTCCGACGTCCAGGCCACAACCTTCAACAGCTCCGCCCTGATGTTCGCGGCGATCCTCTATCTGCTGCTGACGATCCCCCTCGCCCGCATGCTCGACAAGATGATCGCCGGCCAGCAGCTCAAGGTGCAGAGGGCCGTGCCATGAGCGCCGGGACGAAGCCGATCCTTGGCCTCCGCGGGATCAGGAAGAACTTCGGCGACCTCCTGGTGCTCGACGGCATCGATATGGACGTCAGCAAGGGCGAGGTCGTCTGCGTGATCGGGCCGAGCGGTTCGGGAAAGAGCACGCTGCTGCGCTGCATCAACCTGCTCGAGCCGCCGAGCGAGGGCACGGTGATCCTCGAGGACAAGGAGATCACGGTCTCCAAGGGCGACCTTGACTTCGTCCGCCAGCGGGTCGGCATGGTCTTCCAGAGCTTCAACCTGTTCCCGAACAAGAGCGCGCTCGAGAACGTGACCCTGGGGCCCGAGATGGTCCTCGGCCGCTCCGCCGACGTTTGCCGGGAGCGAGGTCTCGAGTTGCTCGCCCGCGTGGGGCTGAGCTCCAAGGTCGACGAGTTCCCCGACCGTCTGTCGGGCGGGCAGCAACAGCGGGTTGCGATTGCCCGCGCCCTCGCGATGGACCCGACGGTGATGCTCTTCGACGAGGTCACCAGCGCCCTTGACCCCGAGCTCATCCAGGGTGTCCTCAACGTTCTCAAGGAGCTGGCGAGTGAGGGAATGACGATGATCTGCGTGACCCACGAGATGAAATTCGCGCGCGAGGTCGGCAGTCGGGTCATCTTCATGGACGGCGGCAAGATCGTCGAGCAGGGTCCTCCGGCCGAGGTTCTCGGAAACCCTCAGCAGGAGCGCACACAGAAGTTCCTCGGCCTGGTTCTGGATCGCTGATGGCCCGCTTCATCAGAGAATTCATCCTGATTCCGGTCCCCTTCGGGATCGTCAGTGCCTTTTTTTTCCTGGGGGACGTCCGCAACATGGGCATCCTCTTCGCCTTGATCACGCTCGCGACCCTCTGGTACATCCGGCCCAGGAGAACGGGCCCGCCGCGGGCGCCGGAGCTGGTCTCGCTGGATGACGATCTTCCCGGTCAGGCCACCGGCGCCCCTCCCGGCAGCGTCGGCAGCGGCATCGGGCCGGAGTCCGGCGGCCCGGGCTCCTGACCCGTTGGTCCGGTTGGCGCTCTTCGGGTGATCCCCTGGCGGCGCGGGTGCCGGCCCAGCCGTTCCTCTAGCCTCGGCTGCGATGCGGATCAGCAAGGCCCAGGTCGACGAGATGATCGCCCACGCGCGCGACGACGACCCGAACGAGTGCTGCGGGATGCTCAGCGGAGCCGACGGTGAGGTGCGGACGGTGCGGCGAGCCACCAATGCCGAAGCGAGTCCGTTCCGGTACTCGATCGACGCCAAGGAGCAGTTTCGTCTGATGCGTGAGATCGAGGACGCGGGGGAGGAGCTGGTGGGCATCTATCACTCCCACACGAAGAGCGCCGCCCATCCGTCCCAGACGGACGTCAATCTCGCCGGATGGCCCGATGCCGTCTACGTGATCGTTTCGCTCGAGGACGCGGAGCGCCCGGACGTCAGGGGCTTTCTGATCCGCGAGGGTGAGATCTCAGATGCCGAGCTCGAGATCGCCTGAGGGCTCTTCGGGCGGGCCGCTCGCCTGCCCCCGCTGCGCACGCAGCTATCCGCTCGAGGAGCGCTTCTGTGCCGATTGCCGGATGCCGCTCGTCTACGCGGGAACCCGTGAGGAGAACCCGATCACGGAGACTCACGAGCGAGCCCGCAAGGTCAAGCCGCAATTCGCCCGCGGCAAGGCGACGAAGGTGGCATTCGCCCACAACCAGGCCGAGGCCGAGCTGATCCAAGGTCTGCTTCTCGAGGAGGGGATTCCGAGCTACGTCCGACGCTCGCCCGGCTTCGACGTCCCTGACATGCTCGCCGCCGGACCCCGCGAGATTCTCGTCCCCGAGGCGGGTGCCGAGGAAGCGCGGGAGCTGCTGCAGGGCACGCAGACGCTCGGTGGAGGGGACGGTGAGAGCTCGGCCGGCCTGGAGGGTGCGAGCGTCCCATCCGCGTCGGGCCCGCTCCCGGCCCTTCGGCTGTTCGCCTGGATAATCGGGGCCGTCGTCGTCGTCTTCCTGATCATCGTGGTCCTTGACGGGCTGCAGGGCTGAGCGACGGCTTCAGATCGAGCGCAGGCGGGATTCGCCGTGGCTCACCCCGACATCCTGGTTCGGGCGGACCATCTCCCGCAGATGGCCGCGCCACGAGTCCTCGATGTCACGGATCCGGGCGTCGAAGGCCGCCTCCAGGTTGGCGGCGGGGCCCTCGCGGTGCAGGCGAGAGACGAGCAGACGGCACGCCTCGGGCCCTCGCTCCTCTGAGAGCAGGTCGAAGATCGTGCCGCCGAGGATGACGGCGTCACGTGGAGAGGGCGGGAAGGATGGTCGGGAGCCCTCGCGGAGCCGCCGGATCACGGCAGCTCGGTACAGGCCGACCTGTCGCGAGAAGTACTGCCCACCGCCCTCCACGAGCCATGTCCAGCGCAGATACCGGACGAAGCGCCGCGGCGTCCAGGAGGGGGGAAGCGCGTCGTTGTTGGCGGCGACGACGAGCTGGGCGTAGAGGCGCTCGGCGGTGCCGAGGAGCGCCGCCCGCGAGTCCGGGCCGGCAGCGCGCTTGTCGATGTGGAGGTCGTTGAGGACGTGCAGCTCGGTGGCCATCGGCCATCCGGCGAGGTAGCGCCGTCCGGCCGGCGCCGCCGACCATCGCGCGGCGGGAAGGAACGGATGGGCGGCGGTCAGCCAGGCGGGATTCGTGTGGACCACGAGCGTGATGTCGCCGGGAACGTTCTCGAAGATGTCCTCGAGCCGCAGGCGCAGGTCCTCGAGGCGGTCGAGGGTCCGCTCTGCGTAGGCGGCGTCGCCGGTGTCGTGGCGCGCGGTGAAGCTGAGGCTGTCGGTTGCAACCCAGGGGATGCTTCGAGCGTACGGGACCGGGATTGGGGTGCGTGCGCGACTGCGTTCAGGGTCGGCCGGGACGAAGAACGGGCACCCCTGCCTTCGCTACAAAAGCCACAGCCTCTAGCCGCTCCGGCAGGGGCACCCGCCCTCCGTCCCGGCCTACTCCAAAGCCCGGTCTCGTTCGTACGCCAACTCGGTTCGGATGCCGAGGGCTGCCAGGATTGATTCCGCTTCCTCCAGGGTGGTGGCGGAACGAACAGCGCTGGCCAGGGGGGCGCAGCCGGCTTTGGTGGCGATTGTCGGGTCGAAGTAGAAGGTCGTGCCTCCCGCCGGTGTCAGTTCCACGGATCGGCGGCCTCCGCGGATCTGGGTCGTGCCCGTCTCCCCGCGGGCGCAGCGGACTCCCAGCAGGCTCGCCTCGGTCGGGACGAGTGCTCCGGCCGCCTCGATCTGTTCGCATAGCGCCGGGGTCAGACCCCAGCTTCCGAGCATTGCGCCGGCCCGCGCGATCTCTCCGAGGCGCTCGGCCACCTCGGCCGGGGTCAGCTCGCCGTCGCAGCCCGATCCGTAGACGCCACCGATGACAGGGACGGCGGCCGCCAGCTCCAGGCCGGCCGCCAGCATCATGGCATCGCAGAGCGGGCTCGCAAGTCCCTCCTCCCCGCCGTGACCGAGAACGTCGCCACCGACATCCACGAGGACGACCAGGTCGCATCCGAGGCGCCGGCAGGTCTCGGCCAGACCCTCGGCGATGCGTGTCGCACTGACGGTGACGTCGACGAGAACGGTCTCAGAGCAGAGGTACCCGGCCATCCGCGACTCTGCGAAGGGCACTCCGGTGGGCGTGGTCGTGGCCTCGCCGGCGAGCACAGTCGCATCGCTGAGGGGGAGTCCGCCGAGGATCTCCGCCATCGGCCGGGGTCCCGGGTGCGGATCGACCGGCCAGCGCTCCCAGGCCACCCCGCCGAGGACGAAGTCGGCCCCGAAGGACTGGCAGAGGCGGGCGGTCGCAAGGGCGCCTACGACGTCCCCGCCGCCGCCCATGCCGATGATCAGCGCCCGCGTCGCGGCGCCGAGGATCCGCTCCAGTGAGCCGGGTGAGTCGCTCAGACGAGAGCGGGCTCGGCGGCGCCGGCGCCCGCGCAGATGCCGATGATGGCGTCGCGCGCACGGTCCCACTCTTCGTCGGCCATGACCGGGGTGCCCTCGAAGGGCAGGTCGCGGTCGACCTCGACCCAGGAACGGCAGCCGTGGTACTCCTCGCGCACCCGGACGGTGACGGGGCGGGGAATCCGGTGAACCCTGAGCAGGAGGACGTGCAGCGGGTGGCGGCGCTTCCATGCCAGCCGCTTCTCGGCGTAATCCGAGGTCCATACGTAGAAAGGAGAGAGCTCGTCGACGATGCGAGGATCGGTGACCGTGAAGTGATCGGTGACCTCGGCCCAAGAGCGGATGCGGACCCGGTCGGGCTGCGCGATGCCGCCGTCCTGGATCAGAGCACGTGCGGGAGGCTCTTCGTCGGGCCAGACACCCTCCTCGAGAGCGCGGCGGAGCTCAGGGTGGTGCGACGGCCGAACCAGGTCGTTCCGCTGGTGGTCGAACGTGGGGTAGAGGAAGAAGCGCTCGTGCTCGAGCTCGAAGTGCTTGTTCTCCTCGCGGATGCCGCCCTTGCGAAGGGTGACGAGCTGCTCGCCCTCGGCTAGAGCGCGGACGGTTACTGCCCATTCCTTGAATGCGATCGGCATTGTTTCGTTTACCTACAGAGGTTGGTGACGTGGACTGGTGGGCGAAGGGACTTGAAGCGGCGGAGGCCGCGGTCACCCTCGGGATCGCCATGTTAGGGAAGATGGCGCCGTCTGCCAAATAAGTTCTCTTCGTCACGAGCTGGAAGGGACCTGCCCGGCAGGGTCTGAAACCCGCTCCCCAGGCTAAGGGCCCATCTCGGTGGGCGGACGCACGCCCCCTAACGAGATGGGTCCTAAATCAGCCGTGCCCGCCGCCGCCCGGAGTCTCGATCCGCAGGACGTCGCCGGGAGTCAGATCACCCTCCGCCTTCGACGGCAGAGGCTTGCCATTCAGCAGATTTCGGCCCTCCTCGCCGGGGCCGCCGCCGTTGCGCCCCTGCGGCGCATGACGCCGGCGCTCGGTGATCAGCGTAAACCGCATCGGAGCCAGAGCCTCCAACTCGCGGACGATCCCGTCGCCCCCCTTCTCTCTCCCCTCGCCGCCGCTTCCGCGCCGCAGGCCGAGCTCGGTCACGCGCACCGGGAACTCCGTCTCGAACGCCTCCACCGGAGTGTTGAGTGTGTTTGACATCGCTACGTGGATCGCATTCGGGCCCGGCGCGTCGGTCGAGGCGCCCTGGCCGCCGCCGAGGGTCTCGTAGTAGGTCCATTCGCGGTCGCCGTCCTTACCGGAGAGGGTGAGGTTGTTCATCGTGCCCTGACCCTGTGCCGGGGCCGGCGTCGCCTGCGACAACGCCTCGATCACCAGGTCGGCGACGCGGCTCGAGGTTTCGACGTTGCCGGCGGCGACAGCGGCAGGCGGCCGCGCGTTGAGCAGGCAACCCTCCGGAGCGATCACCTCGACGGGCCGGTAGGCGCCGGCAGACGGAGGGGCGTCGGGATCGGTGAGCACGCGAAGGGCGAACAGGGCCGCCGACCGGGTTACGGACAGCGGGCAGTTGAGGTTGCCCTCGGACTGGGGGTCGGTGCCGGTGAAGTCGAGCCTCAGCTCCTCGCCACGGATCGTCGCCGCGACGCGCAGCGCCAGGTCGCGCTCCTCGCCGCGGGCGTCGTCCTCGAGCACGTCCGAGGCCTCGAAGGTGCCGTCCGGGAGCTCGCCGAGTGCCGCTCGGGTGCGCCGCTCGGCGTAGGCGAGGATCTCGCTCATGCCCTCGGCCAAGCTCTCCGGGCCGAGATTCTCGGCGAGGTCCGTGAGGCGCGCCTCGCCGACGCGGTTGGCCGCCTGCTGTGCGCGGAGGTCCGCGAGCCGCTGGCTCGGCACGCGCATTCGGCCGGCCAGTTCGCGCAGCGCCTCATCGGTCGCCGCCGTCGGCGGGATGACGACGCCCTCATCGGAGAGGCGATGCGAAGACGCCGGCATGCCTCCCGGTGTCGGGCCGCCGACATCGGCGTGGTGTGCGCGGCTTGCCGCGAAGCCGATCAGCTCGTCGCCGATGAAGACCGGCGTGATCAGGGTGATGTCGGGCAGGTGGGTTCCGCCCTCGTAGGGGTCGTTGAGGATCCACGAGACACCGGCGCGATGCTCGCGATCGAGCACGGCGTCAACCGCCGCAGGCATGGATCCCAGGTGGACCGGGATGTGCTCGGCCTGCATGACCATCTCGCCGCTCGCGTCGAACAGGGCCGTGGAGCAGTCGTGGCGCTCCTTGATGTTCGCTGAGTGCGACGCGCGGATCAGCACCGCGCCCATCTCCTCGCACGCAGCGCGCAGGCCGCCGACGAGCACCTGCAGGCCGATCGGGTCGAGGGTCATCGCTCGCTCCCGTCGCCGGGGTCGTCATGACTCGGGGGCGGCCCATCACGCTCCGCGACGATCGTTCCCGCCTCGTCCACCTCCGCCGACCAGCCCGGAGGGACGACGAACGTCGCCTCGCCGAGCTCGAAGACCGCAGGACCCTCGGCGGCGAGACCCGCGGGAGGCTCGCCGCTGATGATCCGGGTCTGCAGGCGTTCCTCGCCGAACCAGGCGTCCCGGGTCGATTCGACGGTCTCGCCGTCCGGCGCCGCCCGCGGCTCCGGTTCCGGCCCGGGAACCACCATCGCCAGCCGGATGTCGACGAGCTCCACCTCCGCGTCGGGGTCGCGGTATCCGTAGCGCTCCTCGTGCGCGGCGGCGAATGCGTCACTCAGCTCGGAGGGATGGACTCCGATCGGCCCGGGCACCCCGAGCTCGAAGGCCTGGCCCCGGTAGCGGAGCTCGTAGACCACACTCGTCTCGGCGCCACGGAGGCCGGCTCCGGTGACCTCGATCATCGATCGCACCTCGGCCTCGATGCGCCCCGCCTCGAGGTCGGGGCCCGCCAGCAAGAAGGTGCGGGTGGTGTCTCGGCGGCGCTCGGAGGCGCATAGCCCGAGCGCCGAGAGCACGCCGCCCGCCCGCGGGCAGAAGATCCTCTCGAGGCCCATCTCCATGGCGATCGCGGCGGCGTGCATAGGCCCGGCGCCTCCGAAGGGCAGAAGGGCGAATTCCCTCGGGTCGACTCCCCGCTCGACAGTCACGACCCGGAGCGCCCGGACCATCTCCGCGTTGGCGACCCGGATGATGCCCCGGGCGGTGTCGGTCGCGTCGAGGCCGAGCGAGTCGCCGAGTCGCTCCAACGCCTCCCGCGCGGCATCGTCGTCCAGCTCGACGCCGCCCGCCAGGCTCGCCCCTGCAGCCAGATAGCCCAGCACAAGGTTGGCGTCGGTGACCGTTGGCTCGTCGCCACCGCGGCCGTAACAGGCGGGGCCCGGCTCGGCGCCGGCCGACCGCGGACCGGCGCGCAGCGCCCCGCCGGCATCCCGCCATCCGATCGATCCGCCGCCGGCCCCCACGGTGTGGACGTCGACCATCGGAAGTTGGATGACGCGGCCGGCGATCTCGCGCTCGGCGGTCCGCCTCACCTCACCGCCCTCGATCACGCACACGTCACAGGAGGTCCCGCCCATGTCGAAGCCGAGTGCGTCCCCGTTCCCGGAGATCCGGGCGAGAAGCCCGGCACCGACCGCTCCGCCGGCCGGGCCCGAGAGCACGCTCCAGGCGCCCGCCCGGGCGGCCTCGACTGCCGGGGCGATGCCGCCCGAGGACTGCATGATCATCGGCTCGACGAGCCCTTCGGCTTTGGCCGCTTCAGTCAGACCTCCGAGATAGCGCCCCAGAAGGGGGGAGAGATAGGCGTCGATGACAGTCGTCGAGCAGCGCTCGTACTCGCGGAAGCGGGGAAGGACCTCGTGTGAGGCGGAGACGTGGATGTCCGGGAGCTCCTTCCGAATTCGTGCGGCCAGGCGCGCTTCGTGCGCCGGGTCGAGATAGGAGAAGAGGAGACAGATCGCGACGGACTCGGCATCCGAGCCGCGGATCCTCTCGACGACATCGTCGATCTCGGCGTCTGTGAGCTCCTCGATCACGCCGCCCGGCCCGGTCCGCTCGGCCACACCGAATCGCAGGTCCTCCGCCGCCAGCGGAACCGGCTTCTGCTCGGAGAGGCGGTAGAGCGACGGGCGGTCCTGACGCGCGATCTCGAGGAGATCCGTGAACCCACGGGTCGCGACCAGCGCCGTCCGCGCCCCGCGCTCCTCGAGGAGCGCGTTGGTGCCAACCGTCATCCCGTGGGCGAACGCCTCGATGTCGCCGGCTTCCGACCCGGCGCGCCGAAGCACCTCCCTCACCGTCGCCATCACTCCCTCCGACTGATCCCGCGGTGTCGTCGGTACCTTCGACGTGTACAGCTCGACCCCGTCGAACAGCACCGCGTCGGTGAACGTTCCTCCGACATCGACGCCGAGCAGCATGGCTCCAACCTAGCGCCGCCGGGCACCACTACCCCGAGCCGAACTTCGGGCGCAACCGTCGGCGCCACCCGTTTCGCGGACGAGGAGCAGACGTTTCGGGGACGAGGAGCAGATCGGGCACCGCCACGGTGCCCGAATCGACACTTCGGCCGTGACGGCCGCGGTCGGCGGCCGCCGTCGTGGGACGCCGGCCGCTGCCGGGGCGCTTCGTTGCGGGAGGCCGGCTGTTTGCGGAAAGCGGTCCGGTTGCGTCACAGAATCGGCACGTGCAGCGCACCACGTGTGAGCCTTTCCCGGGCACGCTGCCCCCAATGGCCGACGAAGAGGAGATCGAGCACCGGGGTGGTGCCCGGATCGTCACGTCGGCGCTCGACCTCGTCGGTCACGCAGAGCCTGTCGGTCACACAGAGCTCGAGCTGGCCATCGCAAGGCTGGCGACGGGCCAGCACGGCCGGGTCAGCCGTGTGCAGCTTCTGGCTCTCGGCGTCCACCGGCGCTCGATCGCCAGACGGATCGAATGCGGGCGGCTGCACGCGCGCGCACCAGGGGTCTACGGGGTCGGCCATTGCGCTTCGAGCAGGGAGGGGCGGCTGATGGAGGGAGTGCTCGAGATGGGGGAGGGCGGCGTCCCGAGCGACCTCGCCGCTGCGGGACATTGGAGGCTCCGGCCGTCCCGGGGCGGCAAGCTCGACGTGACGGTCGCGAGGCGCAAGAGCCCGAACCCGCGGCTGAGGATCCATCGCCGGCAACTCGCTCCGGACGAAGTCACCGTCCACGATGGGATCCCGACGACGACCGTGGCCCGGACTCTCTTCGATTGCGCCCGCCACCTCGACGACCGGCAACTTCTGAGGGCATTCAACGAGGCCGCGGTGCTGGAGCTCTACGAGGAGCTCTCGGTTCCCGACCTCATGGAGCGCCATCCCGGATACCGCGGCACGGCCCGGTTGCGGCGGGTGATCGAGCTCCTTGATTCGGGAGAGGGAGTCCCCCAGACCGACCTCGAGGATCTGCCCATCCCGTTTGTCGAGGAGTTCGGTCTTCCCACTCCCGAAGCCGACGTCCACATCGAGATCGGCGGGGAGACGAGACAGCGACTTCGCCTGGCGGCGTCCACGCATCGCAGTGGAGATGGACAGCCGGAGGTTTCACCACACGCCTCTGGCGTTCGAGCGTGACCGGTCACGCGACCGGAGTTCAACGCTGCGGGTTGGCGGGTGGTCCGGGTCACATGGCGCCAGCTCCACCACGAGAGAGCGGAGCTTGCCGCAGACCTACCGGCGATGCTGAAAACGAATCACGCGGCGATCGGCGGCGCGTCGACCGGGCTCTCGGCGTGATCGTTTTCGGCCGGATCGGTCAGCGGCTCTTCGAGATGCTTGTGGGAGGGGCAGTAGTCGCGGCCGGGCAGCGGCTCGCGCTGGCACGGCGTTCCCTTGCGGGTGGACGCCCTGCACTGACGCGGCATGGTGTCCAGCCCGAACTCGCCGGGCATCCGCTCGAGGCACGAAAGCGCCAGGGCGATGTTGCACTCGATCACGCGGTAGACCTTCGCCTGCTCACCGATCGGGAAGTGCGTCCTCACCTCGATGAAGAGAGACCTCGCGGGCCGAGCGAAATAGCGACCATCAAAGACGATTCGCTCCATCGTCGCCTCGCATGCCTCCAGAACCTGCTTCCTCGAGTCAACGCCGGTATGCCGGATTTCAATCACGCGCGGCGCAAGCTCGCGATAAATCGAGCGGCTGAATCTATACATCCCATGTCCCTGTTCGCTTGCCAAGTCCCGCCCGGGCGTCCCCCCCGACGACCGGCGCGAAAACAGTGTTTCGGGGTCGTATGAAGGTTCGGGAGCGAGGTGTTATGCACCAATTAAGTGCCGTAGACCCCGAAAGTTGCGGTCCTCGTTCGCCGGTTCGGTGAAATGGGTCATTCCCAGGCGTCGCGCCGAATGCTGCCATCTGGTCCGAGGATCAGATGAACCCCGTCGAACTCGGGGTCGGTCAGAGGGTGATCGACGCGGCGATGTCCACCGCGGGACTCGCGGCGCTCGAGCGCGAGATTCGCGATGGCGCGGGCCAGCGGGTAGGGGTCTTCCCCGAGTGCTTTCAACTCCCCGGCGGTGCGCGACGGCCCGGCCTGGCGCCAGACGGCGGCGCGCGTCTCCTCGGTCGGCGGGCCGAAGCGCCAGGAGACATCGGGGACGGGCTCGCGCTCCGAGGAGGCGCTGTGGCTGTCCTCGAGCGCCGACGCCGCCGCGCGCCGGCCGAACACGAAGCACTCGCTGAGTGAGTTGGAAGCGAGGCGGTTGGCTCCGTGCAGGCCGGTGCAGGCGCTCTCCCCAACCGCATACAGCCCATCGACCGAGGTGCGGCCCGCGAGGTCGACGGCGATGCCGCCCATCACGTAGTGGGCCGCCGGCGCCACAGGAACGGGTGCCTCGTGTGGGTCGAGGCCGGCATCGATCAAGAAAGCGAACACGCTCGGAAAGAGGGCGGGCTCGACGGGGCGGAGATCGAGCAACACATGGGGCACGCGATCGGCCGCCATTCGATCGAGGATGGCAGCTGCAACCGCGTCTCGCGGGGCCAGTTCGTCCGTGAACCGCCGGCCGGCGGAGTCGAGCAGGACCGCTCCCTCCCCGCGGACCGCCTCGGTGATGAGCTGGCCGTCGAAGGAGGTTCCAGGCAGCGCGAGGGCGGTCGGGTGGAATTGGCAGAACTCGAGATCGGCGAGGTCCGCACCGGCGGCGTTGGCGAGGACCGGCCCGGCACCGATCGCGCCGTGAGGGTTCGTGGTCCGAGACCAGAGGGCCGCGGCTCCGCCCGTCGCCAGCACGACCGAGTCGGCCTCGATCAGCCCCAAGTCCGTCACGATTCCGTCGCAACGTCTGCCATCCGAGCGCAGCGCCAGGGCCGACGTCTCCTCGCGAACCTCGATGCGGCTCTCGCCCGCGACGATCCCGGCGAGGCCGGCGGTCAGAGCCCGGCCGGTCTGGCTGCCGCCGGCGTGGACGATCCGGCGACGCGTGTGCCCGCCCTCGAGCCCGAGCGCCAGCTTGCCGCTGCTGTCGACGTCGAAGCGGATGCCGCGCTCCTGGAGCTCGCGAACCGCGTCGGGCGCCTCGGCGACGAGCGCCTCGACGGCTGCTCGCCGACAGAGCCCGCGGCCGGCGGCGATGGTGTCGGCGGCGTGCTGCTCGTGGGTGTCCCCGGCTTCGAGGACCGCGGCAAGCCCGCCCTGCGCCCAGAAGCTCGCGGTCTCTGAGAGTGGCTTGCGGGAGACGACGCAGACCGATCCGTCGGCCTCCGCTGCGCAGATCGCGGTCCAGAGCCCAGCCGCCCCGGCGCCGATGACGACCACGTCGAACCGGGAATTTGCAGGCGTCGCGGCGTCCAAGCTGGCTACGGTACCCCGGCTTGGGCCTCTACTACCGCCACCCACTCTCCCTAGAGCACGAAACGGGCCCCCATCCGGAGAACGCTGGGCGCATCCGGGCGATCGAATCGCTGCTCGAGGCCGAGGACTGGCTGGGGCTCGAAGCCCTCGAGGCGCCGGCTGCGAGTAGCGAGCAGATCGGTCGCGTGCATGACCCAGCGCACGTCGCGGCGATCGAGGCATTCTGCGAGGAGGGTGGCGGGATGATCGATGCCGACACGATCGCGAGTCCGCTCTCCTTCGAGGCGGCGATTCGCTCCGCGGGCGCGGCCGCGGACGCGGCTCGAAGGCTCGTGGCGGGTGAGGAGCAGTTCGCGTTCTGTGCG
The DNA here is from genome assembly GCA_038258095.1 of Solirubrobacterales bacterium. Lineage (GTDB taxonomy): Bacteria > Actinomycetota > Thermoleophilia > Solirubrobacterales > 70-9 > JBBSQE01. The sequence goes on along the minus strand of JBBSQE010000057.1, from coordinate 2,448 downwards.
CTCCGTCCGCCCGGCCACCATGCGGAGCGTGATCGCTCGATGGGGTTCTGCCTGTTCAACAACGTTGCGATCGGAGCCGTCGAAGCCCTGGCCGCTGGCGCGGAACGCGTGATGATCGTCGACTGGGATGTCCATCACGGAAACGGGACTCAGGACATCTTCTACGCGTCCGGTGAGGTCCTGTTCGCGAGCATCCACCAGAGCCCGCTCTACCCCGGCACCGGAGCGGTGGCGGAGACTGGCGAGGGTCGTGGGGACGGGCGGACCATCAACCTCCCGGTGCCGGCGGGGGCCGGGCCCGACGAGTTCCTGGCGCTCACCCAGGCCGTTCTGGCGCCGATCGCGCGGCGCTTTCGCCCGTCGCTGATCGCGGTCTCGGCCGGATTCGACGCACACCGCGACGACCCGCTCGCCGGCTGCGAGATGAATGAGACCGCGTTCGGGGAGATGGCCGCGGCGATCCGCGATCTCGCCGCCGACCTGGAGATCGGGGTCCTCGCCTGCCTCGAGGGCGGCTACGAGCCGACGGCCCTGGCGAAGTCTGTAGCCGCGTCCATCCGAGGCTTCACCGATCCGGCGGTCTCCCCCCGGGAAGCTCCGTCCGAGGCGGCAGAGCCGCACCGGGATCGCCTGGCTGCGGAGTGGGAATTGGATTAGCCGGCGCCCGTCCCGGGGCGTGCGTCAACCGAGGTGCTCAAGAGCGAGCGATCTCCTCCATCTCCTCCAGGGTCAGCCCTTCCTCGAGCCCGCGCAGCACGAGCTTCACCTCGCCATCGAGCGCGGTGAGCTCCGCCGCTCGGGCCCGCAACGGCTCCTCGGAGAAACTGCCCTGAAGCTGCATCTGCCCGGCGAGCGCCCCCAGACCGCACAGACGCTCGTCGCGAAGCGCCATCAGCTCGTCGAGGTGGGCCTCGAGCTGGGCTCGCTCGCGCTTGGATTTACTCTCCTTGTTCTTTCTCAGCGCCATCTTCGTCAGGCCTCCAGCTTCCTCTTGAGATCGGCGAGGGTGGGCGCCGGGAAGCCCGGCACCTGGTCGAGGTCGTCGAGGGAGGAGTAGCCGCTGAGGCGCTCGCGGTAGCCGATGACCCGGTTCGCCTGGGTGATCGAGAGGCCGATCTCGCGCAGATCGTCGAAGCCGGCCCGGTTGAGGAAGTTGAGGCCGTCGGCAGGCTCAGATGCAGCGGGCTGGGTGGCTGTCGGTTCCGGCTCGGCGGCCTGGAGGGTCTCAACCGACGCGCCCTCGGCGGGCGCCCCGCCCTTCCCGGCCAGCTCGGCCTGGGCTTCCCTGCGAAGCGCCTTGACTTGGCCCCGCAACCAGGCGGCGGCGGCCTCCCGGCTGGCGACCTCGGTCCGGGTGCGGTCGGCCTCGAGTTCAGCGACCCTCGCTTCGGCGGCCGCGGCCTGCTTCTCGGCGGCGGCGAGCTTTGCCTCCAAGCCCGACTCGGCGTTCTCGAGGTCGCTTCTCAGCTTTTCCTCGCGGGCCGTCAGCGCCGCTGCGTGCTCGGCGCCCAGGCGAGTCTCGGCCTCCTCCCGGGCGACCGTCGCCGCTGCCTCGATCCTGTCTCGGGCCTCCTCGTCGGCAGCCTTCCGTGAGGCCTCGACGCGCTCCTCCGCCTCGGCCCGGGTGCGCTCGATCTCGGCCTGTGTTTCCTCCTGTGCTGCGGTCGCGCGTGCCTCGGCCTCCTCGGCAAGCCGGCGCTCGGTTTCCTTGACGCGCTCTCCTGCGCTGACGGCCTGCGTCTCGATTTCTGCCAGACGCTCCTCCGCGGCGGCGAGCGCTCGGGTCTTCGCCTCCCGCTCTGCGAGCAACTCCTCCTCGCGCTCCTTCAGCTCGGTTCGAAGCCGCTCGGCGATCTCGGGCTCAGCTACGCTCTCGGCGCCCTCCGGCCCCGTCGCCGCCCCCTCGAGCTCATCGCGCACCTGGCGCTCAGCCTCCCGGCGCATCGCCTCCGCCTGTCCGCGGAGCCACTCTGCCGCGGCGCTGCGCGACTCGGCGGCGCCGAGCGCCCGGTCCTCTTCCGCCTTGCGGGTGCGGTTCTCTGCCTGCTCGAGCTGCGCACGCAGGTCCTCGAGCGCCTTGGCCGCCCGCTCCTGCTCGCGCGCAAGATCCGCTTCGAGAGCCTGGACATCGGCGCTCGCCTGGTCTTCGGCACGTTGCCGGGTAGCCTGCGCCGCGAACCGCGCCTTCTCATCTGCCTCGTTGAGGCGCTCCGTCAGCTCGTCGAGCCGGGTGCTGCCCTCGGCGCGCTCCTCGCTGATCGGTGCCGCGGGCTCGGGCTCGGGCTCCGGTTGTTCGTCATCGGGCCGGGCGGGATCGGTCTCGCTCTCGGGCTGCTCGGCCTCGGGCGTGGCCTCGGGCTCGGGGGGTTGCGCCGCGGGTTGGGGCTGCCCCGCCACGCCCACGGCCGCGCCGTCGCCCGCCTGGGCCACGGCGGGGTCGTCGGGAGC
>JBBSQE010000056.1:0-15643 GCA_038258095.1 Solirubrobacterales bacterium | reverse complement strand
CTTGGCATTCACAGGCATCCGTCTCCTTTTGCGGCCTACGGGGTTAGCTGACGGGCTGGCGCTCAAAGGAGCGGCGCCCCCACGATCGGCGTGGGTTAGCCCCAATTCCCTTTCGGGACCGGCTCTTCAAACTGAGAAGGGGCGGCTGGTTCCCCCGTTCCGTCAAACGCTTGACAGCGCACACGGACTCGGCATTCGGTTATTCAATTCGCGCTAGCCTACACGATTCCTTGATCTTATGCTCATGAATTCCTCACATACAGCCTGCCAAGGCGACATACCTCAGAACGGCTGGCGGACCAGCCCTTTCGCCGAGGAACCTGAGCCACGCAACGCAGCTTGCAACCAGACAGCCGTACGACACTCAGTAGGAGGAGCTCGTCTAGCTTGAGTTCGATGACTTCTCACCTTTGGGCGGCTCGCCCGGGTCGGAGGCTCCTCTTGGCGTTGATCGTGGCATGCACTACCACCACGCTGGCCGGCATGTCTCAGGGGTCCGCCGCGACCCTCGACAGCAAACTGGACCGAAAGAAGGGCCAGCTCGATCAGGCCCAGGGCCGCGAGGGCGTGCTGACGACCACGATCGAGGGCTACTCGGCGCGTATCGCGGATCTCGAGGGGCGGGTAGCGTCGCTCCATCGGCGGGAGGTAAGGGCCGAGGCCCTCCTCGCCGAAGCCCAGGCGCGCCTGGGCCGAGCACAGGCCGAGGTGGACGATGGCACGCGCCGCCTCCGTGGCGTCCGGGCGCATCTTCGTAGGGCCCTCGGTTCACTGTCGGACCGGCTCGTAGAGATCTATAAGTCCGGCGATCCTGGCGTGATCAACGTCCTGATCAGCGCCGATGGCTGGCCGGACCTCGTCGCCCGCTCCGAATACCTGAATGCCGTGCAGGCACAGGACGACTCGCTGGTGAGAAGGGTGCGGGAGCTCAGGGACCAAGCCCGCAACACACTCGTGAAGCTGAAGGCCGCCAGGGATCGGATCGCTCATGCCAGGGACTCGATAGCCGCCCACGAGGCGACCCTCGCAACAGCGCGATCATCAGCCGAGGGCCGGCAGACGGACCTTGCCGCGGTTCGCAGCGAGCGGGAAGCGACGCTCGCCGGCGTGCGCGCCCACGCCCGCGTGCTCGAGGGGGACGTCTCGGCCTTACAGGACAAGATCGCCGAGCAACTGGCAGCCGCCCAGGCGGGCGCGCCGGACCCCGCGGGATCGCCGCCGCCGGCGGGTAATCAGGCGCCGTCATCAAGCGGGTTCATCTGGCCGGTTCAGGGCAGCTTGGTTTCCACCTTCGGCCTTCGCTGGGGCCGCATCCACGAGGGAATCGACATCGCCGCGTCCGAGGGCACCCCGATCCAGGCCGCGGCCTCCGGCACCGTCAGCCTGATGCAATCCGAAGCCGAGAGCGGCGGCTACGGCAACTACACCTGCATCGATCACGGCGGCGGCACCTCCACCTGTTACGCCCACCAATCGGCATTCGGGACCTCCCTCGGAGCCAGCGTCCAGCAGGGGCAGGTGATTGGCTATGTGGGCAACACGGGGCACAGCTTCGGCGCGCACCTGCACTTCGAGGTGCGGGTGAACGGCGTTGCGGTTGACCCGCTCGGCTACCTCTACTAGGAGGCTGTCGGCGACGGTCGGGGACCCAGGACACCCCCCTAGGGTATGCAACACTCCAGGAAGCCGACAAACCCCGGCTGGAAGGGAGACCCGATGGAAGCTGCAGCGCATGGCCATCCCCCACAGGAACAACCGCAGGACGGAAGGGCCCTCACCGGTCTTGCGGTCAACGCCACGTTGCACTGCCTGACCGGATGCGCGATCGGCGAGGTCGCCGGAGTGGCGATCGGGACAGCTCTCGGCTTCTCGAACCTCGGCACGATCGTTCTCGCGGTGGTGCTGGCCTTCTCCTTCGGCTACGGCCTGACGAGCCTTCCCCTGCTGCGCGCGGGCCTGGCGCTTTCCACCGTGATCCCGATCGCCCTGGCGTCGGACACGTTCTCGATCGCCACGATGGAGGTTGTCGATAACGGAATCATCCTTGTCGTTCCGGGGGCCATGGAGGCTGGCCTCGGTGAGTTGCTGTTCTGGGGAAGCCTGGCGTTTGCCCTGGCGATCGCCTTCCTCCTGACTGTCCCCGTCAACCGCTGGCTCTTGGCCCGGGGGAAGGGGCACGCCGCCGTCCATGAGACAGGCATCCACGGCGGGACCGACACCCGCGTGGTCGGCGCCGCGACCACCCTTGCGTTCGCGTTCGGATCCGCCGTCCTGATCGCCGAGGCGATCGGAGCATGAGGCGGGGCGGCAGGATCGGCGTAGCGGAATCCACGAGAGAGGCGACACTGTGACGACTGCGCACCCCGAGAATCCGGGCTACATCTCCGACAAGGAGAGGATCAGGAACAGATTGCGCAGGATCGGCGGCCAGGTCGGCGGCCTTGAGCGCATGGTCGAGGAGGAGCGCTACTGCATCGACGTCCTCACCCAGATTTCCGCCGTCCAGGCGGCACTGGACAAGGTTGCGCTCACCCTCCTCGACGACCACGCTCGCCAATGCGTGATCGGCGCCGAAACTGCCGAGGACCGTGACGAGCTGACCGCGGAGATGATGGGGGCCATCGGGCGCCTGTTGGCGAGCCGCTGATGATGACGGAAGGAGAAGCCCCATGAGCGATGTGATCAGCGAGATCGGCAAGGGGCTCAGCCAGTCCTTCCTGATGGCCTACGAGGTCTGGTGGGCGCTGGTATTCGGGTTCGGGATCTCCGCGATCGTCCAGGCCTGGGTTCCGCGTGAGCGGGTCGAGGGCGCGCTGTCGGGCTCCGGCCCGGGGCCGGTCGCCAAGGCCACGGGGCTCGGAGCTGCTTCCTCGTCCTGCTCCTACGCGGCCATCGCGATCGCCAAGTCGCTGTTTCAGAAGGGCGCCTCGGCCTCGACGGCGCTGGCGTTCCAGTTCGCATCGACCAACCTGGTCTGGGAGCTCGGGCTCGTCCTCTGGGTCTTGATCGGCTGGCAGTTCGCGCTCGCCGAGTACGTGGGCGGAATCGTGATGATCATCCTGATGGCGCTGGCGCTGGGGCTCTTCGTCTCCCGCAAGGTCGAGGAGGAGGCGCGCAAGCACGCCCGCGAGGCCGATTCCGGGCACCAGCACCACATGGCCGGCGATCAGCTGAGCTGGCGCGAGCGGCTGACCTCGGTCTCCGCCTGGTCGGACGTCGCCCACAACTTCCGCGGCGACTGGCAGATGCTCTGGAAGGAGATCACTACGGGGTTCGTGCTGGCCGGGTTCATCGGGCTGCTCGGCAACGATTTCTTCAACTCATTGTTCGTCACCGACGCCCCCCCTCTGGCGACGACGATCGAGAACGTCCTGATCGGCCCCGTCATAGCCGTGCTCAGCTTCGTCTGCTCCGTGGGCAACGTCCCTCTCGCCGCTGTGCTCTGGTCCGGGGGAATCTCCTTCGCCGGGGTGATGGCGTTCATCTTCGCCGACCTGATCGTTTTTCCGATCATCCTCGCTTATCGCAAGTACTACGGCTGGCCCTTCACCCTGCGGATCGTCGCCCTGATGTCCGTGACGATGGTCATCGCCGCGCTGATCGTCGACGGCCTCTTCAGCGGCCTCAACCTGATCCCGACCGGCCCGCGCCCGAGCCGCGGCGACATCTTCGGCTCGGTCGAGCTCAACTACAAACTGGCCCTCAACATCCTCGGCCTGGCGATCTTCGCGACGCTCTTCTGGCTGACGAGGACGCGAGGCGCGACCGACCCGGTCTGCGGCATGAAGGTCGACCGGGCGAAGGCTGTCACCAAGGACTTCGGCGGAGAGACCTTTTATTTCTGCTCGGAGCACTGCCTGCATGCGTTCGAGGCCGAGCCGGGGCAATACGGGGCACATGGTTCGCTGACAGATGAAACGCGATCACCTCACCCGGCTTGAAGATCGTGTCTCTCGTTACCGCCCGCCGCCGCCCGACATGCCTTCCATCGAGGACAAGTCTGTTAGAAGGGGCGGCCCCGCGAGATGAGTGATTCCAAAGACGCGCCCGGGATTGCGGCCGCTGATTTATCTGCCTGCGGAGGGGTCGACCACGAAGGGGGCGTGCCAGCCCGCCGCCGCGTGTTGCGGGCGGTGGATATCGAGAAGAGCTTCCACCGCGGAATCCCGCCGTTTCGCCGCTCAATCCCGGTGCTCAAGCGGGCAAGCATCGAGATCCATGCCGGCGAGCTGGTCGGCCTGGTCGGTGAGAACGGCTCTGGCAAGAGCACACTGATGCAGATCGTGGTCGGCCTGCTGAAGCGCGACGACGGCCTGATCGAGCGACCTGGGCGGCTCGGCTATTGCCCCCAGGTCCCGATGGTCTGGGACAAGCTCACGATCGCCGAGCATTTCGAGCTCTTCGCTCAGGCATACGGTCTCGGTCGCGAGGTCGCCAAGCAGTCCGAGGAGAGCCTCCTCGAGGAACTCCAGTTCACCCGCTATCGCGACTTTCGCGTCGAGGAGCTCTCAGGTGGAACACGGCAGAAGCTGAACCTGGCGCTGGCCCTGATGCACGATCCCGAGCTGCTCCTGCTGGACGAGCCCTATGCCGGGTTCGACTGGGAGACCTACCTGCGATTCTGGGAGATGAGCGAGCGTCGCCGCGAAGAGGGGATGGGGATCCTGATCGTTTCCCACCTGCTCGCAGAGCAGGAGCGGCTGACGCGCGTCTACTCGCTGGTCGACGGAAAGGCGACGAGCACATGAGCGGCTTGACAAGGGTCTCGGGCAGCTTCCTGCGCGAACAAGTCCGCGCGCCGCTCAACGTCGTGTTGCTTATCGCGATCCCCGTCTTCTTCGTCTTGATCTTCGCCAGCGTGCTCGGTGAGTTCGCCGCCGCGCTCGGCGGCGACCTGGCCGAGCAGGCGGCGACCTCGATATCCGCCGGCTGGGCTGCAGCTTTCCTCTGCGGCACTCTCGCCTTCTTTGCCCTCGCCTCCTCGCGCGGGGCCGACCGGCGGCTCGCCCTGGCGGGCCTGGGAGCCTGGCGGGTGGTGCTCAGCCGCATCACCGCCTCACTTCTCCTCGGCGTGATCGTGAGCCTGGTCGCCTACCTGACGCTGTTGCTGCGCAGCGGCGTCGAGCATCCCCTCCATGCGGCTGCCGCAATCTTCGCCTTCGCCGCCATTTACACCGGGATCGGGGCTCTGATCGGCGCCCTCGTTCGCGATCCCCTGAGCGGCTCGCTGCTCGTGGTGCTCATCTTCTCCCTCGACATCTTCTCCGGCCCCGCGATGACCAGCAATGCAAGCCTCGCCAACTTCACCCCGACTCGTCCGGCCTCGAACCTTCTGATCGCCGCTGGAGGCGGCCAGGGGTCCCCCTCGGGGGACTGGATCGGGGCGTTCGGGATCGCAGCGGCAGGGATCGCGATCGCGCTGGCGGCCTTCTGGCTGACGGCCCGAAAGCGAGCGTGACCATGAGCCGCCGCACGATGACGGCCACCACGATGGCCTTCCGCGACCAGATGCGACGACCGCTGGTGCTCGGCCTGCTCATCCTTCTCCCTGCCTACGTGATCTTCCGCAGCATCGCGATCACCGAGGCCACCCCGCGCGCCGTCACTCTGCCCGGCGGCGCCGTGATCGCGTCGAGCATGAAGGACGTGCACGGAGCCGTGATGGCCGGGAACGTGATCGCCTTCGTCGCCGGACTGGTCGGCGTCTTCATCATGCAATCGGCGCTCCAGGCGGACCGCCGCCTGGTGGTCGCCGGGTTCAGGCCAATCGAAGCGATCGGCGCCCGACTGGTCATCGTCGCCACGGCGACAGCCCTTGTGGTAGCGGTCTCGGCGATGGTTACGGCGCTCAGCTTCGCGGTCGCCTCCTGGGTCCCGTTCGTCGGCGGCCTTGTCCTGATCGGCTTGATCTACGCGGCGATCGGCGCCCTTGCAGGAGCGATCCTCGACAAGCTCGCCGCGACCTATCTCATCCTCTTCCTTGCACTGACGGACCTCGGAATCGTTCAGAACCCGATGTTCGGAACCCCGCACGGCGGGGCGGCACTGCTCCCGGGCTATGGGCCGGGACGAGTCATGGTCGAGGGGGCCTTCTCGCAGAGCTTTCATGCGACAGGGGATCTGATCCTCGGCCTCGGGTGGATTGCCGGCCTTGGAATCCTCGTCATCGCCGTCCTGCGGCGCGCCCTCGGGGAGCGGTCCGGATGATCGAAGAGAAGGTCCCGGGTGGCTGAGATCCTCGTCAGCATCGCCGGGGCTGCCGCGACCGCCGGCCTGACCTGGTTCTTCTTCGGCCCCGACAGCGCCGGCGCGGCTGCGTCATCACCCCGAGCGCCGCGCTCGGATCGGCCATGATTCTCTCGGCAAAGCCCTTGGTCGCCTCCGGTGGGAGCCCGTGGCGGGAGTTGAGCCCGGGGAGCTCGCCGACTCCTCCTGCGGGAAGCGCTCGAACTCCTAGTCCCACAGCGAGCTCTCGGCGGTACATCTCGAGCGAGACGGTGCGGCTTGCGAGCGCCTGCGCCAGCCACCCCCGCCACGAGGCTCAGGTTGGAGACCAGTCCGTCGTTGGCTCCCCGAGTACTTCCGCCCCGACGGCGTTTGCCTGCCACCGCTCGGTGGCGGCTCTGCACCACGACCCACGAGACGGCCTCGCGGCTCGTCCTGTTTCGTCCGCCGCGCACCCGCAGCCCCGGCTCATATCGGTTTGGGTGGAAGCCGGTTCGCACTTCGCATCGGTCCTCCGGTACGTGCTGGCTGATCACCGGGCTGGCGGCGGCTCCTATGAGCGACCGAGGCGACTGCGATGGGAGTGGTCGCCAGAGCTGCCGACGACGCCGGGAACGTTCACATATCCATGTTCCCGGCCCTATCGGTGTGCGACCGCATGAACAGACGCTCGCCGATCACGATGACGACGATGGCCGCGGCGGAGACATAGAGGATCAGCGGATCCGCCGAGGCCTTGACCCACAGGAAGGCCCCCAGGATGACCACGTCGAGGACGATCGCCGTGGCGACGATCGCGGGCCTCGCCTCGATCTGCGATCTGAGGCGGCTCAGGACGCCCCACTGGATGGCGATGTCCATGAGGAGATAGAAGATCGCGCCGAGGGCTGCGATGCGGCGGAGGTCAAACAGAATGGTGAGCACCATCGCGAACGCGACGGTGTAGACCATGGTGTGGAGCCGGACCGTGCCCGGCATCCCGAGATGGCTGTGGGGGACCTCCTTCATGCGAGTGAGCATGGCCAGCATGCGGGAGGCGGCGAAGATGCTCGCGATCACGCCGGAGGCGGTCGCGATCACGGCGATCGCGACGGTGGCCCACAAGCCGATCGTCCCGAGGGCGGGCTCCGCCGCCCGGGCGAGAGCGTAGTCCTGCGCGGCGATGATCTCGCTGAGGGTGAGGTTGCCGGCCACGGCGACGGAGAGCGCGACGTAGAGGGCCGAGCAGATCGCGATCGAGATCACGATCGCGCGGCCGGTGTTGCGGTGAGGATCGACGATCTCGCCGCCGCTGTTGGTGATCGTCGTGAACCCCTTGTAGGCGAGGATCGAGATGGCGACGGCGGCGAGGAACCCGTCGATTGACCCCGCGCTCCCCGCTGCATCGGCGCCGTTGGTGAAGTTCGTCGCGCTGACGAACCACAGTCCGACGACGGCGAAGATGCCGAGGCCGGCGATCTTGACGACGGCCATGACGCCCTCGCTGGCTTGGATGACCCGGTTGCCGGCGACGTTGATCGCAAACGCCACGACGAGGAGCGCCACACCCAATGCGGGCACCCAGAACGAGCTGGGTCCGATGTCGAGGGGCTGCACCACGTAGGCGCCAAAGGTGCGCGCTACGAGGCTCTCGTTGATCACCATCGAAAAGTACATGAACAGCGCGAAGACGCCGGTCGCGGTCCCGAGCCCGTACTCCCTGCGCAGGAACATGGCCACGCCCCCCGACGATGGATACGCGTTGGAGAGCTTCACGTAGGAGTAGGCGCTGAAGCCGGCAACAACGGCGGCGCCCAGGAACGCGATCGGAAAGAGATCACCGGCCAGGGCGGCGGCTTGGCCGGTGAGCGCGAAGACGCCGGCGCCGATCATGACGCCGGTACCAAGCGACACAGCTCCGCGCAGGCTCAGGCTGCCGGCGACGTCCTCGGGTGCGAGATCGCTCGGCCCTGTGATCTCATGGCTTGTCGGTAGGTCGGGATTCACTTGGTGGCGGGTGGTCGCGCCGGACGGCGCGGATCTCGTACCAGCGGGACCCGCCGACGCCGCGGTCGTCCCGCCGGGGACTGCCACCCAGCGCCATGGCCGTCCCACGCCTTGGCGACGAGCGGGGCACCCGGCGTCTGCGGGCTGGGGGACGATGTCGGCAGGCCGCTCACAGCGACTCGGACGCGTAGAGTGCCAGCGCCCGAGCTCGGCGAGGAAGGTGTTCGAGCGGGCCAACATACGCGCGAGTCCCTCGCGGTCGAAGTCCTCGCCTGTCTCGACGCCGGTCACCTGTGGTGGCGCGCCGCAGCTCGTAGCGCCGTCGATGGAACTCCGCCTCGGTGGGCCAGGGCTCCCGGTCGGTGCGGCCATGAAAGAAGCGCTCCTGGAAGTGCTCGATTACGCGCACAAGCGTCGCCCCGAGGAAGTCCCCATGCCAGCAGGCGTGCGGCACGGCGCGACTCGAGAGGCGATCAACGTTCCGGCGCGATCCGCGCCGGGCGCGCCGGGCGCGCTGGCTGAGTCATCGCCCATCGGCTCGCCGGATCAACTCGTGTGCTCCATGGAGTCCTACACTGTGTCAGATGAGATGCGAGCACAGGCACCATGGCTGAGCTGTTGGTCAGCCTTGCGGGAGCGGGGCTGATCGCAGCCTTGGCCTGGTTCTTCTTCGGTCCCCGAGGCGCCGGTGCGGCTGAACTGCGCGGTGCCGAGCAGGAGGTCGAGGTCACCGTCAAGGGCGGCTACTCACCGAACCTGATCCGCGTCCGCGAGGGTGTGCCGCTGCGCCTGGTCTTCGATCGCCAGGAGGCCGGCGATTGCACCGCTCGTGTGGTCTTTCCTGACTTCGGGGTCAGTCGGTCGCTCGCGCCCTTCGCACGGACGGAGGTCGAGTTCACCCCGGACCGCAGCGGTCGGTTCGACTTTGCCTGCGGAATGAGCATGGTGCATGGCACCCTGCTGGTTGAGGCCGAGGGCGACTCGGAGGACGGGACGACCACGGGCAACGGCGCGACATCAGCCGTCGAGCGCTCGTCGCCGGCACCCTCGAACGGAGGCGAGGTGGCCGAGGCGGTCGGGGTCGGCCCGACGCGCGCGGTCGAGGAGCCGAGCGAAGTCGAGCTGGCGCTGAAGCCCGGAGGGATCAGCTGTGCCTCATGTGTAGGGACGATCGAGAAGTCGCTCTTGGCTCAGCCCGGAGTCGACCGGGCCGCCGTCAACATGGCGACCGAGCGCGCGACCGTCGAGTACGACCCTGGGCAGATCGAGGTTGAGCAGTTGCGGCAGGCGATTCTCGACGCCGGTTACGAGATGCTCGATGTTGGCGATGGGAATGGGGCCGGCCCGGGAGACGACGACGCCGAGGCAGCGGCGCGGCGGGCCGAGATCGCCGACCTCGGCCGGCGCGTCGCCTTTGGGGCGATCCTGACCGCCCCGGTGCTCTTCGCTGTCATGGCAAGCGATGTCTTCAAAGCCGGCTGGGTGCCCGACATCCTGCTCAACCACTGGCTGCAGCTTGCCCTGATCGCTCCGGTGATGGCCTACGCCGGCTGGCCGATCCACCGTGCGGGGTGGCTCAGCCTGAGCCACCGAAGCGCCGATATGAACACGCTGATCACGATCGGCACGACCGCGGCATTCGGCTACAGCCTCCTGGTCACCCTCTTCCCGGGCCTGCTGCCCACCGATCTGCGCGACGTCTACTTCGAGGCGGTCGGCGTGATCCTGACCCTGATCCTGCTCGGCAGGCTGCTCGAGGTCCGCGCCAAGGCCGGCACCGGCGAGGCGATCCGCAAGCTGATCGGCCTACAGGCCAAGACCGCTCGTGTCGTCCGCGACTCGGGCGAGCAGGAGGTCCCGATCGAGGATGTCGTGCCCGGGGACGTGGTCGCCGTTCGCCCCGGCGAGAAGATCCCCGTGGACGGCGAGCTGATCGACGGGCGCTCCACGCTTGACGAATCGATGGTCACCGGCGAGTCGCTTCCGGTCACCCAGGGCGTGGGCGACACCGTGATCGGTGCGACGATCAACCAAACCGGGGCCTTCCGCTTCCGGGCCACGAGCGTCGGCCGGGACACGATGTTGGCTCAGATCGTCCGCCTCGTCGAGCAGGCTCAGGGATCGAAGGCGCCGATCCAGCGCGTCGCCGATCTTGTCTCCGGCTATTTCGTGCCCGCGGTGATGTTCATCGCGATCACCACCTTCGTGGCCTGGTTCGACTTCGGCCCCTCGCCGGCACTCACCTTCGCCCTGGTTTCGGGAGTAGCGGTGCTGATCATCGCCTGCCCCTGCGCGCTCGGGCTCGCCACCCCACTCTCGATCATGGTCGCCACCGGCAAGGGAGCCGAGAGCGGGACCCTGATCCGCTCAGCGGAAGCCCTCGAGACGGCTCACAAGCTCGAGGCAGTCGTGCTCGACAAGACGGGGACGATCACCCGCGGGGAGCCCTCCCTGACGGACATCGTCACGGTTGGAGACGAAGACGAGGATGAGCTCCTGAGGCTGGCGGCCGCTGCGGAGCGATCCTCCGAGCACCCGCTGGGTGCCGCCATCGTCGCCGCCTCCGAGGAGCGAGGCCTGTCGTCGCCGGAGCCCACCGAGTTCGACTCCGTCACCGGCCGCGGCCTGCGTGCCCTGGTCGATGGTCGCCGGCTTCTGATCGGGACGCGCCGCCTGCTGCGGGACGCCGAGATCGATCGGGATTCGCTCGATGAGGAGGCCCAGCGTCTCGAGGCCGAGGGCAAGACGGCGATCCTGATCGCTCTCGACGGTCGCGCCGCCGGCCTGGTCGCGGTCGCCGACACGGTCAAACCCGACTCGAAGGCGGCAATCGACGCACTGCACCGACTCGGCCTGGAGGTGGTGATGATGACCGGAGACAACCGGCGAACCGCCGAGGCGATCGCCGGCCAGGTCGGAATCGACCGTGTCCTCGCCGAGGTCCTGCCCGAGGACAAGGCGCTCGAGGTCCGCCACCTCCAGGACGAGGGCAAGCTGGTGGGGATGGTCGGCGACGGGATCAACGATGCTCCGGCCCTCGCCCAGGCTGATGTGGGAGTGGCCATCGGCACCGGGACCGACGTGGCGATCGAGGCCGCGGACATCACCCTGGTGTCCGGGGAGCTCCGCGGCTTGGTCACCGCGCTCAGCCTCAGCCGCGCGACAATGCGCAATATTCGCCAGAACCTGGTCTTCGCCTTCGGCTACAACGCGGTGGGCATTCCGATCGCCGCCGGGGTCCTCTACCCCTTCTTCGGCCTCCGGCTCAGCCCGATGATCGCCGCCGGCGCCATGGCCGCCAGCTCCCTCTCGGTGGTCAGCAACTCGAACCGCCTGCGCCGCTGGCGCGCCGGCTCGTGAGCCAGGGTGGTCGTGAGCCGTCGCGGGGGCCAAGGGTGAAGATGTGCCGAGCCAGCCGTAAACGCGGCCCGATGCGGGTACCGCTGGTCGTAGACGACAGCGGCCTGGTTGTGCTCGACGCGACCTGGGGCACGATCAAGCCGATGACGCTCGCCGACGGGGTGCGCACCGTTGGCGAGCTCGAGCTCATCGACCACCTCGAGTCCGGACTCGATGCGATCGACAGCCGCCAGCCCGAAGCCCACGCCGCCGGGACGATCCCCGGAGCCCACAGCATTCCCCACGCTGAGGCTATGGAGCGCGCCAGCGAGCTCGACCCGCACCGCCCGTCTGTCTTCTTCTGCAACGGCCCGCAGTGCGGCGCCTCTCCGGACGCCATCGCAGCGCTGCTCGAGGCAGGCCATCCTGCGGCCCTGATCCTCTATTACCGTGGCGGGCTCCACGACTGGGTGAGCCTGGGTCTGCCGCTCGAACCCGCTTGAGGGTTCCCAAATAGCCACGGATGACCGATCGAACCCCTGCTGCGAGATGCGGATGCGGATGCTGCACGAAACGCTGGTCGTCGACGATGACAGGCACTGAGACTGCAGACGTGAGAGCTCGTTCGCGAAGGTCCCGCACTCCGAGTGTCGGCGAATACGGATGCGTTGAAGTACACTCTCCTACACAGTGTCTGAGATGGCACAAACCACCAACATCCACATGATCACGTCCGATCGCAGCCTCGGCACCCCCAGGAACCGGGGGGCGTGCCCGTGAAGACAGCCCTACTCCTTGCCGACATGGGCTCGGGAGACCACATGGGCGACTGGGGTGCGGGCTGGTGGATCCTCATGGTCGTGATGATGCTCGCCTTCTGGGGGCTCGTGATCGTAGGGGTCGTCTGGCTCGTACGCTCCCGGGGTGGGAGCCCACGCCAATCGCCGGACCAGAGCGCTCTCGAGGTACTCGACCGGCGGCTGGCAGCAGGTGAGATAACTCCCGAGGACTACCGCGAATCGCGTGACCTGCTGGGCGGCGAGAAGGACTGACCTTGGAGTCCACTGCGGCAACGAGGCGGTCGCGTTCCAGAGCCTGGGAGTGGCTGGATGACCGGCTCGGCCTCGGGGGGCTCCGTTACCCGGTTCCCGAGCATGCCAACTCGCTGGCGTTCACACTCGGTGGGATCACCCTGGTCAGCTTCGTGTTGCTGATCGTGACCGGCGTGTACCTCGCGCAGTTCTACGATCCGTCTGCGGCCAACGCCCACGCCAGTGTCGCCTACATAACCGACAGGGCCTTTGCCGGCGAGGTGATTCGCAGCCTGCATTTCTGGCTCGCCAGCCTCTTCGTGATCACGCTGGTGCTGCACATGATCCGGACCTTTGCGACCGCCTCCTTCAAGGCGCCGCGGGAGTTCATCTGGTTGAGCGGCGTGGTCCTCTTCCTCCTGACCGCCGGCCTGCTCTTCAGCGGCACCGTCCTCAAGCAGGACCAGGAATCCATCGAGGCCCTGGCCCACAACGCGGAGATCGCCGACATCTTCGGCTTCCTCGGCTTCTGGTTCTCCTCCGACTTCACCAACAACGTCCCGGTGGTCACCCGGCTCTACGTCGCCCACGTCTCGATCCTGCCGATCATGGTCGCGGTCGTTCTGGCTGTCCACATGATGCTGATCAAGCGCCATCGCCTCGCCCCGCTTCCCTGGGGGACGGCGGCCGAGGTCGCAGCCCGCGAGAAAGCGGAGCACAACGAGCCCTTCACCTCTCACCTGATGCATATCGCCAAGTGGGGGCTGGTCCTTCTCGGAATCGCGCTGCTCCTGGCCGGGCTGGCTCCGGCCGCGCTCGGACCGGCTGGAGTCGAGGGAATCGAGATCACGAAGCCTCCCTGGTACTTCCTCTGGCTCTACCCGTGGGAGGACTGGATCGGCCTCCGGGCCCTCTACATCCTCCCGGGACTCCTCGCCCTCGGGCTCCTCGCGATTCCCTTCCTGGATCGCTCTCCGGAACGCGACCCGCGCCGGCGCAAGGCCTGGATTCTGCTCGGCCTGATCGTCCTCTTGGCGTGGGTCGGACTGACGATCTACGGTGCCGTCACCGTCCCGGTCAAACACACGGGGATGGGGGGCTGAGGTGGGCTACCCAAAGCGCTTCTCGGTCCTATTGGCGCTGGTCAGTGCCCTTCTCCCTCTCTCCGCCTGGCTGCTAATCCGGGGGGTCCAGAACGCGAGCTTCTTGGCACTCTCCGGCGGGGTGCTGGCTAGCGCCGCAGGTCTGCTGGGCCTGATCGGCCTGGGACGGATCGTGATCGTCCTCGAGCGCCGACGAGGACGATCATGAGGGTCGCTTTCACCTTGCTCGCAATCACGGCCTCGGCGGCCGTCGTGGGCCTCGTCCCAACCGCCGCATCCGCTCATGGGGGGGATGAGACGGCACTGGAGAACCTGAAGATGCAACCGGCGCGCACTCTCGCTCAGCAGGCACTGGCCGAGCTGCGGGTGAGGAACGACGTCGAGGAGGCCGCCACACGACTCGACGCGGCACTTGAAAGCAAAGACCAGGGCAAGATTGACATCCCCCTCCTGCGGAGGGCAACAGAGACCCTGGACGGAGGCGATCCCGAGGGAGCGATCCCGCTCCTGGATGCAGCGCTCTCCAGACCACTGGGAGCGGCCAGTGGCGAAGCGCTGCACGAGTCAGGCCGCGAGTTTCAGCCCGGCACGGATACGCAGGAGGTGATCGCGATCATCGCCGGGGCTCTGGCCCTCCTCGGTGGCGCGCTCCTGCTCTTCCGCGGGCGAGCAACCCGCCCCGCCCGTCGTGATCGGGAGGCGTGCGTGGTTCACCGACGATAGAGGGACACCGAGGACACACAGGATCGAGGGACGTTCGCAGGAGCTGCGGGCCCCAGATAAGGCACCGGCGACGAGACGGGCGTGGCGCGCACATCTGGATCCTGTGCCCAACCGGCTCCCTCGAGCACCCGCCTGCGGTGATCTCCACACCCGGGCCTGTGGCGGGATGCGGATGTCCGACCGGCCCGAGCCGTCGACGATGCAGGGCATCGGTGTCCAAACCAACCTCCACCTGACTTGAGCGAGGCCGGCGGGCCGAGTCCCGCGCGCGAGCAGGGCGCCTCGTCCCGGGCGCCATCGGTGATCTCGCGAGCCGGGCTCGACGGCATCATCGGCGGACTGGCGCGGCGCGGGTTCAAGGTCATCGGGCCGACCGTTCGCGACCGCGCGATCGTCTACCGGGAGATCGGCTCGGTCGCCGACCTGCCGGAGGGATGGACCGACGAGCAGGAGGGCGGCACCTACAGGCTCCGCCAGCGCGAGGACGAGGCGCTGTTCGGTTTCAACGTGGGGCCCGATTCGTGGAAGGGCCACCTCTTCCCGGCGACCCTGACGCTCTGGAAGTCCCGCAGGGGCGAGGGCGGAGCGATGCGCTTCGAGGAGGAATCCACCGAGCAACCGGACCATGCGTTCATCGGCGTTCGGTCCTGCGACCTCGCCGCGATCGGGATCCAGGATCAGGTCTTCGCCGGCAACGGCTACCGAGACCCCGACTACGAGGCGCGCCGCCGCGACGCGTTCATCATCGCCGTCAATTGCGGGAAGGCCGGGAACACCTGCTTCTGCGCCTCGATGGACACCGGCCCCCGGGCCCGCGAGGGCTACGACCTGGCGCTGACCGAGCTCCTCGACGGCGAGCACCGCTTCCTGGTCGAGATCGGCTCCGACCGTGGCGCCGAGTTGCTCTCCGAGGTCGAGTCGAGGGCAGCGGAGCCGGATGATGAGCACCACGCCTCGGAGGCCACGGAGCGCTGCGCCTCGGAGATGGGGCGCGAGCTCGATACCGGCGGGCTCAAGGAGCTCCTCTACCGGAACATGGAGCATCCGCGCTGGGACGAGGTCTCCGAGCGGTGTCTGGCCTGCGGCAACTGCACCCTGGTCTGCCCCACCTGCTTCTGCAGCACCGTCGAGGACACAAGCGACCTGGCCGGGGAGGAGGCGCAGCGGGTGCGCACCTGGGATTCCTGCTTCTCGCTCGAGCACTCCTATGTCCACGGGGGAAGCGTTCGCAACTCG
>JBBSQE010000055.1:0-15768 GCA_038258095.1 Solirubrobacterales bacterium | reverse complement strand
CGGATCTCACCGGTCTCCTTGTTCTGGAAGGCGACCGTCGCCGAGAGGGGGCGCGAGTACGTCATGTCCTTCTCGCGGCACTCCTCGATCGTGTGGGCGGGCTCCTCGAACTTGAAATCGCCGAAGACGATCGCGAGGTTCCCCGTGTAGTCCTCGATCGGCGAGACGTCGTTGATCGTCTCCCTGAGCATTCCGCTCTTGGGATCGGTCAGCTCCCGGAAGGAGCGACGCTGGATATCGATGAGGTGGGGTACTTCGGACTGGTTCTCTAGGGCGGTGAAACTGCGGCGGGTAATTAGGCCAGCGTTGGAACGTGCCAAGTCGGCGACTCCTCGGGCGTAAGAGGGACGTATAGAAAAAAGGCGCAGGTGCGGGCGAAGGGCTACATCAAGCGCGCGACGTTCTAAATTAGCAGACGAGCCTCACGGGCCGCAAGGCCTGCGTGGGTTGCCTACCTATCGCGCGCCGCGAAGAAATCCGCGCCGCACCCGGAGCTTACTTCAGCTCCGCCGTTGCGCCAACTTCCTCGAGCTCTGACTTGAGCTTCTCGCCCTCGTCGCGCTCGACGCCCTCTTTGATCGCGCCCGGAGCGTCATCGACCAGAGCCTTGGCCTCCTTCAGGCCCAGACCCGTCGCCGCGCGGACAACCTTGATGACCGGGACCTTCTGGCCACCGACCTCGGTCAGGTGCACGTCGACGGTCGAGGACTCCTCCTCGGCCGCCCCACCCTCGTCGCCGCCGCCGGCGGCGGGTGCTGCTGCGGCCACCGCAGTAGCGGAGACTCCGAACTCCTCCTCGAGCGCCTTGATGCGCTCGGAGAGCTCGAGCACGGAGATGCCCTTGAGCTCCTCGATCCAGTCTTCAGTTGACGTCGTCTTGGCTGCCATTGGTCTCAGTTACTCCTCTTCGTTTTGCTCAGTGTTTGAAGTCTCTTCGGGCTCGTCGCCCTCACTCGTCGCCGAGGGATCAGAAGTAGACGCCTCCTCGCTCGGGCTCTGGTCCTCATCAGCCGGCACGTCCTCGGCTTCGCCTCCGGGCGAGTCCGGGCTCGAACTCGGAGATTCAGATCCTGACTCGTCCTCATCCGGACTCGAATCAGCCGGCACGTCCTCGGCTTCGCCTCCGGGCGTGCCGGAGGTGTCTGGAGGTTCGTCGCTCGGCGCTTCGGCGGTGGGCTCATCGGCGGGAGCATCCTCGGCCTCCGTCGCTTCCTCGGCAGGTGCTTCCTCGGCCGGGGCGTCGGGTGCCTCTCCGGTGACCAGTCCCTGCTCGGCGATCTGGCCGAGCTGGAGGGCCAGGCCTGAGATCATCGAGCCGAGGCCCCGGACCAGGCCGGTGATCGGGCTCGCCACGACACCGGCGAACTGGCCGATCAGAACGTCGCGGCTCGGCAGGCGGGCGATCGCGGTGAAGCGCTCGGGGTCGAGCTCCATGTCAGCCATGAAGCCGCCCTTGAAGGTGAGGATCTCGTGCTCGCGGTTGAAGGTCGTGATCGTCTTCGCCGCGCTGGCGGTGTCGCCGCGGACGAAGGTCAGGGCGGTCGGGCCCTCGAGGAGACCCTTCAGGTCCTCGTGGCCGGCCTTGTCGGCCGCCAGCTTGGTGAGGCGGTTCTTGACGACGCGGAAGCTGGCGTCGGATTCGCGCAGCTTCGCCCGCAGCTCGGCTGCCTGGGGGACGCTTATCCCACGGTAGTCGACGGCGAAGACGGCCTCGGCTTCCTCGATCTGGGCCGCGATGTCGGCGACCGCTGCAGTTTTCTCTTCTCGGTTCAAGTCTGGTTCCTGTCTCGTCTCGGCCGTTCCGGCCACAAAAAATCCCGCTCGCAGGCGGGAATCGGCCGGCAAGAGAGCCGACGGTTCCACCTGCACCGGGCTTAACGGACTATCGCCCGGCCGGTGGTTTCTGGCAGGAGCGGAACAGTAGCGAAAGAGCACTCTCTGCGCGCGGGTCCTGTCAGGGGCGGGGCCCATCAGCACCTGCGGTCGCTAAAACGTCCTCGGCGCTGATCCGACCCACCCCCTGCCACCCGCGCGAAGCGCTCGATCGCCCGCTCGCGCAGAAGACTACGCTCGGTCGCGTAATCGAACTTGAGGAGTCGGATGAGTGGATGGGATGCTGGAGATATCGGTGACCAGTCGGGACGGGTGGCGGTCGTCACCGGGGCCAACAGCGGTATCGGGCTCGTCGCCGCACGGGAGCTGGCGAAGGCCGGGGCGACCGTGGTCATTGCCGCCCGCAGCGAGGAGAAGGCCCGGGGAGCGGTCGAGGAGATCGCTTCGGCGGCCCCGGATGCCAAGACCGAGACCGGCATCCTCGACCTCGCCGACCTCGCGTCGGTGAGCGCCTTCGCCGACAAGGTGAAAGCCGACCACCCCAAGCTCGACCTCCTGATCAACAACGCCGGCGTGATGATGACGCCGAAGTCGCAGACGAAGGACGGCTTCGAGCTCCAGTTCGGCACGAACCACCTCGGCCACTTCGCGCTGACCGACCACCTGCTCGACGCCGTGCGAGCCGCCGGGGGAGGCCGCGTCGTAACCGTCTCCAGCCTGGAGCACAAGCCGGGCAGGATCGACTTTGACGACATGGACCTCGCCGAGGGGTATGGGTCGCGCAGCGCCTACCAGCGCTCGAAGCTCTCGAACGCCCTGTTCGGCATCGAGCTCGATCGCCGCCTGCGCGCCGCGGGCTCGGACGTGAAGAGCGTCTTGGCACATCCCGGCTACTCGAACACGAACCTGCAGAGCTCAGGGCCGACCGGGATCATGAATCAGGCCTTCAAGTTGCTGAACCCCCTGTTCGCCCAGAGCCCCGACCGCGGGGCCCTCCCCACCCTCTACGCGGCGGTCGCATCCGACGTCGAGGGCGGTGACTTCATCGGCCCGGATGGGATCGGCGAGATGCGGGGGCACCCGAAGAAGGTACGAGCGACGGCGCTAGCGCAGAACGCGACGATCGGAGCCAAGCTCTGGGAGATCTCCGAGGAGATGACCGGCGTCAGCTTCGGCTTGCCGGAGCCGGCTGCGGCCTGAAGAGGCTCAGGGCCCGTCGCGCAGCTTGATGATTCCGCCGATGACGCCGAGGTAGGCCGTTCCGCCGGACCCGAGAGCAATGCCCGCGTAGTTGTTGTTGAACGAGAGGCCTGACCCGGCGTACTGCGTCCAGGCGGTCCTCCCGGTCCGGAAATCGATCGCCGACCAGAAGTAGGGCTGAGAGCCGGGGAGGTCGTCCTTGCGCACGTAGGTGTAGATCAGGCCGGTCCGCGTCGAGAGCTTCGGGACCACCGACGAGCCGCGCTCGGTCCGGTTCGTCCAGACCTTGCGGCACCCCCTGCCGCCCGGAAGCACGTCGATCCGGGCGAACCCGGGCACGGTGGCCGCGCCCCCCGTGGGCCCGAACGGATCCTGATAGCCGTAGTTGTTCACGACGATCAGCGATCGGCCGGCGGTGAGCAGCGTGTTTTCGGTGGCGCTCGCACCCTTGCCGAACACGGGCACCTGGCAAACCACCCGCTTCTGTCCCCTCTTCAGTCGCGGCGCGCGGCGATAGACGACGATGTTCATCGGATCAGCGTTGTCGGTGATCGCCACGTAGCCGCCGGACATCAGCGTCGGCGTGGTGCCCGAGCCTGCGTCGAGCTGGCTCGGCTTCACGATCCCCGAATTGCGGTAGGTCGACTTCCAGACGATGTAGGGCCGCCCCTTCTTCGAGGCCCGGAAGCGGTACATCCGCTTGTCGGAGACGATGAAGATCCCGCCGCGACCGACGGCGAACGAGTTCTCGATCTCCTCGCCGGTCCGGAGCACATGGATGGCGCCGGTCTTGCGGTTCAGCGTCCCGACCTTGCCACTTGCCTTGGAGACGAACCAGATCAGGCCGTCGAACCCCGGCAGCGCCGACGTGACCCGCTCGTCTGGGGTGAGGACACCGTTCAGATCGAAATCACGTCGCTTGACGAGGCTCTGCCCGTCGGGGGATTCGGCGATCACGAAGATGTGGTTCGTCTTCGTCGCAGCCCAGATCCGGTCGCGGGCATCGAGGAAGAAGTAGCCGCCCCCGGTGAAGTTCTGGAAGGCCTTGGTTCCGGGCGGGTCCGGGGCGTTCGGCAGGTCGTAGCTCGCGATCGTGGCCAGCGACTTCGGGTCGATGATCCGGGCCTGCGGCGGGGAGAGAGTCGAGGGGCAGATCGACACGATCCGGCCGCGGCGGTCGAAGGCGAGCGAGCCGCAGAGCGAGGGCGGCTTGGCCTCCGACCTTGCGACCAGCGAGCGGCCCAGAGGTCCGCGGCGCTGATAGGCGTCGGTCATCCAGGTGTCGTTGTGGATGTTGCTGTTGGGGTTCTTCGCCATGAAGGGGTTCTGCGGGCCGAGAATCGCCTTGATCCGGTGCGCCCGCGCGGGAGCGCCCGTAAAGGCGGGCAGGGTGGTCGGCACCGAGGCGGGGGTGATCGGCACCGCGTCAGCGGCGGCCGGCACGGCGAGCGCCGCCGCTGCGAGGCCGATGGCCAAGAATCGTCTCTGCTTCAAACCGCGTTCCTCTCTCCAGGGTCCATCCGTCCAGGGTCCATCCCGAGCGCCCCACGATAGCCCGAGAGCGCCGGTTCCGCACAGGTTCTTCGACCGGTTCCGCGCAGGTTCCCCGCCAGGACCCGGCAGCTCAGGCGTGTAATCGAGGCAGGCTCAGGCGCTGACGGGCTCGGCAGCCGGATCGGCTGCCGCGGCGTCGTCCGCAGTTCCCGTGGCGCTGCCCGCTGCGTCCCCGATGTCGCGCTGGGAGACCTTCGTCGTGTCGAGGCGGATGCCCGGGCCCATCGATGTGGCCAGCGCGATCGAGATGATGTAGCGGCCCTTGGTCGAGGCAGGCTTGGCACGGACGATCTCCTCGATCACCGCGATGTAGTTCTCGAGCAGCTTCTGCTCGTCGAAGCTCGCCTTGCCGATGGCCATGTGGATGACCGCCTGGCGATCCGTCCGGTATTCGACCTTGCCGGCCTTCGACTCGTTGACGGCGCGCTCGACGTCATCGGTGACCGTGCCCACCTTCGGGTTGGGCATCTTGCCCTGGGGGCCGAGCACGCGGCCGAGGCGGCCGACCGTCGGCATCATGTCCGGCGTTGCGATGGCGACATCGAAGTCGGTGAAGCCCTCTTCGATCTTCTTCGCGAGGTCATCTCCGCCGACGAAGTCGGCGCCGGCAGACTCAGCGTCGCGAGCGGCCTGACCCTGGGCGAAGACGGCGATGGTCACGTCCTTGCCGAGCCCGTGCGGGAGAGCGAGCGTGCCGCGGAGCTGCTCCTCGGCGTGGCGCACGTTGACGCCGAGCCGTACGTGCAGCTCGACCGTCTCGTCGAAGGAGGTCGAGGCGGTCTCCTTGATCAGGGCCACGGCCTCGGCGGGCGGGTACGCATGCTCGCGCTGGACCTTCCCGTACTGCTGGCGATAGCGCTTTCCGCGAGCCACTATCGAACACCTGCTTCGCGCATGCTCCGCTCACGGAGAGTCAGATATGGACGTTCGCTGCGCATGCGCTCGCTAACCCGCCACATCCACGCCCATCGACCGGGCGGTCCCGGCGATGATCTTCGATGCGGCGTCGAGGTCGTTTGCGTTCAGGTCGGGCATCTTGCGCTCGGCGATCTCGCGGATCTGGCCGACGGTGATCGTGCCGACCTTGTTAATGTGCGGCTCGCCCGAGCCCTTGTCGATTCCGATCGCCTCGCGGATCAGCACCGCGGCGGGCGGAGTCTTGGTGATGAATGTGAAGCTCCGGTCCTCGAAGACCGTGATCTCGACCGGGATGATTGTGCCGGCGTCGGCCTGGGTCTGGGCATTGAACGCCTTGCAGAACTCCATGATGTTGACGCCGTGCTGGCCCAGCGCGGGACCGACCGGCGGCGCCGGGTTGGCGGCTGCCGCGGGAATCTGCAGCTTGATGAGGGTGAGGACCTTCTTGGCCATGAGTCGATGAGGGTAGCGGTAAGCCGGAGCGCCGCGCCCTAGACCTTCTTGACCTGGTCATAGCCGACTTCAGACGGAGTCTCGCGGCCGAAGATCGAGACGAGGACCTTGAGCTTCGCGGCGTCCTCGTTGATCTCGGCGATCTCGCCCGTGAAGTCCGACAGCGGGCCTGCGATGATCTTCACCGACTCGCCGATCGAGAACGCGGCCTGGGTGCGCGGCCGCTCGGCGGTCTCGCGGTGGAGGAGGCGATCGATCTCGGGCTTCGAGAGCGGCACGGGCTTGTTACGCGAGCCGACGAACCCGGTCACGCCGGGAGTGTTCTTGACGAGGCCCCAGGCGTCGTCGGTCATCTCCATGTTGACCAGGACATAGCCGGGCATGGTGCGCTTCTCGACCTGGATCTTCTGGCCGTCCTTCATCTCGGAGACGGACTCGGTCGGGACGACGACCTGCCGCACGTTGCGGTCCTGGCTCATCGTCTGAACGCGGTGCTCGAGGTTGTGCTTGACCTTGCCCTCGTGCCCGGAATAGGTGTTGATCACGTACCAGCGATACATCTCTAGTTCTCTCGTCCTTCGGTCTGGGCGCCCCTCGGCGCCGCGGTTATGGTCCTGGTCACAGGACGATCTTGATCAGCTTGTTGAAGATCACGTCGAGCACGCCGAGATAGGCGGCCGCGATCGCGACGAAGATGATTGTGACGGCCGTCGCCTGCACCAGGGTCTCGCGGTCTGGCCACTGGACCTTCTTGAGCTCGACCCAGCAGGAGGCGATGAAGCCGGTGACTCCCCCACGCTGGCGCTCCGCGGCAGCCTGCTTCTGGCGCTTGGCGAGCTGTTCGCGCTCGCGCCGCTTGGCATCGGATGCCTTGCCGCGCTCGGCGGCCTTCTGCTGCTTCGCGAGCTCGCGCTTCTTCGCGCGAGAGGGCTTTGGTGCATCCGGCGTCTCGAGCTGCGACTCGGGCGCTCCGGCGGCGATGCCGGCCTCGACGGCCTCGATCTCCGCCACATCACCCGAGCGACCGACCTGGGTGTCGTGCTGCGCCTGGGACTCAGACAGGGCGGCGCCGTTGGCCTTGCTCTGCTGCTGCTCGCGGGCGCGCTTCTCCGCCTTGCGCTGAGCGCGGGTCTTCGCCATCAGCGAGTCTCCTTGTGGGGAGTGTGCCTCCCGCACCAGCGGCAGAACTTGCGCAGCTCAACGCGGTCCGGCGAGTTTCGCCGGGACTTGTTCGTCTGGTAATTGCGGCGCTTGCACTCCTCACAGGCAAGCGTCACAGCAATGCGGACATCTCCGCGAGCCATTTCTCCTCAGATGCAGTAGAGGGACTTAGAAAGAAAAGTCCGCGCGCGCAGCGCAGACGACGTCGAAGGATAGCGAGCGCGGGCAGCCGAAGGGACGACGGCTAGGAGAGTGTCAAACGGCCCTCCTAACTCGACGTCCCATACGACTTCACCTGAGCGCCTCCCGGCGAAGGTGACCCCAATCGGCCTCAGCTTGGACCGTTCGTCTCCCCGGACTGCCGAAACGAACCAATTGGCTCATCAAGTCAGTTCGAAAGGGGATACGACACGGATCAATGTATCAAAGATCTACCCACTTTTGGGGATGGTTGTCATTGATTTATGATGATTCGCCCGCGTAGGGCAGCGTGCACCCTAGGCCGCGAGCCACGCCCCGCATGTCCCGGCCGCTCAAAGCCCGAGTGTCTTCGCGATGATGTTGCGCTGGATCTCGGAGGTTCCGCCGTAGATCGTCGAGACCAGCGCGGTGCGCACGAGCCGCTCCATGTCGTATTCGGAGGAGTAGCCGTAGCCGCCCATCAGCTGCATGCCCTCGAGAGCGACCTTCTTGGTGACCTCGGTGACGTGCAGCTTCACCATTGAGGCCTCGCGGGGGAGCATGCGCCCCGGGTCCTCGTCGGTCAGAGTCGCGACCCAGTAGGTCATCAGGCGGGCCGCCTCGAGCTCGGTCGCCATGTCGGCGAGGCGGTGCTGGAGGCTCTGGAAGGAGCCGATCGGGCGGCCGAACTGCTTGCGCTCCTTGACGTAGGAGAGGGCATCGTCGAAGGCGCGCTGGGCGATGCCGAGCATCGTCGCCGCGAGGATCAGCCGCTCGACGTTGAGACCGGCCATGAGCTGGGTCCACGCCTGGTCAACGTGGCCGAGCACGGCGTCCTCGTGGACCTCGCAGTCGGTGAAGTAGAGGTAGTTGGTGTCGCGGCCGCCCATCGTGTCGATCGGTTTGACCTCCATCGCCTCGTGGTCCTTCGGCACCGAGAGCATCGTCAGGCCCTCGTGCTTTGACTCACCTTTGGTGGTGCGAGCGACGACGAGGACGTGGTCGGAGATGTGGGCGTTCGAACAGAAGACCTTGACGCCGTTGATCGCGTAGCCGCCGTCAGTGCGTTCGGCGCGGGTCTGCAGAGACCCGACATCCGAGCCCGCCTCCGGCTCGGTCATCGCGATCGCCTCGACGGCCCCCTTGGCGATGCCGCCGAGGATCTCAGCCTTCTGCTCCTCGGTACCGAAGCGCTCCGTGGCACCGGCGACGATCAGGGTCGTCGCGTAGCCGCCGATCGGCGCAAGGCCGCGCGAGGTCTCCTCCATGAAGAGACAGGCGTCAAGCATCGACCCGCCGGAGCCTCCGTAGGCATCGTCGATGGTGACCCCGAGCCAGCCGAGCTCGGCCATCTGACGGTAGAGGTCGAAGTTGTGGTGGATCGTGTGGCCCTCGGTGAGCCGCTCCCGCTTCTCCTGGGTGCCGCACTCGCGCTCGCAGAAGTCGCGGATCGCCGCCACGAAATCCTGCTGCTCATCGTTCAGGGAGAAATCCATCGGCGGGGCAGGAGCCTAACGGCCGAACGCAGTGGGCGGCCCCGGACGAGGACGAATGCTCTCGGCCGCGGACTGGCGGCCAACCCTCCCCCGTCCCGCGACAAGCCGTCCTGCGACGTACGGCGGCTGGTAGCGAGTCCATCCCCGCCGGGACCGACTGCGAACTCTCGTCGCCCCGGTCGGGCTCGGCGCGAACGCGCGCGCTGAGGCATTTTATCCGGCTGGAATAGCCGATTCCGCAGGCCGTCCATATGACGGGGCCCACAGCTACCGGCTCGTTTTCGCGCCCGGCCAAAAGCCGCCCGCGCGCTGCTTATGGTCGCCGACGATGTATGACACCGACGGCTTCCTCGTCGACAGCCCGGTCAAGCGAAACGCGATCGGCCCCAGCCATCCACCGCTCGTAAAGCGGAGCGATGGCTGGATCGTGGTGGTGATCCGGCACGATGCGCCATCGGAGCCCGGTGTCAGCTGGCTGCCCGCGCCGACTGGTGGCTTCCGGCTCAACCTACGCTTCTACGAGCCGGCCAAGCGTGCGCTCGACGGCGCCTGCTCAGCCGCCGCAGGTCCCCGGACCGACGGCTGAGCTGCTGCCTCCCTGGACGTCTGCGGATCCAGCCGATGCGCTGCGGGCCGAACGACGACGGGGCGACCCGGAAGGCCGCCCCGTCGAGACTCATCCAGCTACTCGAACTACGGCGTTGCGACTGACGTGACTCCAAACGGCTCGAAGTTGAACGTCGTGCCGTTGACGCGCAGACCGTCGATCGCTCCGGACCAGGAGAAATCGCGGCCCTTGCCGACACCGATCGTGAAGATCGTCGCGCCGGTTCCGTTGGCCAGTGCTGCCTTGACCTGCGTGAACGTGCACGGCGATGCCAGGTTGCAGCCGGTCGCCGTACCAGCGGCTCCCGAGAGCGTGAACCCGTAACCCGACGGCGATGCCGGCGCGGTCGTCGCATCGATGTACCCGCTCCACTGGTTCGCAGGGGAGTTCTGCGGCGTGAACGTCAACGTCGAGAAGTTGCTCGGCGTCGCGGTCAGGTTCGGATCGATTTCGATCTTGATCGCCGGCATGTTCGGGTTGGCGATGCCATTGTTCTCGCCGGTCGTGAAGACCTGGAAGCCGAGAGCGGTCAGGTTGCTGACCAGGTTGCCGTTGAAGTCGACCTCGTTGCCGAAGGTCGCCTGCTCGGCGTCGTTGGTGGTGGCGGCGCGTGGCGTACCGTTGACGGTCAAGCCAAGCGAGCCGACGCCAAACGGTGGGACGGCTGCACCTTCATAGGGACCGGGGCGAAGTGCCACGGTCGGAGATCCGAGAGTGTTGCGGTCGATCTGACCCCAGTGCGCTCCTGAGTAGGTGGCGGAACCCGCGGTGCCGGAACCGGCCGGTCCTGCGGGACCCTGGGGACCCTGGGGACCCTGGGGACCGGGTGACCCGATCTTGCTCAGCTTCTTGTAGGTCCGGCCCGAGAGGTCCCCGGGGTTCACAGCCCGGTTCTGGATCTTCCTGCTGTTGATCGCGTTGAGGCTTATCGACCTCGAATGGATCGACCTCGCCTTGATCTGGTTGCCGTTGATGACGCTGACCGCTCCCGCGGTTCCGGCTACGGCCAGGACGACGACCAGCGTCAAACCGGTCACGCCAAGGCGCTTGACGGCGCTTCGGATGAACTGCATGCGAATACCTCCATGCGTGGTTGCAGCGAACGGCCCGCGAGCGGGAGTCGGACAAAGTGCCCCTGCGTCCTGCGTCCCTCCGCTGACGACTAAAGGTCGGGCCGATTGCTGCCGATATTAATTCATTCGGCGCAAAACACCTCTACTTGACGAAGGATGCCCCGACCGGTCCCGGCGTGGCAAAGGACATCGGGGGCTCCGCCAGCCCCGGAACACCGGGGCGGGCGGCGCTCGGCAGCCACCGCCGGTCCCCGTGGACCGAGGGCGGAGCTGCCCTCCCCGGACGCTTCGGACCGGCGCTGCCCGGGCTAGATCTGCTGCGGCCCGACGGTGCCGTCGGCGACGCTGAACTTGGCGAGCGTCTCGGCCGGCGCGCCCTTGGTCAGGGCATCGACGGACTTCAGCTCGCACTCGAAAGCCGACGGGCTGACCGACATGACCCCGAACCCCCGCTTCTCGAAGTCGTAGAAGCTGATGTGCGGATCCGATGCGGCCGCCGCACCCAGGGCTGCGGCGGGGAGCCCGAGGGCCTCGGGAATGCCCAGGGACGTTGCCGAGCCGCCGACGAACTCCGAGGCCCAGGGCGTTCCACTCTGTCGACCCGTGGTCGTCACGGTGCCGGCGAAGAACGTGTGGATGTCACCGGTGGCGGCGACGACGTTCTTCACCCCGTTGGAAAGGACGTGGTTGCCGAGCTCGGCTCGCTCGGCGGCATAGCCGTCCCACTGGTCAGGATTGACGCTTGACCCCGGCGTGATGTCGAGGCTCATCAGCATGTCGTTGTTGCCGAGGAGCTTCCACTTGGCGTTCGAGCGGACGAGGCTGTTCTTCAGCCAGCGCTTCTGGGCCGCGCCGAGGAGAGTCCGGTTCGGGTCGTCCTCCTCGGGGCAGTTCGAGAGCAGCTTGTCGTCACAGGCCTGCACGTCGCGGTACTGGCGCTCGTCGAGGAAGAACACGTCGACGAGGGAGCCGATCGAGGTGCTCCCGTACACCCGCTGGAGATCCCGCTTGACGCGGATGCGCGGCATCGAGTCGAAAAACGCGTGGTAGCCGTTGCGCCGGCGCTGCAGGAGAGGGATGCGGCGCTCGACCTTCGCGTTGTGGGACTTGGTCTGGTTCGGTGGCCCGTTGTCGGGGTCGGGAGCGTCGCCGGCGTAGTTGTCCTCGACCTCGTGGTCGTCCCAGACGGCGAGGAAAGGGTGCGCGGCATGCATCGCCTGCAGGTCCCTGTCGGCCTGGTAGAGCGCGTACTTCTCGCGGTACTCGTCGAGGTACTCGGAGTCACCGTTGTTGAGCCGGCCGGTGGTGTCGGCACGGTTCGCGGGGCCGTCGAAGAAGCTCGTCTCGTAGATGTAGTCGCCGAGGCAGATGACGAGGTCGAGGTCCTCCTTCGCCAGCGCCGCCTGGGCGTTGAAGTAGCCGGCCTCGTAGGCCTGACAGGAGTAGTAGCCGATCCGCACCGGCTGCCGGGAGCCGTGGGGCGGGAAGGTCCGGAACTTGCCGACGCGAGAGTGGCTGCCCTTCGTATAGAAGCGGTAGTAGTACTCGGTGTGGGGCCGCAGGCCGCCGATCCGCGCCTTGGCGGCGAAGCCCTGGCGGCGGTGTGCGACGACGGGCTTCTCGCGGATGACGCGGCGGAAGTGCGGGTCAGTCGAGACTTGAACCATGAGGCGAGAGGTGCGCTCGATTCCTGAGAGGCGGGTCCAGAGGGTGATCCCACGGTCGGTGGGAAGCCCTGACATGACGCCCGCAGCGAACTTTCCGCCCCTGGCGACGGGTCGCCGGCGACCGCGTGCGATCGCGGAGTAGTTGAGGGGGTTGGCAAGCGTCAGCGCTGCTCCTCCCGCCGCTCCGGCGATCAGCAGTTCGCGACGGCGCAGGCCACCTTCTGAATCAATGCCCCTCTCGGTCTCCATGTACTTCCCTTCCCCGTAGTCGTTCCGAATCTGCGCTTTACCCTAGTGCGAACACGGGGAATGGATGTGAAGAGCGGTTGAAGGCCGAGATGACCCGGCGAGGTCTTGGGGGCCTCAGCGCTTCGCAGTGGCCACAGCATTCGTGTAGCTCGTCCCCGCCGAGGTCTTGGCGGTGATCTTGCTGTTGAAGTTCCCGTTGGCCTTCGAAGTAAAGGTGAAGCGCTGGGTCGAGTCCGCCGGGCCCGTGCTCGCGATCGTCAGGTTCGGGTTCGTGATCGTCGCGCCGCCGTTGGCGGTGACCCCGACGGAGTGCCCGGCGCCCAGGTTGTCGACCGTGTTGCCGTAGGCGTCGGTGACGCTGACGTTTGCCGCGAAGGTGCCGCTGTTGCCGAGCCCGGTGACGGCGCAGGTGAACAGACAGGGCGAGGTGAGCGTGCCGGCGCTGACGACCACGTCGGTGTAGGCAAGGCTCGAAGCCGCGGCCTGGCCGACGTCCACCGCGAGGCCCGGGGAGCTCGAGATCGAGCCGGCGGTTGCGTTGATCGTGGCGGCCCCCGCGCCATAGATGACCATGGCGCCGTTGGACGTGCCGGAAACGGTTGCGACACCGGCGGTGAAGTTGAGCGCCGTAGCGGAACCGAAGGCGACCGCCGTGCCGGACCTGTTGCGGACCGTCGGGGCGTTACCGGCGGGGCTCGCCGCAGCGCCAGAGAAGACGAGGTTGTTGGAGCCGGTGTAGGAGGTCGCGACGTTGCCCCAGGCGTCGAGTGCGGTGACGGTGAGGTTGTCGGTAGTCCCTGCCGTGGGGGTCGAGGAGGCGGCGGCAAGCGAGAGCTCACCCGCCGGGCCCGCCGCCACGTTGATCGGGAAGCCGGGTGCGCTCGAGATCGAGCCGTCGGTCGCGATGATGGTTGCGGCGCCCGCCTTGTAGACGGTCATCACGCCGTTGGCGGCGCCCGAGACGGTGGCGACGCCGGCGGTGAAGTTGAGCGCGGTCGTTGAGCCGAAGGCGACCGCAGTGCCGGAGCTGTTGCTGACGGTCGGGGCGTTGCCGGCGGGACTGCTCGCCGCGCCCGAGAACACCAGGCCGTGCGAGCCGGCGTAGGAAGTGACGGTGACGTTGGCCGCGTCCTTGACGGTGATCGTCAGGTTGTCGGTCGCTCCGGCGGCCGGGGCTGCCGACGCGGCAGTGAGGACGAGCTTCGTGGCCGCGCCACTGGTGACCTGGGCCGGGACGGCCGCGCTGGTCGCCTTCCAGGTGCGCCACCGAGCGGTGACCGTGTAGTTGTGGGTTCCGATCGCAACCTCGGTGTCGGTGCAACTCGTCACCGCCGTCGGGCTCGCCACGCCGGGGCAGTTCCCGGCCGGAGCGCCGCCGTCCCGGGTGACGTAGTAGGTGACCGGGCCCGTGCCCGAGCCGGGAGGCGTGACGGTGCTCCAGCTGAGCGCGACGGCGGCGGCGCCGGGCGTGGCGGTCAGGGTCGGAGCCGCGAGCGTTCCGACCGCGGCCGAGGCCGTGCCGGTCCCCGTGGTGAACGTGTAGGCCGCGGCCACGCCGGTGCAGTGGCCGATCGCGAGAGCCAGGACCGCGACTGCGAGCAGAGGACGCCTCAGGAGGGACGCGGTCATCCGTGTGCGCTCCCGGAGAAGATCAGCTGGAACTGAGCGTTCTTGCAGGCGTCCTGGTTGACGGGGAGGTCGAGCAGGCCGATCGATGGAGCCGTGCCGCCGGCCGCCGGAAGCCGCACGGAGCCACGGGCCGGGATCTCGACCGGGGCCGAGGGAGAGAGACTCGGCGCGGCAATCGCGAGGTTGGCGCGGGCATCGCATCCGGGCGAGCTCGTGGGCACGGAGACGGTCAGGCTCGTCACGAGGATCCGGACCGGGTTGGGATTGCTGAGTGTGACCGGGAGCGCCTGCGGCGCCGCGCCGGGGTACAGGGGCTGCAGAGCCCCCACGTCAGCGGTGATCGAGAAGCTCTGCGGCGCGAGCACCCGCCAGCCGAACCGCGCGGGACGGCTCCGCCTGCGCGTTCGGTCGATCGACCGAACGGCGAAGCGATGGCCGGTGGACTGAGGCCGCGGTAGACGACTCCCGTGTGGCACCGCCTCCACGGGCGGCGGTCGAGCTTGCAGACGAAGCGCAGCCGTCGCGCGCCTCTGATCCGGAACACCGCCGTCGTCGAGACCGACGACCGCGGAGGATGGACGATGATGCGCGGCCTCCCCAGGCGACGCTCGGGCCGGCGCGCCGGCCGAGCCTCGGTCTGGTTCGCACCGGGGGTCACGCTCGCTCCGGCGGTGGCGTCACTTCGTCCCCCCGAGCCGGGACCGACCGGCAGCTGGCCTGTCGCGGCGAAGGCCGCGCCCGCAAGGCACCCGGTGACGCCGATCAGCGCCACCAGGGCCTTACAGGCGTTGCCTGCTCGCAGCCGGCTCGGGCGGGCGGACATGCCCGGTCCGGCCTTCTTTCAGGGGCTTCGCTCGCTAGCTAGTTGCTGGTGAGGTTGAGGGTGAGGGTCGCGCCCTGACAGGCGTCCTGGTTGACCCCGGTGTCCTTCATCATCAGCGTCCCGGTGGGGGTCACGGACTGGCCGTTACCCGTCGCGAAGACCTTGTTGACGACCACGTCGGCCATCGCGAAGTCCGGGTTTCCACCCGTGATCACGGTGCTGCAGGCCGAGTGTCCCGCGTCAGGAGTGACGCTGGCCAGCTTGATCGTGCCGACGCGCTGCACGCCCGGCGACGGGTTGTCGACGGTGAACGTCACCGAGGACGAGGTGCCCGGGTAGACGGTCGATGCAACGGTGCCGTGCAGTGTCACGGGCGAGCTGTTGCCGGCCGTGGCGGTTGCCGTTCCCGACCCGGTGGTCGAGAAGTAGGCGAAGGCGACGGCGGCGATGCCGAGAACGCAGATGGCGGCAAGGCCGAAGAGCGCACGCCTCTTGGTGATCAGACTCATGGTTACTCCGATCCTGTTGTTGAACAGCGAGGCTCCCTTGCCCGCGATCGTCGGCAGTTGCGGGCGGTC
The DNA here is from genome assembly GCA_038258095.1 of Solirubrobacterales bacterium. Taxonomy (GTDB): domain Bacteria; phylum Actinomycetota; class Thermoleophilia; order Solirubrobacterales; family 70-9; genus JBBSQE01. The sequence goes on along the minus strand of JBBSQE010000055.1, from coordinate 347 downwards.
CCATTAATCCTGGGTCGGCGAGGCGCGGCCCATCAGTCCGCCGGGAAGGCCCGCAGTGAGGCGCAGGATGCGAGGCGGTCGAAGTCGGCATGAACTCAGCCGGGGGCGGCAGGCAGGAGGAGAGATTCGCCGGGTTGTCGCCTTGAGCTCGGGATGCGAACCCGAGGCGACAACTTCGCGTTTCGACTTGTGGCGAGGGCCGGGAAACGCAACCCGGTGGCGCTCGACGAGCGGCACCCCAGTCTCGGAGCCCCGACCTCAGGCCAAGCCCGGGACGAGACTCGAACTCGTGACCCCTTCCTTACCATGGAAGTGCTCTACCAACTGAGCTACCCGGGCGCGCGGGG
>JBBSQE010000054.1:0-15819 GCA_038258095.1 Solirubrobacterales bacterium | reverse complement strand
TGGCCGAGTTCGACGTCGTCAGCGCCGATCCGGGTTCGACCGTTGTGATCGAGCTGATCGAGCTGGCTCTGATCCTGACCCTCTTCTCCGACGGGATGTTCGCCGAGCGCGAGCTGCTGCAGTCCCACCGGGCGCTGCCGGCGCGAGCCATCGTCCTGGCGATGCCGGTGACGCTGATCTTGCTCGCGCTCGCGGCGAAGGGCCTCTTCACGGAGCTCACCTGGGGAGAGGCGTTCCTGCTGGCGGCGGTGCTGACACCGACCGATCCGGTCGTCACTTCAGCGGTCGTGACCGCGCGCGCCGTGCCCGGGGTGGTGAGGCATACGCTGAACCTCGAGTCCGGGCTGAACGACGGCCTGGCGTTGCCGTTCGTGCTCTTCTTCCTGATCGTCGCGTCGCCGGGCGGAGACCCCGGCGGCGAGGGTGCAAAGCTCTTCGGCGAGGCACTGGCGGGAGGGGTGATCGGCGCCGCGCTCGGCGTCGCGGGCGGCCGCATGCATGACCGCTTCCCCGGCGGCGGGATCACGAGTCGCTACGAGGGCCTGTTCGCGCTCGGCATCGGCCTCGCAGCGTATGGCCTGGCCGAGGTCACGATTGGAAACGGCTTCGTGGCCACGTTCGTCGCCGGGATCGCGCTCGGCGCCACCGAAAAGGGCGTCCCCGAGAGCTTCATCGAGTTCAGCGAGGGTGTCAGCGCGATCTTTCAGGTGCTGACCTTCTTCGTCTTCGGCGCTCTGATCGTCGCGACGGGCTTCGAGGGATCGATCTGGCCCCTCCTGATCTTCATCCCCTTTGTGTTCCTGATCGCCCGCCCGGTGGCGATCGTGCTCGCCTTCGCGCGCAGCGGGCTCCCCCGGTCTCAACTGGCGTTCATTGCCTGGTTCGGCCCGAAGGGCGTGGCCTCGATGCTGTTCGCCCTGTTCGTGCTGGAGTCCGGGGCGCCTGACCGAACGGTGGTCTTCGACGTCGCGGCCTTCGTGATCCTCGCCTCGATCCTCGCGCACGGCCTGACCGACACGCTCGGTGCCGACTGGGTCGGAAAGCGCATGTCGAGGGAAGCCGAGGCCCAGCACGCCGATCAGTCGAGCGACTCGTCTTGACGGGATCGCAACACGGCGGGTGGGCGTGGTCGTATCATCCGCGGCGGTGGGAGTGAAAGGGACAGCGGCGGTTCTGGCGGTGGCCGGCCTGGTGGCCGGAGCGCTGGCTCTCTCCGGCGGCGCGGCGGGGGAATCGAGTCCTCGGGCGGGTGCGGCAACCTCAGGGGCCGGGCCGGCCGCGGCTCGGGCGAGCGCGCCGAGCGTGCCGAAGATCAAGCACTACTTCGTGATCATCCTCGAGAACGAGAACGCCGACGACACCTTCGGCGCCGACTCGAAGGCTCCCTATCTCGCGAAGACGCTGCCCGCGCGTGGCGCCTTCATTCCCAACTACTTCGCGACGGGCCACCTCAGCCTCGACAACTACATCTCGATGGTCTCCGGGCAGGGCCCCAACAACGTCACCCAGGCCGACTGCGGGATATACACGGAGTTCGCGCCTGCCACGCCGACGTCGGATGGACAGTACATCGGGCAGGGCTGCGTCTATCCGTCTGCGGTCAAGAACGTCGCGAACCAGCTCGAGAGCAAGGGACTCCGCTGGAAGGGGTACATGGAGGACATGGCGTCCCCGGGGTCTGATCCTTCTCCCACATGCCGGCACCCTGAGGTGGGCGCCACCGACACAACGCAGCAGGCCGAGGTGAACGACCAGTACGCCGCGCGGCACAACCCGTTCGTCTACTTCCACTCGATCATCGACACGCCGAGCTGCGCGAAGAACGACGTCGACCTGAATCGGCTTCCGCGCGATCTGCGCTCCCCGGCCCGCACCGCCGATTACAACTTCATCAGTCCCGACCTCTGCTCGGACGGCCACGACGAGCCCTGCGTCGATGGGCGACCCGGCGGCCTCGTGTCCGCCAACGACTTTCTGAAGACCTGGGTGCCGCGCATCCTCACCTCCCGCGCGTATCGAGACCACGGGATGCTGCTGATCACCTTCGACGAGGCCGAGGCCAGTGGGGCCGAGGCTGATTCCAGCGCCTGCTGCGGCGAGGTGACGGGCCCCAATACCAGCAGCAACGGGTTCTTCACCCATCCCGGCCCGGGCGGCGGACGGATCGGCGCCGTGGCGCTCTCTCCCTGCACGAGGCCCGGGACGACGGATCAGACGCCCTACAACCATTACAGCCAGCTTCGCTTCGTCGAGCAGAACTTCGGGCTCGGCCTGCTCGGCTACGCGGCCGCGCCCGGGCTCTCGAGCTTCGGCCGCAAGCTCCTCAACGTGCCCGGCTGCGGGCAGAGCGTGGGCGTCGCCAGCGTGCGCCCGGCGGTCGCCAGGCGCGGGGTGCGGACGAGGTTCACAGTGCGGGTCAGGCCCACCTACTCGGATTGTCTCGCCGGGGTCAGGGTTCGCATCGGCCGGGCCAGGGCGAGGACCAACAGGCGTGGCATCGCCAGGCTGCGGACGACGCTCGGGACGCCCGGGCGCAAGCTGGTCAGGGCCAACAAGCGGGGCTGCAAGCCGAGCACGCTGCGGATCCGCGTCAAGCGCTGACCCGAGCTTCCTCGGCCGGATCTGACCGCTTCAGCTGGCTGCGGCCGCGGCCAGTGTGCCCAGGCGTGACTCGACCCACTTCGTCGAGGCGATGTGCTTGCCCATCCCCAGCTCCTTCGGCTCGAAGCCGAGGGCCAGGCCGACGAGCTGGGGGAGGTGGAGGACGGCGAGGTCGAGGTCGCGGTTGACCACCTTGGCCGCCTCGGGCTGCTGCATATCCAGGTTCAGGTGGCACAGGGGGCAGGGGGTGACGAGGCAGTCTGCACCGGCGTCGAGCGCGTCGCCGACGTGCGTGCCGGCCTGGCGCAGCGAGGTCTCCTTGTTCATCGTGATGACCGGAAAGCCGCAGCACTTGCGGGCGCCGTCGTATTCGACGGCCTCGCCGCCCAGTACCTCGATCACCTTCTCGAGGTAGAGGTCGCGCTCGGGGAACTCGTCGTAGCCGAGGCGCGCCTTCGGGCGGACCACGTAACAGCCGTAGAACGGGCCGACGCGCAAGCCGGAGAGCGGGCGCTCGACCAGGCCGGCGAGGCGGTCGAGGCCGAAGTCCTCGACGAGCAGCCAGAGGAAGTTCTTGTTCGACCAGCCTTCCTTGCCCTTCGTGTACTCGAGTCCCTGGCCGGAGAGCGCCTCGTTGACGTGCTCGCGATATGCGGAGTCCGCATCCAGTCTCTGCTGACATTCGGATTGCGCGCCCTGGCAGGTCGAGCAGATGTTCATCATCGCGTAGCCGGTCTGCTGGGCCAGCGCGAAGGTCCGGGCGTTGAGCGTGTCGGCCAGCTCCTGGTTGTGCTCGGCGATCACGCCTGCGCCGCAGCAGTTGGCGCGGTCGAGCTCGACGAGCTCGATTCCCATCCGCTCGGCGATCAGCGCCATGGAGCCGTGCAGCTCCGGCGTGAACCCGCGCGACACGCAGCCGGGCCAGTAGGCGACCTTCATCGTGTCCGGGCTCATCCTGCGTCCTCCTCGGGCGTCTCCTCGCCGGTGCCGAGCTGGTGCCCGTTTCCGCCGGCGTGTGGTTGCATCGAGCCCTCCTGGTCGGTGAGGCCGGTCACGGGCTCTTCAACCGGCTCGTCATCCGCCTCCTCGCCGCGGATGTACAGGTTCAGCTCGATCCTCGATTCCTCGGCCCGCTCGTAGATCTCCTTGACGTGATCCTGGTCGGGAAGCTTGTGGTGGACGCCGGGAATCAGCTTCGGGAGCGAGCGCATCTTGCCGGTCCTGATCCCCCGGATCGCGGTCGGGATGGAGCCGAGCAGGCCCTTGATCGCGCTCTTCTTCGGAATGAGCTTGCCCTTGACGCCGGGCGCGTAGGACTCCTGGAGGAGCAGCGACTCGTCGAGAGTGCCCTTCTTCTCGATGATCTTCACGAAGGCGGCCTCGTGGCTCGCGCCGTTGTTCTGGTCATGGATCTCGTGGTCGTGGGTCGCCAGGCGCCGCAGCCTCATGATCTGGTCCATCGGGGCGACGCCCTTGGGGCAGGCGTCGATGCAGCTGAAGCAGTGTGTGCAGTCGTAGATCCCATGCGGGTCCTGGGCGAGGTCGTAGAGGCGCTCCTTGGCCTCGGCGTCGCGCGGATCGCCAACGAAGCGGTAGGCCTTGGCGAGCGCGGCGGGGCCGATGAAGTCGGGGTCGACCTCCATCGAGAGGCAGGAGGACACGCAGGCCCCGCACTGGATGCACGCCATCGACTGCGTGATGTCGATCATCGATTCGGGGTCGACGATGTACTCGCGCTCCGGCGGCTCGCCGGCCGGGAGGAGCCACGGTGTGACCCGGCGGATCTTCTCCCAGTGTGTCGACTCCATGTCGGTCACCAGGTCCTTGATGACGGGCATGTTCGCCATGGGCTCGATGACGATCGGGTTTTCGGAGCCCTTGCGGCGATTCGCCGCCTCGTGCGCCTCGCCGATCTGCGTCTTGCAGGCGAGCGTCGACTGGCCGTTGACCTTCATGCCACAGGAGCCGCAGATCGCCGCGCGGCAGGAGCAGCGGACCGCCAGCGTCCCGTCCTCTGAGTCCCTCGCCTGGAGGATCCCGTCCAGGACCGAGAGGCTCGGATCGAGCTCGACGTTGAACTCCTCCCAGTACTCGCCCCTGTCTGACTCGGGCTGGTAGCGGCGGATCTTGATCGTGTACTCAGGCATCGGTTCCCATCAGTATGTCCGCTCCTGCGGCTCCCACTCGGTGATCGTTACCTCGGAGTAGCTGACCTCGGGCCCGTCGCCGTTTCGCGACAGGTCGATGTGCTTGAGCCACTCCTCGTCGTTTCTGACCGGGTAGTCGGTGCGGTACTGGGCTCCGCGGCTCTCCGTGCGATGGAGGGCGCCGAAGGCGATGCATTCGGCGTTGTCGAGCATGTAGCCGAGCTCGATGGCACCGAGGACGTCCTGGTTGAAGATCGTGCCGTGATCGTCGATGTAGGCGGACTCCGCCTCCTCCTTGAGCCGCTTGACATCCTCGATCGCCTGCTTGATGCCGGCATCCTCTCGGAAGACGGAAACGTTTTTGTCCATCGTCTCGCCGAGCTCACGCTTGATCTCGGAGATGCGGCGCCCCGAGCCCTTCTCGCGGCCGATCATCCCGGCGATCTGAGCCTCCTCGTCGTCGAGGAGGGTGCGTGACGGCTTCGAGCCCTTGGTCTCCTTCGCCCTCTGGGCTGCATCGCGGCCGGAGTGCTTGCCGAAGATCAGGGTGTCGAGGAGGGAGTTGGCTCCGAGGCGGTTGCCGCCGTGCACGGAGACGCAGGCGGTCTCGCCGGCCGAGTACAGGCCGGGGACGTTCGTTCGGCCCTTCACGTCCGTCTTGACGCCGCCCATCGTGTAGTGGTTCCCCGGCTTGATGTGGATCGGCTCCTTGGTGATGTCCACCCCGGCGAAGTCACGACCGATGAGGACGATCTCACGGAGCGCCTCGTGGATCCGCTTCCTGGGCACGACCGTGATGTCGAGCGCGACGGTGCCGTCGGGGAAGCCACGGCCCTCGTTGATCTCGGTCTGCTCGGCGCGGGACACGACGTCACGCGATGCCAGCTCCATCTTGTTCGGTGCGTATTTCTCCATGAACCGCTCGCCGTTTGCGTTCAGCAGGTGCGCACCCTCGCCGCGCGCTCCCTCGGTGATCAGGAAGCCCTTGCCGGCCAGCGTCGTCGGGTGGTACTGGATCATCTCCATGTCCATCAGGGTCGCTCCGGCCCGGTAGGCCATCGCGATCCCGTCCCCGGTGCAGATCAGGGCATTGGTGGTCGGCTGGAAGGCCTGACCGTTCCCGCCGCAGGCGAGGATCACGGACTTGGCCGTGAAGAGCTCCATCGAGCCGTCGGCGATGTTCCGCGTGACGACCCCGCAGCACTCCCCGGCATTGTCGAGCGCGAGGGCGGTGCAGAACCACTCCTCGTAGCGGGCGACGTCCTCGTGGTGCTTCATGAGCTGCTCGTAGAGGACGTGCATGATCGCCTGGCCGGTGATGTCGGCGACGTAGTAGGTCCGGGCGGCCGAGGCGCCGCCGAAGGCGCGGGTCCCGAGCTTGCCCTCCTCGTTGCGGTGGAAGGTGACGCCGAGGTGCTCGAGGTGGAGGATCTCCTCCGGAGCCTCCCGGGTCATTATCGCGACCGCGTCTTGGTCGGCCAGGTAGTCGGAGCCCTTGATCGTGTCGAACGCGTGCGACTCCCAGGAGTCCCCGGGGTTCAGCGCCGCGTTGATCCCGCCCTGTGCCGCGTTCGAGTGCGAGCGGACGGGGTGGACCTTGCTGATAATCCCGACGGACACGCCTTCCTGGGCGGCCGCGAGGGCCGCCCTTTGCCCGGCGAGGCCGGCGCCGATGACGAGTACGTCGTGTTCAGGCACGGGGCCGGAGACTAGTGAAGCTAATCCCGAGTTCGCGCTCGGATATCGCGCCGGATCAGGCGGTGAGGCGCTGAAAGTCAGGGTCGTCGCGGAGAGAGGCGAAGTCGCCGTGCTCCCGGGCGGGTGCCTTCACGTATGAGTCCCCCTCGATGGCCCGCTCGAGTTCGCCCACGGCCGCAGCTCTGTCCCCGCTCAGGGCGTGGAGACGTGACATCGAATAGGCGATCCCCGGGTCCTCCGGATAGTGCTCACGCCCTTCCGCGAGGATCTCGCGGGCGAGCCCCGGATCGGTGCGCATCGGCGGATCCGCCCGGAAGGTCCGCTCCCAAGCCGAGGGCTCGAAGTCGGCGGCCCCCCGAAGCTGAGGACCGTGGGGGAGGCCACCGACGCAGGGTGACCGATTTGTGGGTCGCTGGCCGCGCACTTGTTCCACCCACCGCCGAATTCACTTGGGCGACGCTGCCGCCGGCCCCTCGCTCGTGGCGGTGGGATGGCGCCGCGGTAGTCCGTGACGCAGGTGGAGGTGGGGATGAATTCCCCTCCGTAGCGGCTCCCTATGTCGCAGTTGTAGCGGAGGAGGGTCGTTCATTCGCCGCCCCGGGACCGCTGCGCCCTACTGTGCCGCCATCCCCCCGCGCCGCGAGCGCAGCTTGTGGACCATCGCCTTCCGGTAATCGGGTTCAGCTCACCGATCACCTTGATCGAGCCGGTCGAAGTGCTCCGGCTTCCCTGAGGGAGGAGGTTCAAGAGTGCGTGACCTTGGCCCCGGTGAAGAGCATTGCGGCGCCGTTGGGACAGGCCGCCACGCACGCTCGGCAGCCACTCGGCGCAGCAGTCGATGGAGGCCTCGCCGGACCCACGATTGCCCTGCAGGGCGTTGAGGTTGCCGAGTGCATGGAGGACCACGTAGCCGGCTAGGATCAGGCCCGTGATCGCCACCATCACCTTCCTGCCGATGCCTTGGGCGCCAGACCTCGCGAAGCCATCTACCCCGCGGAGCGGAGGAACCCTCAGCCACGGCCGTGGTCCCCCCGGTGGTTGATCGGTCACTCCTCGGAATCTAGGTACCGCGAAGTGCGCGCTCGACCTGTTCGGCCGTGATCACGCCGCGCAGGCGCCCCTCGTCGTCGACCGCCATCAGTGCGCCGAAGCGCCTCAGGTTGATGTTCCCGAGGACGGTGTCGAGCGGCGCGTCCTCGGAGATGAAAAGCGCGCCACCGTCGGTTTCGACGAGGTCGCCGACGCTGAAGCTCGCCCGGCTTCCCTCCGGCACCTCGTCGACCCGATCGTGCTCGAGGAGCCCCCGGAAGTGCTGCGCGGCGTCGACGACGGGAAACCACGGCCAGCGGTAGCGCAGGAAGTACTCGTCGAGTGCCTTCTCGACGCTCAGCTCGGCCGGGATGGCGACCGGCTGCCGGTCCATGACGTCGGACACCGAGACTCCGTCGAGGCGGCTGGTGATGGTCGTCTGGAACGATGCCGCGCGGGCCGAGCCGTTGATGACGAGGCCGATCAGGATGAGCCAGATGGCGGTGAAGGAATCAGCCGCACCAGTGAAGAGCGCGGCGGCTCCGAGCCCCATGAACAGATACGCGAAGCCCTGTCCCAGGCGCGCGGCGAAGAGGGTCGCCGAACTGCGGTTGCCGGTCTTCCACCACGCGATCGCGCGCACGATCCGCCCGCCGTCCATGGGGAAGGCTGGGAGGAGGTTGAAGACCAGGACCAGCAGGTTGACCAGAGCAAGCCAGCCGATCGCGGCGACGATGCCGGATGTCTCCGAGGACGTGTTGAGACGTGCGGCATCGACGAATCCAGACGGGCCGACTGCGGCAATGCCGATCGCGCTCAGGACGACGGCGATCGCAAGGGTCACGAGCGGACCGCCGACCGCGACCTTGAACTCGGTGCCGGGGCTGTCGGCGTCGCGGTCGAGGCGGGCGAGCCCGCCGAAGATCCAGAGCTGGATGCCGGAGATGCCGATGCCGTTCCGTCTTGCGACGAACGCGTGCCCGAACTCGTGGAGCAGGATCGAGCCGAAGAACCCGAAGGCACTCGCCACCGCGAGGCCGTAGGGCCCGATCTGCCCGGCGTCCTCACCCAGGACCCGACCGTAGACATCGGAGAGCCAGAAAATCGTCAGGAAGAGGACGATGAACCACGAGTAGTCCACGGAGATGCGAATTCCGCGAACGTGAAAGAGGGTCAGGGAGCCGCCGCCTGGCATCGGCCAATGGTATGCGGCAGGCGGGAGCGCCGGTGGACCGAGCTCGGTGGGGGCCGGACACTTCGGCAACTAGGATGAGCGCCCGATGGATTCCTCGCCACAGAGCAGCACGATTTCGGAGCGCCTCGGCACGGTCGACGAAGGCTGGTTGCGAGGGCTCCTCGAGGAGCTCGAGCAGATCGACCGGCCCTCGGCGTCGCCGGGCGAGCTCGAGGCGGCCGAGTGGATGCAGGCCCGGTTCGACGAGGCCGGCGCCGGGGCACGTATCGAGCGGGAAGCCGCCCACGGCACATACTGGTGGCCGCTCGGGCTCTGCGCCGCCACCGGCGCGGTGGCCGGCATGTCCGCCCTGCGTGGGAAGAGGGTCTTCGGCGCCGCCCTCGGCGCTCTCGCCGCCGCCGCGATGGCGGATGAGTTCCCTCCGGGACGCCGGCGGCTGCGGAACCGCCTCCCCCAGCGTGAGACATCCAACGTGATCTGCGAGCTCGGCCCTGCCGACGCCGAGCGGACGATCGTCCTCGTCTCCCACCACGATGCAGCTCACGCCGGGCTCGTATTCCACCCGCAGATCCCGCTGCTCGCCGACCGTCTCGGGTTGGTCGAGGGTGCCGACACCAGCCCGATGCTGATGGCGCCCGTGCTCGGCGGCCCGATCCTGGGCGCTCTCGGTGCAGCCACCGGCATCCGAGCGATCGCCAAGGCCGGCGTAGGGCTCGGAATCGGCGCCGCGGCCGCCATGGCCGATATCGGGGCCCGGAGCGTCGTGCCGGGCGCGAACGACAACGGGACCGCATGCGTGCTGCTCGTCGCTATGGCAAAGCGCCTCGTCGCCGAGCCGACGCAGAACACTCGCGTCATCCTGCTCTCGGCCGGCTCCGAGGAGTCCTTCAGCGAGGGCATGAAGGCCTTCGGGGAACGTCACTTCGGTGAGCTGCCGCGTGAGTCCACGTTCTTCCTCGCGATCGACAGCGTCGGCTCGCCCCACCTGAACGTGCTGCGCGGGGAGGGCTTCCTGAAGATGCACGAGTACCCGCAGCCGGCCCTGGACCTGATCGACGGCCTCGCCGAGGACCTGGGCATCTGGCTCTACCCCAACCTTCGCCTCCACAACGGGACCGACGGCCTCGAGCCCTTGGCGGCCGGCTACCCGACGATCACCCTCTGCTCCTGCACGGACCTCAAGCAGCCTCTCAACTACCACTGGCCGAACGACGTCTCCGAGCACCTCCACTACGACACGCTCGCCGACGCCGTCCGGCTCTCCGAGGCCGTGATCAGGCGCCTGGACGACGGCTGGCTCTAGCGGCCCCATCTCGGTAGGTGGTCGCCCGCCCGTCGAGGTCGGCCCCAGAGCCGAGCCGGATGACCGACGTACGTTTCACCCTGACAGTGGTGGCGAACGTTACGTCGGTCACCGGGCTGTGCGTGCGCTACCTATTTTTTAGTACTTTTGTCCGCTAAAGGTTGGTAGGACTCGCGAGACGGGAATCCTCTCCGATGAAGGATCTGGGCCTGACCCGGCCGCGACCAGGACACGGTCGTCGCGCGCCGGACGGGGGGCAGGCTCCCAACCACAATCGGAAAGGGATCACCGATGAAGAGAAATATCGGAAGACGGATGCTCGGGATGGGACTGATCGCCGGGGCTTCGCTGCTCGGCGCTGGCTCGGCAGTCGCGGTAGCCAATACGTCGAGCACTTATGCGCCGGCCGATGACGCGCGGGCGTTCGCGAACAGCTCCGGCGGCTGGACCGGATCGAGCGCTTCGGCCGGGCTCTGTGTGCCGGTTCTGCTCTGTCCCGGTGTCACCACGACCTATCAGCCGTCGGGCGGCGCGGGAGGCGCAGGCGACGGGTATCTGTCCACGAAGCAGGCCAGCCTGCTCGGCGCAGCGTCTGAATCTGACGCGATCTGGACGAGCCCGTCGTTCAGTTACAACGGCGCCGGCGGGGCAGCGGCCGATCAGCTCACGCTGACGCTCGCGATGAAGGCGGACGTGGCGGATTTCCTCGCCGTCACCGGCAACTACGCCGACTATTCCGTTCAGGTCCTGGCCGGATCGAGCGGGAGCACCGTGGCGGTCGAGCCGGTCACTCGGCGGGCGATCGTCGATCACGACCAGTTCGTCGCGATCCCGCCGGTGAGCCTCAGCGCAGGGTCGCTGAGGATCGGCTCCACGTACCGGCTGCGGATCATCACCCGGTTCGTCAGTGGCGTCGTGGTCACGCCGGCTGTCGAGGCCGACTACGACAACGTCGGGCTCCGCGCTGTCGATGTGAGCAGCGGAAATGGCCAGAACGGCAGCAACGGCCAGAACGGCAGCAACGGCCAGAACGGCAGCAATGGACAGAACGGGCAGAACGCCGGAAGCGGGTTCACCGTGAGGGAGGTCCGGAGCATCGTCGGACGGGGCATCCCGGGGGCCGCAACGGTCATCGGGCGCCGCGTGTACGTGCACCTCGCCTGCCCGAAGCGGGTCGCGGGAAGGTGCCGTTTCTCGGTGGTCGGACTCCTACGCCCCGGGCGCGGCAGGACGACGCTCCCGAGGTTCGCAAGGATCGCGCATGGCAGGGCCAAGAACCCGGGCCTCGTGGTCAAAGCCGCCCACCGGGCGCAGTTCAGGACCGCCAAGCGGGCGCTGTTCCGGATCCGCGTGCGCGCACTCGGGCGTGCGACCACGTACTTCCGGCAGCTGAAGCTGGTGCGTCGCTAGCCGCACCCGGAGCAGGTCATCAAGAGTTGCGAAGGGCCCGCCGAGTGCGGGCCCTTCGTCATCTCAGCGCGTGACCCGATACCTGAGCCTGCGGACCGAACGCAGGCCGGCCCGGTCGGTCGCCACGGCCACGAGGACGTGGCGACCGAGCTTCGAGCTCAGCCTCCCGATCCGACAGGACGCGAGCCCCGAGGTCCCGTCCGCGGACCTGCATCTGATCCTGCGGCGGGCCGGGGGAATGTCGCCCTGCTTGAACCTGCGGCCGCGCAGGCCGATCATCCGCGGGTGCCGTGGTCTCACCGTGTCGAGCCTCAAACGGACCTCGCCGGTGGTCACGCCGCCACCGCTTCGCACCGTGCAACTGAAGGAGTTGGTGCCCTGTCGTCTGTCCGTGGTCACGGGGCACGGAGCGCTCTCGAGGGACGACTCGGGGTCGACGCCGGTCCATGTGATGCGGATCGGGCGCGTGTACCAGCCGTGCCTGCCGTTCGGCCGGGCCGGGGCGAGGGTGCGGGAAACGCCGGGCCCGGTGCGGTCGAGGCCCGCCAGGGCGAGCGGGGCGAGGAGGAAGCCCGCGCCGCAATCAGGGTCTGGCACGAGCAGGCTCGCGGTGCAGTCGATCGCGTGTGTCGGGTCGGTCATCTGCTCGTAGACCTCGTTGACCCCGGCGCCCGGGTTTGCCGAGCGGAGGATCGCGGCGATTCCAGCCGCACTCGGGGCGGCTGCGCTTGTCCCTGAGAACGGGAGGAAGCCCGGCACGGTCGTGACGACCTTGTCGGCGGCGGCGACGTCGGGCTTTGCCAGAACCTCCGGCACCGCCAGCCGATTGCCGGAAATGTCGAATAGGCGGGTCACCGGTCCGCGCGATGTGAAGGTCTCCGGCGAGTTCAACCCCGGATCGTCCGCGGCGACGGCTGCGATGGCCAGGGCCCCTTTCGCCGAGGCGGCGTCGGGGTTGATCGCGGGGGAGTTGGTCGGGAACGCGTTGATCGCGAAGCCGCTCGTGTTCTTGCGGACGATGTACTTCATGAAGGGCGAGCGCGTACCCGCCACCCTGGTGATCCTGACCGCGACCGCCTGGGTCGCGCCCGTCGTGTTCGACCAGGTCGCCACCTCCCTGGGGAGGCCGATGGCCGGATTGTCGTCGGCGCCCCCGAGGACCGGTGGTCCCGGCAGCGCGGCGCCCGTGGGCTTGACGAGATCCACGTTCAGGTCCGTCTGGGCCCCGCCCCAGGGCTCGTCCCAGTCGAGCGCGAGCTGGATGAAGCCCCCGTTTGAGACGTTCGTGATCGACTGCACCACCTCGGTGCCCGGGCCCGGGTCGAAGTCGTGCATTCCGCCCGAGTCCGAGTAGTCCGCCGCGTAGCTCTGGCGGGCGCGGTTGCCGGCCGAGGCGAAGTAGGCGACGCCGGCGGCCTTGGCCTCATCGACCGCCTGCGCGACGGTTCCGTCCTGGAAGAAGGGCTCGGTGAGGTAGAAGATGTCGTCGGCGATGACGTCCGCACCGTTGTCGGCGAGCAGCTTGATCGAGTTCGCCTTGTCGACGGGTCCCAGGTTCGAGCCCGCGGCGAACATGATGCGGTTCACGCCCGGCGCTTCGTCGTAGACGATCTCGGCCATCGCCCGGCCCTCATCAGTCCCGCCGGGGAATCCCTCCTTCATGACCTGGGTATTCAGGGGCAGGTCACCGGTCGCCTGGGAGCCCGCCACGCCGGTACCGACCCGGCTCATGGAGTCGGAGATGATTCCGACGTCCACACCGGCGCCGTTCGCACTCGGAAGAAGGGTGTTCGCCAGCGGTATCTGGTGGCTGACCACTCCCCCGGAGGTGACGCTCCCGACGTCGGTGTCACCTGCCGGGACGGGTAGCACGGCATCGGTGCGGGCAAGTTGCGCGACGGCGTCGACGCGGTCGAGCGGGATCCATCCCTCGGCGACAGGGACCGGGTCGGTGGCGGTGGCGACGACGGACATGCCGGCGGCTCGCAGCCGTTCGGTCGCCACCGCGATGTCGCCGCTGACGTAGACGTCGGCGACGATTCGCCCCGCTCGGGAGATCCTCATCTGCGCCTGGCGCCCGGCGGATATCGCTGCGTCGCTGCCGCTCCGAAGCGGCAGCAGCGCGCTGCCGATCTCGTCGGTGTACCCGGCTTCGGCGCCGCGAGGCGCGGCCGATGCCACTACCGGGGTTCCGGCCGAAACCGCCAGGACGAGAGCTACGAGAGAGAACAGTCCGCGCAGCTCAACAAGTCTTGCGCGCCGTGCCAACGCTGTACTCAGGGCCGGTGGCGCTCGATGATCCGTGCGTGATCGACGCTGGCCGGGAGCGTCCCGAAGGCGTTGCCCCAGTCTCCGTCGAGGCGGGAGGCGCAGAACGCATCGGCCACCGCTTCGTCTCCGAAGCGCACGAGGAGCGAGGCCTGAAGGGCGAGTGCCATCCGCTCGACAACCCGCCGTGCGCGGGACTCGAGCGATTCGATGTCGGAGGACACTTCGTCGCGGAGGTCGGCCATGAAGGCGTCGAGCCGCGGCTCAGCGCCCGCACCCTCGGCGACCTCGGCGAAGAAGGCATCGACCGCGGCGGGACTCTTGACCATCCCGCGCAGGACATCGAGGCATTGGACGTTCCCCGAGCCCTCCCAGATCGAGGTCAGGGGGCTCTCCCGGAATAGCCGAGGCATTCCCGACTCCTCGACGTAGCCGTTGCCGCCGAAGCACTCGAGGGCCTCGACAGCGTGTGACGGCCCCCGCTTGCTGATCCAGTACTTCAGGACCGCGTTCGCGAGCCGCCTGAAGTTCGCGGCGTCCTCGTCGCCGGCCGCGGCCTCGTCGTAGGCGCGTGCGAGCCGCCCGGCCGAAACCGTCGCGGCCTCGGACTCCACGCAGAGGTCGGCGAGCACGTTTTGCATCAGTGGTTGGTCGGTCAGGAGCTTGCCGAACGCGGATCGCTGGGAAGTGTGGTGGAGGGCCTGTGCAACTCCCGCCCGCATCCCCGCCGTCGCGCCGATCACGCAGTCGAGCCGCGTGTGGTTGACCATCTCAATGATTGTCGGGACGCCGCGCCCCTCCTCGCCGACGAGCCGCGCCCAGGCGCGGCGGAACTCGACCTCGGAGGAGGCGTTCGAGCGGTTGCCGAGCTTGTCCTTGAGGCGCTGGATGTGAAAGCGGTTCCGTTCCCCGTCCGGTGTCCAGCGGGGGAGGGCGAAGCAGGACACGCCCGCGTCCGTTTGCGCGAGAACGAGGAAGAGGTCGCACATCGGCGCCGAGCAGAACCACTTGTGTCCGGTGATCTCGTACTCGGCTCCGGGCCCGCCGCCGTTCAGGGGCGTCGCGGTCGTGGTGTTGGCCCGCACGTCGGAGCCGCCCTGCTTCTCGGTCATCGCCATGCCGCAGAGAGCGCCCGTTTTGTCGGCGGCGGGGATGAACCGCTTGTCGTAGTCGAGCGAGTTGAGGCGGGGCTCCCATTCGGCGGCGACCTCGGGCTGGGCCCGTAGCGCGGGGACGCCCGAGAAGGTCATCGAAAGCGGGCACCCGACGCCGGCCTCGACCTGGGTGAGCTGCATGAACAGGACGGCGCGAGCAACGTTGGCGCCGGGCCCGGGATCAGTCCGCGGCAGCGAGTGGAGGCCGTGCTCGACGCCGAGGGCCATCAGTTCGTGCCAGGAACTGTCGAAGTCCACCTCGTCGATGCGGTGCCCGAAGCGGTCGTGGGTGCGGAGGACCGGCTTCCTCTCGTTCGCCTCGAAGCCGAGGCGGATCACGTCGGGGCGCCCGCAGATCTCACCGAATGCCGTACACCGCTCCTCGGCCCATTCGGCCCCCTCGCGGCGCAGCGCCTCGACGAGCGGGCGGTCGGCGGTGAAGCTGTTGTAGCCCTCGAGCGGCGTCGCCTGGTTGGAGACAGCATGGGTCTCCCAAGACGGGCGTGTGCTGGTGGCCATGTTGTTGATTCTCTCATCTTCCCGGCCAAGGCCCGTAAGGAGGGGGTGGTCCCTTCGTTTTGGACCTGCTGGTGACAGCGCACCGCAGATTCCACAATCGATGTGACGAGGTCCCCCGTCATCGACTCGTGCAATCAATCATCTAGATGACCGATCCCGATTCACCGCACACCCGGCTGATCCACCCGGCACTTTGCATACCTGCGTCGTCGGCCTCGCCAATGCCGACCGGCATTGGCTTCGCCCGGCTCCTTGGTCTGCTTGGCCGGGCGAATCCCCGGGCGCCCACTGAATAGGAATCAATCATCTAGGGTCCGCTCTCGGATGGCCAAGATCGAAGTCAAGAACCCGATCGTCGAGCTCGACGGTGACGAGATGACCCGGATCATCTGGTCCTTCATCAAGGAGCAGCTGATCCTTCCCTACCTCGAGGTCGACCTGAAGTACTACGACCTGGGGATCGAGAGCCGCGACGAGACGGAGGATCAGGTCACG
>JBBSQE010000053.1:0-15830 GCA_038258095.1 Solirubrobacterales bacterium | reverse complement strand
GGATCCCCGCCTCGACCATCTGGTCGATCAGCACCTCTGCGACGGTCTTGCTCATCTCGGCTCCTTGTGTGTGGTCGGTCGCGGGCTGATGGCTAGGACTTGATCGTCGGGTACCGGGGTTCCCACATCGCGGCGCGGACCGCCCCGATCGGGTCATCCACTTCAGCCTGGGCGAGACCCGCCTCCTTGGCGGCGGCAACGACATCGACCGCGACCGTCGCCGAGACCTCCCGCAGGCGCTCGATCCCCGGGAGGAGACCCTTGGCGGGGTCAGACGGGTCCGCAAGGCCGGCGATCGCCCTCGCCGCCGCGAGGAAGAGCTTTGGCGACATCAGCGAGGCGCGCGACACGATCGTCCCAAGCCCGAGGCCGGGGAACATCAGGGCGTTGTTGGCCTGGCCGATCCGGTAGGTCCGGCCGCCGTGCTCGACCGGCGCGAACGGACTCCCGGTCGCAACGAGCGCGGCTCCGTCGGTCCACTCGATCAGCCGCTGCGGAGCCTGCTCTGCAAGCGGAGTCGGGTTCGACATGGGCAGGATGATCGGGCGCTCGCACCCCGAGTGCATCGAGCGCACGACCGGCTCGGTAAAGGCGCCGGCGACCCCGGAGGTGCCCACCAGCATCGTCGGCTTCAGGTTGGCGACGACCTCGGCGAGCCCAACCGTCCCGTCGTCTGCCCGCCAACTCTCGACATCGGAGGGATCCTTCGCATACGGCGCCTGATAGTCCAGCAGTCCGTCCATGTCGCTGGTCAGGAGGCCGGGGCGGTCGAGCAGCCAGATCCGGGCGGCGGCGGCCTTCTCGTCAAGCCCGTCCTCCTGCATGGCGAGAGCGATCAGGTCGGCGATCCCGACCCCGGCGGCGCCGGCACCGAAGACGACGACCTGCTGGTCGGTGAGCTTCCCCCCGGCGACCCGGACACCGGCCAGCGCGCAGGCGAGGCCTATGGAGGCGGTTCCCTGGACGTCATCGTCGAAGGTGCAGAGGGACTCGCCGTACCGCGCGAGGATCCCACGCGCCTGCGGCCCGGAGAAGTCCTCCCAATGGAGGATCGCCTTCGGGAAGCGCTTGGAGGCGCTCTCCACGTAGGCGTCGATGAAGGCGTCGTACTCGTCGCCACGAACGCGCGCGCGGCGGAGACCGAGGTAACGCGGATCGGTGAGCAGCTCCTCGCGGTTGGTCCCGACATCGAGCCCGACGGCAAGGACGCGATCCGGATCGATGCCCCCGGCGGCGGTGTAGACGGCGAGCTTGCCGATCGAGATGTCGATGCCGCCCACGCCCCAGTCACCGATGCCGAGGATCGCCTCGCCGTCCGAGGCGACGACGAGGTCGACCTGGTCGGCGCCGAGACCGGTCTCCTCGAGCGCACGGTCGATCCCGTCGATGTCATCGATGTTGAGGTAGACGCCCCGCTGGCGTCTAAAGAGGTGGCTGAACCGCTCGATCGCGGTCCCGACAGTCGGGGTGTAGACGATCGGAAGCATCTCGGAGACGTGGTCGCCGACCAGCCTGTAGAAGAGCACTTCGTTGGTGTCGTGCAGCTGGGTGAGGAATACCCACTTGTCGATGTCCGCCTCGTGTGAGGAGAACTGCTCATAGCAGCGGGCGAGCTGCTCCTCGATCGTCTCCACGCCGGCCGGCAGGAGCCCGCGCAGACCCAGATGGTTGCGCTCGGCCTGCGTGAACGCGGTGCCGCGATTCAGCTGGGGGTCATCGAGAACCTCGGAGCCGCGAACGTGGATCTGGATCGTGACGGAGCCGTCGTCCGCGGTCTCCTCGGTGTAGAGCGTTTGCGGCACAGCTTCCTTTCTGTTCGACGGGGGCTCCAATCCTAACCCGGCCTTCCCCTGGCTGAGGAGCCGTGATGATCGTGCCCTGCGCAGAGATCCGCAGCATCGTCCTTATGGGGTGAAATCGCAGACAGTGTCGAAGGTTTCGATCCCGTGAAGTTGGCGAGCATCCGCCCTCGAGGAGATGGCTAGCCGCGGGTCCCGGACGGGACTTCGTTCGGGATGACTCATGAGCGCCTTGGCGCGGTGCCTCTCCCCGCCCTCCGCGCGGCCGAAACCCGCCCGCGCTCAGACCGTTTCGAGGGTCAGCCGGTCGCTGCGACCCCGGTCCCGTTGAGCGTGCAGTGCCCGGGTGCTCCGCCCTCGACCAGGGAAACGATGCTCACGGTGGCGTTCCGGGTCGGTGTGGAGATATTCAGCGTGGTGAGGTTCCGCTCGTAGTTGCCGGCGGGGGTGCCGGGGGGGCCGCCAAGCGGAGTGCTGCTCCCGGCCGCAAGGTTCACCTGCGTATTCCCGGACGTCGCAACTCCTCCGGCGGTCGGATCGGTGCCCGTGTCGGTCTGGAGGTTCACCTGGATGACGGCTGCCTCCACGGTGTCGATCACGAAGTTGATGCCCGTGTTTCCTCCGGTGGTCTCACAAGCGGCGTTGAAGGTCACGCCGGCAACCGTGCCGATCGGAGCCGCGACCGGGGCCGCCGTCCCGTCCTCGTCGAGACGGATGAAAACGGCTCCGGGGCCGGGGGCTCCCGGTATGCCTGGCACGCCCTGCGACCCGGTGGTGCCCTGTGGTCCGGCGGCGCCGCTCGGACCCTGGGGCCCGGTCGGCCCCTGCGATCCGGTCTTGCTGTTGAGGCGCTTGACGATCCCCCGGCCGAGATTGCCGTTGCCGACGCTGCGGGGCGCCAGTTTTCCGGAAGTCACCGCCCCCCTGCGGATCTGCTTGGTGTCAACGCTGTTCGCGGGAAGGCTCACCGCGGCGTAGGAGACTCCGCCGAGGGACAGCATCAGCGCGATGACGGAGATGACGTTGGCGAACTTGAGACGAGAGCGCAGTCGGCGCATTGTTTCGGGCCTTCCCTGGGGGACGTGTGCATGCAGCTTCACAGTCGGTATCGGCAGATTCGACCCGAGTCTTGAAGAGAGCGAGCACGCGAGGCTGCAACGCCTTTCTCGTCGAGAAGGTCGACCCAGAAGGCAGATCGTAGGACCCGGATGAAATCACGCCATTCGCCGCGATCAAGTCAAGTACCCGATCAGGCCCCGGCCTATCAGCAGCAGACCGAGCACTCCCGCGCCGTAGATCGCCATGCTCCGGCCGCTGCGGGTCAGCCAGACTCGGAAGCGCTGGACCTCGACCACCGTGCGCTCCGGCGCCACGAAATAGCCGAGCAGCGGCACCTCGAGCAAGATCAGCATGACCAGGTTGAAGCCGACGATCACGAGGATCTCCGCCCCCGCTCCGTATCCCAGCTCCTGCAAGTTGTGCAACGCAGCGAGATAGGAGACGCTGGGAAGGCTGAGCACGGCGCCGAGCGCAAAGGTGACACGGACCGAGCCACGGCCGAGCAATGTCTCGACCTGGGAGGGCCCTTCTCCCCCGGATCCTCCATCTCTCTTTGCCAGCTTCCTCTGCCGGCGGCGCTCCTTCAGGCGCTGGTCGTGGCCACCCCTGAGCACATATGCCACCAACAACAGGATCAACCCGAAGGCGATGTCAAGCGAAGGGCTGAGGGCGTTCTTAGCGGTGCTGGTCGCGCTCGAGTCGTGGATGACGAGGACGATCACGAACCCGATCGTGAGGCTGGTCAGCAACGCGCCGGCGAGATAGCCGAGCAGCAATCGCTTCGGATTCGGTACGAAAAGCATCACCGTCACCGCCGCGAGCAGGGTCGGGTTGGCCGCGGAGACGAGCGCGAGAAGGAATATGTTCCCCATGATCTCCTACCGGCTCAGGCCAGGCGTCTTCTCGCCGCAGCTCGTGTGTCTAGAGGCTCGCGGTCCAGGCGCCCGTCGGCATCATCTGAACCGGGTGAATGTCAGTCGGCTTCGAACTCATCCGACCTAACGGGCTTGGTTCCGAACCGCTCGTGGGCCGCATCGAGGCTCGGAGGTTCGCTGGCGGCCAGCAGCTGGGATTGAAGCCGGTCCATGCGCTCAGCCACCCGACCGGCCTGTCTCTCATCCAGAGGGCGAATGCTCGACAGCGTCTCCTCGGTACCCGTGCGTTCACGAGCATCGCTCATCGTGTCAACGGTACTCCTCGAACGCGACTCCTTGACGTGACACTCGGCCCTGAAACACGGCCATTTGCAGGATTCCGAGAGGGTGAGCGACGGGACTCGAACCCGCGACCGCCTGGACCACAACCGACGCGAGGGGGAGTGGCGAGGCGGAAAACCGCATGGGAATGCGGATCGGCCTACCTGAGATTCGGTGGGTTTTCCTCAGATTGGAGCCTCAATTGGAGCCTCGGGCCAGCTACCCCTGATCCGGGAACTTGCCGTGCAGTTGGCGGTGGGCCCGTTCGTAGACGGATCGCACCCCGGGTCCGGGA
Source organism: Solirubrobacterales bacterium (assembly GCA_038258095.1). Classification (GTDB taxonomy): domain Bacteria; phylum Actinomycetota; class Thermoleophilia; order Solirubrobacterales; family 70-9; genus JBBSQE01. Next base: position 11,481 of record JBBSQE010000053.1, on the reverse strand, counting down.
TGTCTGGGTCCGAACGCAACGAACACGAAGACGTGATCTCCCCCCGTCTCGCGAGCGAGCTGGAGGACAAAGGCAAAGGGCCGGCTCGAAGGTGGCGCATCATCCGCCGGGAGATACAACTTGGCGCACCCAGCCAACTTCGTCCGATCGGGTCCGGACGATTGGCACGGCAGGAGTTGATCGAGAGCGAGCCCCTGTCGCTCGAGCACTCGGCGTGCACTCTGCGCCACCTCCAGTGATCGACCGGAGAATCCACGGGTCGCATCGGCCCAGACCTGCTCGTCGAATCGTACGCCCAGACGTCCCGGACCAGGCCTTGCCTGCAAGTGCTAGCCCTCGCCGTCGGAAGGACTCATCTCGCCAGCGAATGAGTCGAACTCATCCGACCTAACGGGCTTGGTTCCCAACCGCTCGTGGGCTGCATCGAGGCTCGGTGGTTCGCTGGCGGCGAGCAGCTGGGAGTGAAGCCGGTCCATTCGCTCAGCCACCCGACGGGCCTGCTTTTCGTCCAGCGGCCGGATGCTCGACAGGGTCTCCTCAGCTTCGTCCAGATGTTCCTCAAGGCGCTCGATCGTGCGTTCGCGAGTCTCGCTCATTGCGTAAACGGTACTCCTCGGACGCGACACCCCAGCGGCATGGACCTAACCCGCTTTCGTGGACACTTTGATCTACCCCCACTTCGATGGAGTTGAGTTTCTAGAGTCCTTCGGCCCCAAGGAGGATTCAGAGTCGCACCGGTCAGGCGACGGAACCGTTCCAACTCGCCGGGATCGTCGCTGGGGGCGGGAGTCTGCTCCCGTTCAAGGCTACCTCGTCAGGGTCGTCGGTCAGGGCAGCTCGCGCCCGAGCCAGCCCCCGTAGAACCCCTCGAGGTCGGGCAGATACTCGTGCACGACCGGGTAGCCGGGCGGGTAGGCCTCGATCTCCAGCAGCCTCCCCGAGAGCGGGCCGTAGTACTCGCGCAGCTCCTGCCAGGCGCCATCGGGGTGGCCGAGTTTGGGATAGACCTCCTCGTAGAGCTCGTCGCTGTCGCGGACGAAGATCACCGCCGACATCTTCCAGTTCTGCTGCCACGGTCCGAGCTCGGCGCCGGCCTCGGTTTTGATCACGTACTCGCCGTCCTCCGCGCGCTTGACGATGTACATCGCCTCACCGTAGGGCAGCACGATCCGATCGCCCCAGGGCACCCGCTCGGAGAGCAGCTCGATCCACTTGTCGAAGCGGTCGGGGTCCTTGATCTGTGACTGGATCTCCTTGACCGTGCACCGCGGAAGCTTCTCATCGTAGAGGTCCGCGAGCAGCTCGCGCGTTATCTCCGAGGCGACCGGGACGTCCCCGCCCTCGCCCTCGGGCAGATAGCAGCGCGACTGCGCCAGGTAGGCGGCTGTCGACTCGGAGGGAGTGATCTTCCCCGGGGCTGCCCGCTGGACCTCGATCGTCGGCGCGACGACGTCGAAGTCGAAGCCCTCGGGCAGATCCCAGAAGCCCCGGTATTCGGCGGCGAACTCCGGGCCCAGGCGCATCGACTCCGCGAGCATCACCTGGACCGGCTCGATCAGGTCGCCGGCCAGGATCCGCTGCCGCTGGGTGGCCCACCACTCCCGTGTCGGTCGCGCTCGCTCGAGCCGCTGAGCACGCGCTGCGTCGCGGTCGTCGACGCGGTAGGCGGAGCGCTCGAACCGCTCCAGCATGTGACCGTCGGCGATGTCGGTGGCGACCCGTGCAGCGGGCCGCTCGAGCGGATCGCCGAGACCGCCGCCGCCGCGCCCGGGCGAGAGGTAGAGATCGCCCTGCTTGACCGCGGTCATCATCGAGAACGGGTCCTGCTTGATCACGTGCTCGCCGCTGAAGTCACAGAGCTCGAGCAGCTCGCCGCTGACGTCCCCCACGGGGTAGGCCTCCCCCCGCTCCGCGCGCTCGTAGATGTCGGAGCCGTGCACGTTGTGCTGGTAGATCGACGGTGAGGGGTAGCCGCCGAACAGGCCCGGCGAGACCAGACCCGGCCCTGTTCCGAGCGTCTCGACCTCGAAGTCGCGCGTGCCGTGGACGAGGAACAGCGACTCGAACGAGGAGCCGCCCCGATGGCGGCCGATCCCGCCCGAGTAGGGCTTGATGCGCCGGCCCAGGTAGAGCATCGGCTTGACCAGCTCCCACATCTCCGCATCGCCCATGTCGCCCTCGGGGTTGAAGACGGCGGCGCCGTAGTCGAGGCCGTCGGTGAGGTACTTGGCACCCTGCCCCTGGCCGCCGATCTCGAAGTTCATGAACCCCGACATCTGGCCGTACTGATCGATGCCGCCGCCCTGGGCGACGTTGCCGGGGGGCGTGAACGAGGCAACGATCTCCTCGATGTAGCCACGCGACTGCAGCGCCCGCGAGATCGAGCGCAGGTAGCCGGTCGAAGTGGCGAACATCGGCGCCCACGGCGTCGAGCTCGAGCCGGGCATGTCGGCGATGTCGCACCACGTATGCGGCGTGATCTCGAGGGTGGTGCCGTAGTAGGCGCCATCGTTGATCTTGTCGTTGCAGATCAGCGTCTGCGTGAAGAGGATCCACATCATTCCCTGCTGGCCCGAGAAGGTGGCGTTGAACGGGTGCCAGCCCCAGGCCGAGGACCCGGTCAGATCGGTGGTCCAGTGGCCATCACCGTCGATCTTGACCTCGTAGGCGCCGTGGATCAGGAAGTCACGGCGGGCGCGGGCCGGCAGCCGCTCCTTGTCCTTGAAGAAGACGTCCTGAAAGCCGGGCGAGCGGTAGCGGCCCGGGACGAGCAGGCCGCGGACGCGCGACTTGAACTCACGGCGGCCGTCCTCGATCGACTCGCGCATGAAGGTCTTGATCGTCTCGGCGCCCTCCTCAAGCACGAGCCGTTCGATCGCGTCGCGGATCATGTGGCAGCCGGCGAGCCGGGTGCGCTCGTCGAGCATCCACAGGCCCGGCGCGCGGCTCATCATCGTGCAGCGCCGCACGTGCGAGCTGTGCAGCTCGTCGCGCTCACCGATCTTCTCGCAGTGCAGGTCGATCCCGTCCTCGTAACGGGTGGTCGGCCCGATTGGCACGCCACCGGGTGTGGAGGCGCCGATGTCCATCACGTGGATCACGCCGCCGGCCCAGGCGAGCAGCTCGCCCGGATCCTCGGGGTTGAAGATCGGCACGAAGGTCTGCACGTCGGCCGGGTGCACGTCGCCGATCGTCGGCTGGTTGTTGGCGAAGATGTCCCCGGGGCGGATCTTCGGGTTGTCCTCCCAGCCGCCGCGAACCATGAACTTGATCGCTTCCGACATCGTGTGGACGTGGACGATGATCCCGGTCGACAGGGCGACCGAGTCGCCCTCGGGCGTGTAGAGGGCGAAGGCAATCTCGCCCAGCTCGCGGACGATCGGGGAGGCCGAGATGTTGAGCGCCGTCTCACGGGCGGAAACCATCCCGCCGCGGACCCGACTGAACAGCTTCTCGTAGTGCAAGGGGTCGGAGCTCTTCAGCGAGAACTCCACGAGGCCGTGGTAGTGCCCGGTCTCCTCGAACAGGGACTCGGAGCGCTCCAGCATCTCGCGCAGGCTCTGACCCTCCCAGCCGATCGGCGCCGAGGCGGTGGGCTCGAGTTCGCGGGTCTTGTCGATCACGGCCATCTGCTCAGACCTCCTTCGTCTCGAGGTGGAATATGCGGTTCTGATCGAGCCAGACGCTGCGGTCGGGCGGCACGGCGAAGGTCGTCGACTCGGCCTCGAGGATCGCCGGACCGTCGATTGTGTGCCCGCGCCCGACCCCGGTCATCTCGTAGATCGGGGTCGGCTCGAAGCCCTCGCTCCACCAGACCTCGCGCTCGAACTTCGGCTCTGGCGGGCTCCCCGCATTAACCAGCACGGGCAGGGTCGGCTTCTCGATCGGCACCGAGCCCTTGACGATCGCCTGAGCGATCAGATAGCCGAGCTCCGGCGAGGAGGCGGCCCGGGCGTACAGGCGGGTATAGGTCCGCTCGAAGGCCGCGATCAGCTCCTCGATGTCGGCGATCGCCTCGATCGTGTCCTTCGGCGCCTCGACCTCGATGTCGATCAGCTGGCCGTAGTACTGCATCCGCACGCCAACCTGGAAGTCGATCTCCGTCGCCGGGTAGCCCGACTTCGCGAACTCACCGCCGATCCGTTCACGCAGCGCGCTCCACGCCCCGGCCAGCAGCTGGCCCATCTGCAGCTTCGCCTCGTCGGAGTGGTCGGGCAGCAGCGGCAGGTCGACCTGCTGGTCGAAGCGGTACTCGAAGTCGGCGCAAGCGCAGCCGAAGGCGCTGAAGCCCGCCGCCCACTCGGGGATCAAGACCTGCTGGTAGGGGATCCCGACCGTGTAGCCGGCGACGTGCAGGGGCCCACCGCCGCCGTAGCAGAGCAGGCTGTAGTCGGCCGGAGAATAACCCTTGCCAAGGATTCGCCCGACCGCCTCGTTGCGGAGCGAGGTCTCGAACAGCTCGATGATTCCCGCCGCGGCCTGCTCGAGGCCGAGCCGCAGCGGCTTCGCGATCTGGCGCTCGACTTCGTAGCGGGCCCGCTCGAGGTCGAGGGTGACTTGCCCCCCGAGGAAGTACTCGGCGTTGAGCCGGCCGAGCACGAGATTGAGGTCGGTGATCGAGACCGTCTCGATCCCGCCCTCGGGCCAGGCCGTCCCGATGCTCGCTCCGGCCGAGTCGGGACCGATCTCCGGGCGGCGCGCGTTCGGGTCGATGCGGACGAACGAGCCGCAGCCCGCCCCGACCGAATCTATCTGAAGCAGCGGCATGTTGAGCATGAACTTGGCCGCGTCGGGCGTGGTGTCGACCTCGGTCTTGCCGCCGGTGATCAGTGCGATGTCGAACGAGGTGCCGCCGATGTCGGTGCAGAGCACGTTCGCGGTGCCGATCCGCTCGGCGAGCCACTTCGATCCGACCACGCCGCCGATCGGGCCCGAGATCAGCGTCATCGCGAGTTGCTCGGCGTCGGTCGAGATCGTGCCACCGTGAGAAGCCATCACCCGAAGCTCGAAGCCCGCGCCCTTGGCCTTGGTCCGCTCGACCACTGACTTCAGGGTGGAGCGGGAGGGCTCGGCAGCGTAGGCCTCGATCACCGTCGTGTTCAGCCGCGGGAACTCCCGGCGAGCCGGGTACAGCTCCGAGGAGACGAAGACCGGGACCTCGCCATTGAGCCCCCGCGTCGCCTTGACCTTCTCGATGATCGCCTTCGCCCGCGCCTCGTGGGCAGGGTTGCGATAGCTGAACAGAAAGCAGATGACGATCCCCTCGACGCCAGCCTCGAGCAGGCTCTCGGCGCCCTCGCGGACGTCGGCGTCGCGCAGCTTCAGCACCTCGTTGCCGAACAGGTCGATACGGCCGCGAACGCCGTGCACCCGCTCCCGTGGGATCAGCGGCTCGTTGTGGAAGTGGGTCGCCACATGGAGCCGATCGGAGTAGGAGTAACCGAGGTAGGTCTGGATCGCCCGCTCCATCTGCAGCATGTCCTCCTGGCCGGCGCTGACGATCGCGCCGACCTTCAGCCCCTTGCGGGAGAGCAGCCGGTTGAGCATTGCGGTGCCGGAGAAGACGCCGGAGACGATCCCGGGAAAGTGCTCTTCGCTGGTCGCGTTCCACTGACGAAACGCATCCTCGGCCGACTCCAGCAGACCGATCGATTCATCGCCGGGTGTGCTCTGAGCCTTGCCGACGACGAACTGGCCGTCGGCATCGACGATGAACGTGTCGGTCATCGTCCCCCCAGCGTCGACCGCGAGGACTCGCGGGTCGTGGGATACGTTCGAGCTCATCGATACCTCGCTGACCTTGTCTTTCCTTGCGGAACCGTGAGAGTCCGCGTTGCTCACACACGGTGAAGCCGCCGGACCGGAAGTCAATGGCGAATGCCGTGATCGCGCGCGATGCGCTTGTGGTCAGCCCACAATTGCATGAGTAGGCTGCGGGAACCGATGCCCGAGCCGGCCCCGAGCGGAATGAGAGAGATGATCGTCGAGCTCTCCGAGGAGCCCGGGTGGAGCCCGCGGACGGCTGAGCTGATCACAGACGCGATTGTCGCGGAGCTGCCGGAAATCGCCTACGACCCCGATTCGCTCCGCGCGCTGCGGGAGAGCGTGATCGCCAACGTGCGACTCATGGTCGAGATGATTCGCAGCGAAGTCGCGCCATCGGAAGCACGGCCACCGCCCGCGGCCACCGAATACGCGCGAGAGCTCGCCCGGCGGGGTGTGCCGGTCGACTCGCTGCTGCGCGCATACTTCGTCGGACACGCCTCGTTCTTCGGCTATGTCCGCGAGGAGTTGCCGCAGCGGATCAGCGAGCCGGGCGTCCGGGCCTCGACGCTCGACGATCTGATGAGTTGGAGCTTCGGCTTCATCCAGGCCGTAACCCACAGCATCGTCGAACGGTACAGCGCCGAGCGCGAACGCTGGGTCCGCAGCTCGGCGGCGCTGAGGGGGGACTTGGTCGACGCGATCCTGATCGGCCGGGAACGGGACGCGGAGGCAGCCTCCGCTCAGCTCCGCTACCGGCTCGACCGCCGCCATCTCGCGTTCGTCGTGTGGTCCGAAGTCGGCGCCGGGACCGGCGATACGGCGGCCTGCGAACGCGTCGCCGCCGGATTCGCGGCCGGTCTCGGCAGCCACGATCCACTGCTGCTCCCCCGGGGCGCCGGCCTGGTCGCAGGCTGGCTCGGCTCCCGCGGGACCTCGCTCGGGATCGAGGTCGGCGCGATGGAGATCGAGGGCCTCGGCGGCGACGATCAAATCCGGCTCGCCCTGGGATCGCAGGCAACGGGGATCGACGGCTTTCGCAGCAGCCACGACCAGGCGATGGAGGCCCGGCGCGTTGCGATGCTCTGTGGCGCGGAGGCTGGGGCGATCAGCTCCTATCGCGACCTTGCGCTGCCGGCGCTCGCCAGCCTCGACGCGGCGCGCGCCGCCCGGTTCTGCCGGCAAGAGCTCGGTCGACTGCTCGCCGATGACGACCGCGCCCGGCGCCTGCGTCGGACGCTGCTCTGCTACCTGCAGTCGAGCAGCAGTCCGCGCCAAACCGCCGCTCGGCTCGGCGTCCACGAGAACACCGTCGTCAATCACGTTCACGCCGCCGAGGAGATGCTCGGTCACGCGCTCAGCGAGCGGCCGGGGGAGTTGATCGTCGCGCTCCGGCTCGCACCGCTGATCCGGGGCGGCGCCTCCGGCGAGCGTCGGGAGGACCGCGGCTGAGCCACGGAGCGGCTTCTTCCAGCGACGACTGGCGAGATTCCGGAAGGCACGTGGACTCGCCCGTATGGTCGGTATTCCGGCAGATGCGTCACCGTTGTTGGGAGATCCCACTCGGCCTCGCGTGCTATCCGGACTCGCGGCTCGGGGTCAGACAGTCGCGCCAAGGTCGGCCAGGAGGCCTCCAGGCACGTCGCGATGTGAAGCGGACGAACTGCTGGCGCGAGAGGGCGCCCCCGAACTGCACCCGCTCACGCGTGTGCGCAAGGGCCGCCTCCAGCGCCGCGGCACCGAGGCCAACGGCGAACGAGGCTGCCGCGATCCGGCCCAGGGTCAGCACCCCGAGCGCCCCGAGGATCCGCTTCGCCTCTGACGACTCGAGCGCGCCGAGGCGGCGCATTTCGCCTGGTTGGCGATCTCACGCTCATGGACATCACGCGGGAGGTCCGCCTCGACGGCATGATCTCCGGCTCCCCCGAGGGCTCCGGACATCAGGGGATTGCGGTAACGGCGCAAGGCGAGATCAGCCGGAGCGAGTTGGGGGTGACGGGTGCGGGGGTGCTGGAGGCCGCCGGGGCCGTCGTGAGCGACAGGGTGAAGCTGGTTCTGGAGACTCCGCGGTCAGGGTCGCGTGGGGACCATGGGCCAGCTAAGTGACCCCCCCGGGGGGGGAAGGGGAAGGTGCCAAACGTCTTCACCAAGGCTAGGGCGCCGGGGAGGCGGAGACGCCTTGGAGGTAGGAGCAGAGCGCGTCGCGGCCGAGCTCGATCACCTCGTCGTCGGGCTCGGGCCGACCCCGGAAGGCGAGATCGAGGACGCGGTCTCCGAGCTCGACGAGCATGACGAAGGCGCTCTCGCTCACGCCGGGGTCGATCAGCCCGGCAGCTACCAGCGTCGAGCGCGCGCGGTGTGCGAGGGTGCGGTTTCGCCGGTGCACCTCGGCCACCACGGCAGGTGACATTCGCCCGCCGAACCAGAGTCGCATGAAGCTTGGGTGCTCCTCGTAGAAGGCAAGGTGCAGATCGATCTCGCGGCTCACGTAGTCGCGGACGGAAGTGATCTCCCAGCCGGCCTCCGCAGCCTCGGCGTGCCGATCGAGCTCGGCGAGCCGCCTACTCAGCAAGCGGTCGACGATCTCGTCGCGGTCGGCGAAGAAACGGTAGAGCGAGGGAGCCGATACGCCTGCCCGCTCGGCGATCGTCCGGGTCGTGACGGCGTCGAGGCCGTCAGCTTCGATCAGCTCCTCAGCGGCCTCAAGAATCCTCCGGACCGCCTCTCGGCTGCGAACCTGGACAGGCTCCCTGCGTTGGCGGATCGTGTCGGTCACAGGGCTCGAGGCAATGATTTCAGCCGGATCGACCGGAGGACTTGACAATAGCCATCTTCGATATATAGCGTAACGAGAGTCGCATTTGTGTCTTATGTCTTATGAGGGAGGTAGAGGAGCCCAGATGAGCCGGTACCCGAACTTTGCGACTGATCCGCAGGACCCCAGGCAGCCGTGAGCGCCGGCTCCGATCTGCACGGCAAGGTCGCGGTCGTCACCGGCGGTGGCTCGGGCATCGGGCGGGCGACGGCGCTGCTGCTCGCTCGCCACGGCGCCAAGGTCCACGTCACCGACCTGAAGGGCGATACCGCCGAGGTGGTGGCCCACGCGATCGAGGCGACGGGCGGCCGCGCGGTGGCGCACGAGCTTGACGTCTCCGATCCAAACGCCATCGAGGCGCTCGCCGAACGCCTGTTCGCACGGGAGGGCCACATCGACGTCCTTCACAACAACGCCGGGATCGGGCATGGAGGGAACGTCGAGGCGACCACGATCGAGGATTGGCAGCGGGTGATCGCCGTGAACCTGCTCGGCGTCGCCTACGGCGTCCAGGCGTTCATCCCGCGGATGCTCGAGCAGGGTCGCCCGGCCTCGGTGGTGAACACCGCGTCGATGGCGGGCGTCGTGCCGAGCGCCAAGATGGCTCCCTACTGCGCTTCGAAGTTCGGCGTCGTCGGCCTCAGCGAGGCGCTCAACTCCGAGCTGTCCAAGCGGGGTGTTCACGTCAGCGCGATCTGCCCCGGCATCATCGACACGCCGATCATCTCGACCGGCGTGATGCGGGGCGAGATCGCCGAGATCCAAGAGCCGGCGAGAAGCTACTACGCCAAGCACGGCGCTTCACCGGACGAAGTCGCCGAGGCGATCCTCAAGGTGATCGGAAAGCACCGGCTGATCGTGCCGGTGCCTAAGCGCCAGGTCAGCCTGCCCTACCTGTTGCACCGCATCCACCCACCGCTTGCCCAACCGATCGCTCGGGCCTTCGAGCGCCTCGTCGCCCGCGGCTGAGCGCGAGGGGGTCGATTACCTTGGCACCACGGCCCGGCGCAAGTGCCCTCGCCGATCCGGCGAGTGCCCCCTCCAACCGAACCGAGAAGAAAGCGAGACCCTGATGGCCGAGCTCACCGGAGGCAGGCTGTTCGCCCAAGCACTTCAGGCGGAGGGGATCAAGTTTCTCTTCGGGCTGCCATCGCCGGAGTCCGACCCGTTGCTCGCCGAGCTTGCCGAGCACGGGATCCGGCAGGTGCCGATCCGCCACGAGGCGGCCGGCGTCCACATGGCCGAGGGCCTCTACAAGACGACCGGTAAGGTGGCCGCGGTCCTTGGCAACCCCGGTCCGGGCGCGGCGAACCTGCTGCCGGGAGTGCTCACCGCGCGCCACGAGGGCGTCCCCGTCCTGGTGATCACCTCACAGCACCGGCTGGGCATCGTCTACCCGTCCTCGCCCGCCACCTTCCAGGGCCAGGATCAGCTCGACCTCTTCCGCCCCGCGGTGAAGTGGGGCGCGCCGATCTTCGAGTGGGGCCGCATCCCCGAGGTCCTCCGCCTCGCCTTCCGCGAAATGTGGAACGGACGGCCCGGCCCCGTTCACATCGAGCTGCCCGGCCCGATCCTCTACGAAACCGGGGACGAGGAGAGCGCGCCAATCCTCCCTCCGGCTGCCTACCGGGGCGACGGTCCGCAGGCATCTGAGGCACAGCTCTCCGAAGCTGCGGAGATGCTCGCCGCCGCTCAGCGTCCGGTCGTGATCTCGGGAACCGGCGTCGACCGTGCGGAGGCGAACGCCGAGCTGCTGGATGTCGTCGAGCAGCTCGGGTGCCCGGTGCTGACGAGTATGGCCGGTCGCGCCACCGTGCCGTCCGATCACGCGAACTACGTCTTCGGCTTCGGCCCGGCGGGCGACATGGTGCGCCGCGAGGCTGACGTGCTGCTCGTCGCCGGCTCGCGCCTGGGGAACCTCGATGTTCCCTATGACAAGTATTGGGGTGAGCCCTCCAGGAAGCGGCTGATCCAGATCGACGTCGACCCGCTGCACCTCGGCGTCACCCGGCCGCTCAGCCTCGGCATCGTCGCCGACGCCCGCGGTGCCCTGTCCGGCATCGCCGACCGCCTGCGCGCGATGGACTTGGCGAACCGTGACGGAGGAGACCTCGCGCGCTACCGGGCGCGCGACCAGGAGATCCGCGAATCGCTGGTGGCCCCGATCGTCGAATGGCAGGGACCGGGCATCCATCCCGCACACGCCATCGGGGCGATCGGAGCCGTCTTCGGCACGGAGGCCGTCTATACCGTCGACGGCGGCAACACCGCGCTCTGGGCCTTCACGGTGCTTCCGTCCACGCGTCCGCGCTCCTACCACTCGATCCTCGAGCTGGGAATGCTCGGCACCGGCATCCCTTCGGCGATCGGCGCCAAGCTCAGCGCACCGGACCGAGAAGTCGTCTGCATCACGGGCGACGGTGCGGCCGGCTTCAACATCATGGAGATGCAGTCCGCTGCTCGCGAGGAGCTGCCGATCACCACGATCGTCTTCGCCGAAGGCTCGTGGACGATGGAGGAGCCGAACGAGCTCGCCCTCTACGGCAAGACCTTCGGGACTGCCCAGGGAGAGATCCGCTGGGATCTGGTCGCGGAAGGCCTCGGCTGCCACGGCGAGTACGTCGAGCGCATCGAGGATCTCGAACCGGCACTGCATCGCGCCGAGGAATACAACGGCCCCAGCCTGATCTGCCTGCGCACCGACCATCAGGCGAATCTCACCATCCCCGAGGACCTGGTGGCCCGCTTCATCGCCGTCTACGCCGGCCCCGGGGAGGCTGATGCCGAAGTCGCCGGCTGAGGGGAGCCAACTCCCGATACCGGCGCGGGCCGTCATCACCCCGGGCGGAGCTAGTGCTCAATAGCGGGGGCGGGATTCGAACCCGCGACCTTCGGGTTATGAG
>JBBSQE010000052.1:0-15939 GCA_038258095.1 Solirubrobacterales bacterium | reverse complement strand
TCGCCGTAGAGCTCGGCGATCTCCGTCTCGTACTTGTCGGCGATCGGGCGGCGCTTCAGCTTCATCGTCGGGGTCAGCTCGTCGCCTCCGGGGGCCCACTCCTCGGGCAGGATCGTGAACTTCTTGATCTGCTCGACCCGCGCCATCTTCGCGTTCGCCTCGTCGACCCCGGACTGGATCGCCTCGCGGACGTCGTCTGAGGAGGCCAGCTCCTCGAACGAGGCGCCCTCGTGGCCGTTGCGCTTCGCCCAGGCCGGCGCGAAATCCGAGTCGAGCACGATCAGGGCGACGTTGAACGGGCGCTTGTCGCCGATCGCGATGCATTGGCCGATCAGCGGGCTCGCAGCCTTGAGGTGGGACTCGATGTTCGCCGGCGACATGTTCTTGCCGGCGGCGTTGATGATCAGCTCCTTCTTACGGTCGACGATCTTCAGGTAGCCGTCTGAGTCGAGCTCGCCGATATCGCCGGTGATGAGCCAGCCGTCCTCGAAGGACTCGGCGGTCTTGTCGGGGAGGTTGCGGTAGCCGGGCATCACGCCGTCGCCGCGGACCAGGACCTCGCCGTCGTCGGCGAGCTTGATCTCGACGCCGGGGATCGGCGGGCCGACGGTGCCGAGCTTGACCTTGTCCGGCGGGTTGAGGGTCGCGACGCCGCAGGTTTCCGACATCCCCCAGAGCTCCCCGACGGGGATGCCGATCGCGTGGAAGAACTCGAGCACCTCGACCGGGCTCGGCGCCGCTCCGACGTTGACCGCGACGGCCTCGTCGAGGCCGAGCGCCTTGCGCAGGTGGACGAACATTTCCTCCTCGGCCTTGGCGGCTGCCGCGGCGACAACGTCTGGCACCTCGTCCCCCCGCTGCTCGCAGCGGACCTTCTCGATCGCAGCCTCGAGGCCCTTCTCCGCCGGCTCACGCTGCTCGTCGGGAAGCTTCGAGGTCTGGGCCTCGAGCCCGGCCTTGAGCTTCTCAAAGATGCGCGGCACGGCGAAGAACCAGGTCGGCCGCACCTTCGGAAGGAACTCCATGATCTTTCGGGCATCGGGGCAGATCGTCACGCTCAGGCCCTGGGTGACGGGCAGGTAGTAGTGAGCCCCGCGCTCGGCGATGTGGGCGGCCGGCAGCCACGAGATGACCTTGCCGCCTCGGTCGGGAAACTCGATCATCCCCTCGACCGACGCTCCGAGCGCGATCAGGTTGCGGTGGCTGAGCTGTACGCCCTTCGGCGGCCCAGTCGTTCCCGAGGTGTAGATCAGCGTCAAGATGTCGTCGAGCTCGACGGCGTCGGATCGCTCGGTCGGGTCGAAATCGGGGTCGACCTGCTCGAGCTCTGCGAGCGTCATGGTTCCGCCCTCGTCGCTGTCGAGGACGATCAGGTGCTCGACGTCCGGCAGATCCTCCCGAGCCTTTCCGAAGACCTCAAGGAACTCCGCCTCAACTATCGCCACCTTGGCCCCGGCGTCGCCGACGACGTAGGAGATCTGCTCGGGCGAAGAAGTCTGGTAGATCGAGAACGGAACGCCTCCGAGGGCGACCGTCGCGAGGTCGCAGGGGATGAACTCCGGGCGGTTGTTCAGCATGATCGCGACCGTGTCGCCCTTCTCCACTCCGAGGGAGGCGAGGCCGCCGGCGATCGCTCGCACGCGTGCGGCAACCTCGTTCCACGTCAGCGAGACGCCGTCGTCCTCGGTGCGTATGAAGACGTCGTCGCCGAGGCGCTCGGCCGTGAGCAGAAAGGTCTTGTAGAGGTTCGGCGCCGGCGGCTCCCCCCCGGGCCCACCACTCGCATAACGCTCAGCCGTCGTCACTTCCACGCCGCTCTCCTCCGTTTGACATCCGCGGGCTCGCAGATGGAACCTAGCGCACCCCGAGGGTGTCGTCGAACGCAGTTAGCGGACGTTGAAGCCGTCGCCGGTGATCCGCCCGATGTCGTTGCTGAGGCCGATCATCGCGATCGCGCTCACCAGTAGGAACCCGACCGCTCCGGCGCGCTCCATCGTCCTCAGGGAGACGGGTGTCCCCCGGATCTTCTCGACGATCGACCAGAGAATGTGCCCGCCATCGAGCGGCAGGAACGGGAAGAGGTTGATCAGGCCGAGCGAGAGGCTGACTATGGCCAGGAGAAAGAGGGACTCGCGCCAGCCGATGTCGATCGTCTGGTTGGCCACGTCGGAGACCCCCACTACTCCGGAGAGCTGTTCACGCTTCTCGGGCTTGAAGATCTGCGCGAACGTGGAAACGGTGCCGCTCGTGACCTGCCAGATGCGATCGACCGCGAAGTTCGCCGCCGCACCCGCCGACTGGCTCTCGAAGGGGCCCGGCCGGTAGCCGAAGCCGATCCGCGTCTTCTTTGACACCGGGTCATAAATCGGCTTGACCTCGAGGCTGCGAGTCCTGTCGCCTCGCTCGACCACGAGCGCAACCGGCGTCTTCGCGACACAGTGCTCGGTCTGCTTGCCGGCGCAGCGATGGCTGGCGATCAGCGTCGACCAGCCCTCGAGGCGGTCGGTGACCGAGCGGTTCGGAAATGCGTGCCCGTCGACGCTGACCAGCTTGTCGCCCGACCTTAGGACCTTGGCGGCCGGAAAGCCGACGTCGCGGGGGCCGACGACAGTGCTTGGCTCCCGCAGGCTGAAGCCGAGGACGAAGAGGATTGCGAAGGCGAGGACGATGTTGACCGCCGGGCCGGCGCCGATCACGAAGATCCGCTTCCAGACCGGCTGGCGGTAGTAGCCGCGAGCCGCGATCTCCGGAGGCAGCTCCTCGTCCGGGTTCATCCCGGTGATCTTCACGTAGCCGCCCAGCGGGATTCCGCCGATCCCGTACTCCGTCTCACCGCGCTTGATCGAGACGACCTTGGGAGGGAAGAATAGAAAGAACTTCTCGACCCGCATGCCGACCCGCTTGGCGGCGAAGAAGTGCCCCGCCTCGTGGAGGATGATCAGGGCGGTGAAGCCGAGGAAGATGAGCACCCAGTTCATGCGGTCACCTCCACGCCGAGCAGCTCGGAGGTGAGCGCGCGGGCATCGGCGTCCGCCGAGTAGAGATCCTCGAAGTGGGTGACGGGCCCGGCGCCGAGGCGCTCGAGCGCGGTCTCGATGACACCTGGGATCGACGTGAACGACGTGCGCCCGGCGAGGAAGGCGGCAACCGCGACCTCGTCGGCGGCGTTCAGGACGCAGGGTGCAACACCGCCGGCCTCTCCCGCCTCGCGGGCCAGGCGCAGGCACGGAAACGTTTCTTCATCAGGAGCCTCGAAGGTCAGCTCCCCGGCCTCCGCGAGGTCGAGCCGCGGCACGTCGACGTCGACCCGCTTGGGATGGTGCAGGGCATAGGAGATCGGCACCCTCATGTCGGGATACCCGAGATGGGCAATTGTCGCGGAGTCGTTCAGATCGATCATCGAGTGGACGATCGACTGCGGGTGGACGACGACACCGATCCGCTCGTACGGAACGCCGAAGAGGTGATGGGCCTCGATCATCTCGAAGCCCTTGTTCATCAGGGTCGCGGAGTCGATCGTCACCCGCCCCCCCATGTCCCAGGTCGGGTGATCGAGCGCGTCCTCGATGGTGACGCCCCCCAGGTCGGTTCGGCCGCGAAACGGGCCGCCGGATGCGGTGAGGACCAGCCGCTCGACTGTCCCCGGCGCCTCCGACGCGATCAGCTGGTGGAGCGCCGCGTGCTCGGAGTCCACCGGGAGGAGACGGGCTCCGGTCGCCTCGGAGAGCGCGGTCACCAGCTCACCGCCGATCACCAGGCTCTCCTTGTTGGCGAGGGCGACATCGATGCCCTCGGTCAGGGCGACGATGGTGGGGCCGAGACCGGCCGCGCCGACCACCGCATTGAGGACCAGGTCGGCACCGGAGGTGAGGATCAGCTCCTGGATGCCCTCCTCGCCAGCGAGGACCTTGCCGGTCCACCGCTCACCGGCGCGCTCCGCCGCGGCATGGTCGGCCAGAGCGACAGCCGGGACGCCGAACTCACGGGCCTGTTCGACGACCAGGTCGGCCCCCGTGCCCGCCGCGAGGCCGACGACCCCGAACTCGTCCGAGCGAGCGACGATCTCGAGCGCCTGCGTGCCGATCGAGCCGGTGGAGCCGAGTATGAGGAGCTTGCGCATTCGGAATGAGTTTAGGTAGAGCTGCTTGGCAGGACCTAAACACGCTCAGGGAGGCCGTGTTCACCCTTCCGGCGGAGCGACCTGTGCGTGCCGTTCGTCCCTGGATTCGTGTGCGGGAGAAAATGCCTCTGCGTAGCGACTCAAATCAGTGGCAGTCGTAGCGGAGGAGAGACGTTTTCTCCCGCCCCCACTTTCAGTAAACGAGCAGCACGCTCAGGTAGTAGCCGGCGACGATGGTGAAGAAAACCGCGTCCAGGCGGTCGAGGATGCCGCCGTGGGGGCCGAAGATCGTCCCCGTGTCCTTGATCTTGAGGTCGCGCTTGAGGAGCGATTCGAAGAGGTCGCCTATCGGCGCGAGGGCGGCCACGGCAGCGCCGATGATCAGCGCGTCGGTTCCTGACAGCCAGTCCTGGTAGAGCCCGGCGAACCAGAAGGCCATCGTGCCGATCACGAAGCCTCCGATCAGACCCTCGATCGTCTTGTTCGGAGACAGGTTGGGCGCGAACTTGTGCTGGCCGATGGCCCGGCCGGTTGCGTATGCCCCCGTGTCGGTCGCAAACGTCCCGACGAGTACGTCGATCAGGAGCGCAGCGCCGTGCAGCGGCAGATCGCGCAGAAGGACGGCGTGCGCCAGGGGAAGCCCGATCCAGACGGTGCCGAGCACGGTCAGGCCCATGGCGTTCGTGAGCGCCCCGTCGTGGCTCATCCGCGCGCCGAAGAAGAACAGCAGGGGAAACGAGGCCGTGGCAACGAGCAGCACGTTGAACGCGGTGCCGAAGTGGGCGGCGATGATCATCGCGGGGACCGCGATGAACGCCGCGAGCTGCACGGGTGTGCGGGCTCGGGTGATGCCGAAGTACTCGCGCAGGGCGATCACGCCGATGCCGATCATCGCCACGGCGAAGACGATGCCGCCGAGCACGGTGATGGCGATCGCGAAGACGATCCACGGGATCGCGACCGCTATCCGCCGGGCCGTCTCCCCCCGGCCCCGCCGCCGCGGCGGAGGCGGCTCCTTCCCACGTCCACGGGGCGCCCGCTCCGGCGAGCTTTCCTCGCCCTCGAGCAGGTTGTCGCCTCCGAAGATCCCATGGCCGGGTGCCTGTACCTGCGACTCCGCCGCGAGCCCCTCCCGGAAAGTTTCCTCCGCGGCCTGCATGTCGGGCTCGCGGCGGCTCCGGCGCGCTTGCGGGCGCCCTCGGCCCGGGCGGCGCCGTCGCCTCGGTGGCCTCTCCCCTCCCTCCATTGGCTAGCGGCCCCCAAATCGGCGGCGGCGCTCGGCGTACTCGGCCAGCGCGGCCTCGAACGACTCACGCGTGAAGTCGGGCCACAGCTCGGGACTGAAGACGAGCTCCGAGTACGCGCACTGCCAGAGCAGATAGTTGGAGATCCGCTGTTCGCCGCTGGTTCTGATCAGGAGGTCCGGGTCGTGCATTTCGGGGGCGTAGAGGAAATTGCGGAACTCGGCTTCCGAGTCTCCCTTGAAGCTTCGCGCCGCGTCGACGATCTCCGCCCTGCCGCCGTAGTTGAAGGCGATGAACAGGGTGATGCGGTCGTTTTGCGCTGTCTTGCGCTCGGCCCAGTCCATCCGGCGCACCAGCTCTTCCGGAACGCCCGCCCGTCGCCCGACGAACCGCATCCTCACGCCCTCCTCGTCCAGCTCAGGCGTCTCCCGGTCGATTCGCTCGCCGAACATCTGCATCAGACCGGCCACCTCGGCCTCGGGGCGGGACCAGTTCTCGGTGGAGAACGAGAAGACCGTGAGCTCCTCGATCCCGAGATCCACCGCATCACGCAGCCGGGCCTTGACGACGTCGGCGCCGGTCCTGTGACCCTCGACGGGCTCGAGGCCGCGCTGCTGCGCCCAGCGCCCGTTGCCGTCGGTGATGATCGCGACGTACTTCGGTCTCAGACTTCGAGGATCTCCTCTTCCTTGCTCTTCAGCAAGGAGTCGATGCTGCCTACCGCGTCGTCGGTCAGCTTCTGCAGGGAGGTCTCGGCGCGACGCTCATCGTCTTCGCCCACCTCGCCCTCCTTCTTCAGCTCCCGAAGGTCATGCATGACGTCGCGGCGCACGTTTCGAACCGCGACCTTGCCCTCCTCGCCGACTCCGTGGACCATCTTCACCATGTCGCGACGGCGATCCTCGGTGAGCTCCGGGATCTGCAGCCGGACCACGTTTCCGTCGTTGGAGGGCGTGAGGCCGATGTCGGATTCGAGAATCGCCTTCTCGATGGCGGAGATTCCCGACTTGTCAAACGGGGTGATCGTCAGCAGCCGAGCGTCGGTCGTCGCGATGTTCGCCAGCTGGCGGATCGGGGTGATCGCACCGTAGTAGTCGACCTGGATGCGGTCCAGCAGGTGCGGTGATGCCCGGCCGGTCCGCACGCTCCCCAACTCACCGCGCGTCGACTCGACGGACTTGGTCATTCTCTCGCCGGCGTCAGCCAGCATCTCATCGATGAATTCGTTCGCCATGCGTTGATCCTATTGGCGCAGCTAGGAAACGAGGGTGCCGACCCGTTCGCCGGAGACGATCCGGTCGATGTTCCCCTCGTCGGCCATGTTGAAGACGTAAATCGGAAGGTCGTTGTCCATGCACAGAGAGAGCGCGGTCGAGTCCATCACCTTCAGGTCCCGCTCGATCGCCTCGCGATGGCTGATCGCGGGGATGAACGCGGCATCGGGGTTGGCGTTCGGGTCGGAGTCATAGACCCCCTCCACCCCGTTCTTGGCCATCAGGATGGCCTCGGCGTGGATCTCCAGCGCGCGCAAGGCGGCCGCGGTGTCGGTCGTGAAGAACGGGTTGCCGGTCCCCGCGGCGAAGATGACCACCCGCCCCTTCTCGAGATGCCGCATCGCGCGGCGGCGGATGTAGGGCTCGGCGACCTCACGGACATCCAGGGCCGAGACGACGCGGGTGTACTGGCCGAGCTTCTCGAGCGCGTCCTGAAGGGTCAGGGCGTTGAGGACGGTTGCGAGCATCCCCATGTAGTCGCCGGTCGCTCGGTCCATGCCGTTCGCCGCCCCCTCGAGGCCCCGATAGATGTTGCCGGCGCCCACGACCACCGCAACCTCGACTCCCCGCTCGCAGGTCGCCTCGACCTGCTTGGCGATGCGACTGACCTGGTTCGCGTCGGTGCCGAAATCGAGATCGCCCATCAACGCCTCGCCCGAGAGCTTCAGCATGATGCGGCGGAACTTCGGCTCGGTCTCGGGCATCGCGCGGCGAGCCTAGCGGGCGCGGGGCTCTGGGGCCTCTCAGCCTTGGACCATGACCATCCGGTTCGCGGACTTGAAACGCAAGCGGGCCCGCGGCTGGTTGAAGTCAACTGAGCAGGGGTGCTTCGGCGAGCATCTCAGGGCTCTCCTGCCTCTCCCACGCCTGGCGAATTTCCGCAATCCCCAGGCCTCAGCCCGGGTGAAGAGCGCTCCCCGCCATCCTGATCTCGTCCGCACCGTCGTCTTGATCGTGAACCGCAGATGGCTCTTGCCGACAAACCTCAGCCCGCGTCGCTCCGGGCGGGACACCGACAGGGCGTCCTTCGCGGCCGGCGAGAACGCTCCGTGTGTCTGGCTCAACCCCGCTTCACCGAGCCCGGCGCGAGCGATCCTCAGCCGCCGGGGAAGGCCGAGCTCTCGGGCGCTGCCGCTGTCCAGGGCCACGACAGTTCTGATCGAGCATCTCTGCGTGCACACGATCGGCACGAGCGCCCCGCGACTCAGAACCGCTCGACCGCGCTCGGGACGCGGAGCGGGAAGGAGCACCACGTTGGGTTTTCGGCTCACGCGCTCGCAGCCGGAGATTGGATCACCCGGATCGACCATCGCGAGGTCAAAGCCGGGACCGCAGCCAAGCCCTTCGTCAACCGACCCCCGCGCCAAGATGATGTCCGCGCCCGGACCGCCTGAGATGTAGTTGCGGCCGAGTCCGTCGGCAAGAAAGTCATTGCCTCCGTTCCCACCCAAGAGGTCCAAACCCGCTCCACCGGCAAGGCGGTCGTTGCCTGAGCCTCCCAGGATGACATCACCGCCTTGCTTGCCGAGGATGCGATCGTTCCCCGCGTCGCCGAGCAGACAGTCGGAGCCGGCCTTGCCCACGATCGAGTCGTCGCCGCCTGCACCATGGATGTTGTCGGTCCGGTTCGTTCCGAGGAGCCGATCAGCGCTTTCCGTACCTGCGCGTGTCACCTCCAGATTGCAGACACCCCGGCAATCGACCTCCGCCGCGGAGGGCGAGGCACCGATATAGGCATAATCGGTCCCGGGCCACACCATTCTGGTGAGAGTCCGTCCTCCCGGGAACGTGATGGTCCAGGTGATTGGCTCAAAGCCGACGGAGCCACGGTTCGAAGCCTTGATGCAAAGCTCCCCGTCCCTCTCCCGCGGGCCGCTGATGTCGATCATCGAGGCGGTCTCGCCAGGGAGCAGAGCAACATCCTTCGGCCCTGGGGTGTCTATCCGATACTGGTAGTCATAGGAGACGAAGTAGCAGGATTTCTCACAGTGCTCCGGCTGGCCATCGGCAGTCCTGCCCGCCAGGATGGTGTTGATGTCCGAATTGCCCCACTCACCGGATGTGAGGCTTCCCGAGACAGGCCCGGCGCCCGGCGTCGTGTAGCTCACGGTGAATCTCGTCGTCTCGGCCGACGCAGAGCCGGCGAAGACGAGGACGAAGAGGGCACACGCGCCGGCGGCGAGCACAAAAGACCCGGTCCGGGCTCGCCAGGACCGAGGTCTACGGAATGTCCACCCTCCCAGATCCTCCATGTGGTCAAGGTACTGGGCGGGGAACGACCAGGCGCCGGTTGTCGGAAGCCAATGCCGGGCAGGTTCCCCCGGCTTCGGCCTCAGTCCGAGCCGACGCGGAAGTAGACGAAGCGGGCGATGCGGACGTTCTCGCCCGTCTTGGACGCGATCTGCTGGCGCAGCTCCTCGATCGTAGACCCGTCGTGCTTGTCGCCGTTCACGTGCTCCTGTTCGAGGAGGACGAGGTCCTTGGCCCACTTCTTGACCTGGCCGTCGACGATCCGCTCCACGACGTTGTCGGGCTTCCCCTCGCTGCGCGCCTTCTCCTCGAAGACTCGGCGCTCGGCGGCGACCTCGTCCTCGGGGATCTCGTCGATCGTCACGTATCGCGGGGAGGTCGCGGCCACGTGTAGAGCGACCTCGTAGGCGAACGCCTTGAAGTCCTCGTTGCGGGAGACGAAGTCCGTTTCACACTGGACCTCGACCATCGCGCCGACGCGGTCGTTCGCGTGGATGTAGGAGGAGACGACGCCCTCGTTGGTCCCGCGGCCCTCGCGCTTCGCTGCGGAGGCCTGTCCCTTGACGCGGAGGATCTCGATCGCGCGGTCGACATCGCCATCGGCCTCGTCGAGCGCCGACTTGCAGTCCATCATCCCCGCGCCCGTGCGGTCGCGGAGTGCCTTCACGTCCTTTGCCGATGCCGCCATTACTCGGACTCCTTCTTCTCGGTCACGGCGGGAGCAGGTTCAGCCTCCTCGGCGGGTTCCGCGGCCGTCGGCTCCGCGGCTGCGGGCTGGGACGGCTCGGGGTCGGCATCGGGCGCGATCGCCTGCGGGTGGTCAGGAATCCGCGGCTTCGCGGGAGCCTCGGGCTCAGCCGGCGCCTCGGGCTTCGCCTGTGCCTCGGGCTTGGCGGGCGCCTCGGCCTTGGCCGGGGCGGGCGCCTGCTTGGTCTGCTCTGACCTGGCCACGGGCTTCGTCGACTGACGCTGCGCCGGCTGGCGAGGCTGTGCGGCCTGCTGCGGCTGCTGGGCGGCCTGCTGGGCCTGCTGCGCGGCCTGAGCGGCCTGCACTGCGGCTGCCTCGGCCTGTGCTACCTCCTCGGCCTCCTTGCGCGCCTTGTCCTCCTCCTCGCGCTTGCGCCGCTCCTCCTCCTCGACCCGGCGCCGCTCGGCCTCGATCGCGCGCTTTCGCTCCTCCTCGGCCCGCCACGCACCGGAGCCTTCCTCGATCGCGCCGCCGATCGTCGAGATGATCAGTTCGCAGGAGCGGATCGCGTCGTCGTTGCCCGGGATGACGTAGTTGACCGGGGTCGGATCGCAGTTGGTGTCGACCAGCCCGATGATCGGGATCCGCAGACGCGCGGCCTCGCGCACCCCGATGTCCTCGGTCTTCAGGTCGAGGACGAGGATCGCGTCCGGCAGGCGCTCCATGTCGCGGACGCCGCCGAGGTTGAACTCGAGCTTCGTGAGCTCGGCCTGGAGGCTCATGCGCTCCTTGGTCGGAAGCAGCTCGAGCCGGCCTGTGTCCTGCCAGTCCTTCAGTTCGTGCAAGCGGGCGATCCGCTGGGAGATCGTCTGGAAGTTGGTGAGCAGCCCACCGAGCCAGCGCAGGTTGACGTAGGGCATCTGGCAGCGGTCGGCCCACTCCTTCAGTGAGTCGCGCGCCTGCTTCTTGGTGCCGACGAAGAGGACAGTCCCGCCCCCGCTCGTGAGCTCGCCCGCGAAGACGCGTGCCTGCTCGAGCAGCTCCTCGGTCTGGAGAAGGTCGATGATGTGGATCCCGTCGCGCTCGCCGTGGATGAAACGGCGCATGTTCGGGTTCCAGCGGCGGGTCTGATGGCCGAAGTGGACTCCGGCCTGCAACAGCTCCTTGAGGCCTGTCTGGGCCATGCGGTGGATCTCCTTGGGTTGGTGGTGCTCCGTCTCGCTGCATTGCGGACCGGTACGTGTTGTCCCGGCAGGACCCGCGCCGCTTGGCGAGCGGTTTGATTGGTTGCGGGGATTGTAGGGGTCGAAGCTGGGTCAGGCGGCCCGCGCGTGCTCGAGCGCCGCCGCCAGATCCTCCGGCAGTTCCGAGGTGAAGCTCAATCGCTTGCCGCTGCGCGGGTGGTCGAAGGCCAGACGATGCGCGTGGAGGAACTGCCGCGTGAGGCCGTAGCGGAGCGGGCCCCCGTAGGTCGGGTCGCCGACGAGCGGGTGGCCGATGGCGCTGAAGTGGGCGCGGATCTGGTGCGTGCGGCCGGTCTCGAGCTTGACCTGGAGGTAGCTCTCGGCCTTCAGAAGCTCGAGGACCTCGAAATGGGTTCTCGCCTCGCGGGATGCCGCCCCGGACACCGCCATTCGGTGGCGCTGGCGGGAGGCGCGCCCGATCGGGGCGTCGATCGTCCCGGTGCGGGAGCCGAGGCGGCCGTTCGCGAGGGCCAGGTAGATGCGGTCGACCTGGCGGTTTTGAACCTGCTGCTGGAGGGCGCGATGGGCCTCGTCGGTCCGCGCCACCAGAAGGAGGCCGCTCGTCTCCTTGTCGAGCCGGTGGACAATGCCGGGGCGCTCCGGGTCGTCTCCACCGCCGAGCAGCTCACCGAGTTGGTCGACCAGGGTCTCGCCGCTGTGGGACAAGGCCGGGTGCACGACGAGCCCGGCCGGCTTGTCGATGACGGCCAGAGCGTGGTCGGAGTGGACGATCCGGGCTCGCGGGACGTCGCTCACGGCGCCGGTGCGGCTGACTCGGCGTCCGGATCGGGCTCTGAGAGCAGGAGGTAGACGAGCAGCGCGACTCCCGTCGTTATCGCGACGTCGGCCAGGTTGAACGGCGGCCAGGCCGAGACGTCGATGAAGTCGGTTACCGACCCGCTGGTGATGCGGTCGGCCAGATTCCCGAGCGCGCCGCCGGTGACCAGCCCTGCGGCGATCCAGGCGCCGGGCTGTGCCGAGTGGCGGTGAAACCACCAGCCGAGGATGCCGAGGGCCCCGATGGTCAAGACGACGAGCAGCGCGCCTCCGCCGCCCGCCAGTCCGAACGCCACCCCGTCGTTGTGGGAATAGGTCAGCGAGAGCGGGCCGACGGCGTCGACGTGCTCACCCGGGACGAGGTTGCTCTCGATCAGTGCCTTGGACACCTGGTCGAGCGCGAGCACAGCGCCACCGAGCGCCCCGGCCAGCGCCCACGGGCGGCTCACCCTGCGATCAGGGGTGGAACGATCTTCAGCAGCGCGAAGATGACGATGATGCCGACCGTCGGGCTGAGGTCCAGGCCGATGCCGCCGAGTCTGACCATCGGTATGAAGCGGCGGAAGAAGGCCAGGTAGGGCGACGTCGACTCGGTGACGAAATCGAGAACGGCCCGCAGTGGCCGGTTGTACGGGACGCGGGGCAAGTAGCTGATCAGGATCCAGGCGAAGAGCAGAATCAGGTAGACGATGAGGATGGCCCCGACATAATCGGCGATGCTCTGGCGCACTGTGGCGATGACGATCATCGGCCCATCCTCTCGAGAGAGGCGTGCACCGCGGCCTCGAGTGTCGCGCGGAGGTCGCGGTCACGGAGGGCGTCGAGACCCGCTTCGGTGCTGCCTCCAGGCGATGCGACCGCGGCGATCAGGTCCTGTGGCACCGTATCGCGTAGGAGCTCGGCCGTCGTCGCCATGGTGTCCCGAAGGAGGGACATCGAAAGCTCCGGGTCCAGGCCGGCCTCCGCACCGGCCTCCGCAACCACCTCCGCAATCTGGGCGAAGTAGGCGGGAGTGCAGCCCATCACGGCGGTCGCCGGGTCGATCAGCGTGTCTTCCATCACCTCGACCCTGCCGAGGCCCCGAAGCAATTCGAGGACCGGCTCCGTGACGGACGCCTCGACGCCCTCAGCGGCCGAGAAGCACATGACCCCGCTCCTGAGCTGAACGCCGAGATTCGGCATCACGCGCATCGCGCTCGAGTGCGGATATGCCGCCGCGACACGGTCGACCGGCGTGGCTCCGAGCATCGACAGGACGGCCGGGGCGGCTTGGGCTTCGGCAGCGGTCGACTCGAGGTCCTTCGGCTTCACGCCGAGAATCAATAGGTCGCAGGCCGATGCCAGTTCTGCATTCGAGCCGACGGCCTCGCCTCCGACGCCTGCACCCAGCCGCCCAGCCCTCCCCGATCCGGAATCGGTGAACAGCATGCGCTCTGGGGCAACGGACTCCGGGGCAGAAGCCCACCCGCGAGCCATGCCCGCCGCCATGTTGCCCGAACCTAAGAAGCCGACGATCATCGGCAGGGACGATAGTCCGGTGGGCGATCCGGCAATCGCCCGGCTGGCAGCGGTCCGGACATTCGACATAGGATGCGCTTGCACCGACAAGAGCACTGAGCGGAAGGCATTACATGAATAGGGGGATCGAGCGGTTCGCACCACTCACAGGGGTCGTCGGGATCATCTTGGTGATCGTCGGCTTTCTCGTCCAAGGCCAGGGACCGGGGGTCGACGCGTCGGCCCGCGAGGTTGTTGATTTCTATACCTCCAACGGCACGGCGGTCATGATCGGTGCCATGATCGTCGTTCTCGGCGCCGTCTTCCTCGTCTACTTCGGGGCCACCCTGCGAAAGGCGTTGGCGGCAGCTTCCGGGGAGGGCGCGATGCTTCCTGGAGTTGCGCTCGCCGGATTCGCGATCCTCGCCACCGGGATGGCTATCGACAGCACGATCCTCTTCGCGGCGGCGGATGGTGCCGGCGACATCCCGTCGAGCTCCCTGCAGACCCTGAACGCGCTCTACTCCGACGACTTCCTTCCCCTCGTCCTCGGCACGCTTATCTATCTGTCCGCAAGCGGTATCGCGGCGGTGCGGACCGGAGCGCTCCCGAAGTGGCTCGGATGGGTCGCGATCGCCCTGTGCGTGATCGCTGCCACCCCTGCCGGCTTCGTCGCCTTCATCGGGTCGGCTGTTTGGGTTTTGATCGTCAGCATCACTTTGTTCCGGCGCGGTTCTGTAACGCCGACTCCTTCGGCCTAGCGGTCGGAGCGAGCCGTCGAAAGCGACCTCCTGACGTGAGTATCCGCCGGGCCGTACCGAACCTGCTCGCAGCCGACCTGGAAGAGAGCAAGAGCTTCTACACCGGCCTGCTCGGGTTCGAGGTCGCGATGGATCAGGCCGGCTTCGCGATGCTCCGGTCGCCCTCCAACGAGACCGCCCAGATCATCCTCAGCTCCCCCGGAGGCGAGACCGACGACCCCCAGGTCGGCAAATCGCAGCTATCGGTGGAGGTTGCCGACGTCGACGCGGTTCATGCCGAGGCCGTTAGCCGTGGCCTCGAGATCGTCTACCCGCTCACCGATGAGCCGTGGGGCATCCGCCGCTTCTTCGTCAAGGACCCGGACGGGACGGTGATCAACGTCGCGATGCACATCGGCGGCGCGGCCGACGCGACTGCCCCTACGACTGGTTGAAGAATCCCTTGTCGATGAGGCGCGCCTTCTCCTCGGCCGATACCTCGACGTTGCGCGGTGTCAGGAGGAAGACCTTCTCGGCGATCCGCTGCATGCCGCCGTCGAGCGCGTAGGTGAGGCCCGAGGCGAAATCGATGAGCCGCTTCGAGAGCTCGTGATCCGTCGTCTGGAGGTTGAGGATCACCGGCACGGTGCGCTTGAACTGGTCAGCGACCTGCTGGGCGTCGTTGAAGTTGCGAGGGATGACGAGGTGGACCTGCACGTCCCCGTTCCCGCCGTTCGTGTCGACCGGGCGCAGAACGCGAGTGCGCGGCGACGAGGCCATCGGCTCGTCATCGGAGAAGATGTCGTCGATCTCGTCGCGCCTGGCCCGTCGGGCGGTCGGCAGGCGGCGCACCGGAGCGGGTTCACCGCGGTCGCGGCTCCCTCGGCTCTCGAATGCATCCTCTGAGGCCGTGTCGGGGTCGTAGTCGTAGTCGTCGGGCCCGTAGTCGTGATCCTCGGCGAGGCCGAAGTAGACGAGGGCGCGGTGCCATGTGTCTCGAAGTGCCATGAGTAATCGCGGTTTTCGGCTCTTTGCTGCCGATTCCTTTACCCATTATGGCCCAGGGTGAACTTTCGCTGGGATGGGACAGTGACGGTCCTAGGCAAAAAGCGTGCTGCCGAGGCGGACGATCGTCGCCCCCTCGGACACTGCCACGGGCCAATCCTGGGACGTGCCCATCGACAGGCGGGCCAGTCCGTGCTCTGCCGCCAACTCAGCCAACCGGGCGAAATGGGGTCGCGATGTCTCGGAATCCTCGCTGAAGGGCGGCATGGTCATCAGGCCACCGACCGCCACCGGGCAGCGATCGATGAAGGACCCGAGGTCGGCCGGGTCCACTCCGCCCTTTGCCTCCTCGCCGGCGACGTTTACCTCGATCAGGACCTCTGTCTCGGGTGTCCCGTACTTTCCCAATTCTTTCAGGACCGAGTCGCTCGCGACGGAGTGGATCACCCGGCACGCCCCCACGAGATTCTTGACCTTGCGGCTTTGGAGGTTGCCGATGAAGTCCCATGTGAAGGCGTTCTCGTAGCGCTCCTGCTTGGCGGCCATTTCCTGCTGGCGGTTCTCGCCGACGAGGGTGACCCCGGCCTCGGCAAGCGTCCCCATCTCCTCGAGCGGCACGTACTTGGTCGCGACGAGGATTTCGACATCCGGGCCCGTCGCCTCACGGACCCGCTCGAGGTTGGCGGCGACACGGCCCGCCTCGAGGCCACGGATCAGCTCGACCATGCGCCCTTCCCGGGGATCCAGGTGATCCCCGCCTGTCTGCCGGTGCGTCCATCGTCGCGGCGGTGCGAGTAAAAGAGCTCCGGATTGCAGCTCGTGCAGAGCCCGGCGGTCTCGATGTCCGTGATGCCGGCTCGCTCGAGAAGCCGGCGTGCAACGCCGGCGAGGTCGAGCATCCGGCCGTCGGCCAGGTCACTGCCGAGGTGCGCGAATACCCCCAGCACCTCCTCACCGACCTCGAAGCAGCACTGGCCGATACCGGGGCCGATCGCCGCGTCGCTCGCCCGGACCGCCTCGGCGCCGTGCTCGACGATGCCTCCGGCGAGGCCGCGCCAGCCACCATGGACCATCGCGACCCCACCGGGTCCGCGCAGTGC
>JBBSQE010000051.1:0-15959 GCA_038258095.1 Solirubrobacterales bacterium | reverse complement strand
CGCGCGCGAGAGCGGACCGAGCGCGGCACCCAGTCGAGCGAACGCAGTTCGTCGATGATCGAGCCGCGGATCCGGGTCATCGCGAAGGTCTCGAATTTGATCCCCCGCTCGGGCTCGAAGCGCTCGATCGCGCCGATCAGCCCGACCAGGCCGTAGGAGATCAGGTCGGCGTCATCTACGTGGGACGGAAGGCCGGCGCCGAGCCTGCCGGCGACGAACTTGACCATCGGCGAGTAGGCGACGACAAGGCGCTCGCGCGCACGCGTGTCCCCGTCGCTCTTGTAGCGACTCCAGAGATCGCGAAGCTCCACCTCTTTTACCCCTGTTTCCAATTTCCCTCAGCTCAAGTCTATGTCTGCCGCAGTTTGCGGGCAAAATCCAGCTTCGCCGCGCCCTTCTCGCATCCTTCGCCCGGTGCGGTTCATGCGCGCGGGTGGTTGCGGGCGTACTGATCGCGGAGCCGGGCGGTGTCGACGCGCGTGTACACCTGGGTGGTCGAAATCGAGGCGTGTCCGAGCAGCTCCTGGATCGAGCGCAGGTCGGCGCCGCCCTCGAGCAGATGGGTCGCGAACGAGTGGCGCAGCGAGTGGGGCGAGATCCCGCCGGCGAGCGCTGCCTCACGCACCCGCAGGTTGAGTCGGCGGGCGATGTCCGAGGGAGACAACCTGCGTCCGTTGCGGGAGACGAAGAGGGCCTGCTCGGCGGGATCGTCGGCAAGGATCGCCCGTCCTCGAGCCAGGTATTCCTCGACGCTCCGCTGAGCCGGCTCCCCCATCGGCACGATCCGCTCCTTCTGTCCCTTGCCCATCACCCGCACGCGCTCGCCATCGAAGTCCAGGCTCTCCACGTCAAGGCCGATCAGCTCCGAACACCGAAGGCCCGCGGAATAGGTCAGCTCCAACATCGCTCTGTCGCGCATGTCGAGCGGCGTGCTCGACGGGATCCGCTCCAGCATCGAGGTCATCTGCTCCGCTGAGAGGACGCGCGGGAGCTTGCTGGAGCGCTTGGGGCTGGAGACGAGCTCCACGGGGTTGTGGGTCGCACGCTCGGTTCGGACCAGAAAGGCATAGAAGGAGCGGATTGCGGCCAGCTTGCGGGCCACGGTTGTGGGCGCGGCGCCACCCGAGGAGAGCGAGGCGCCGTAGCGGCGGGCGTCGCGATGCCCGACGTCGAGAGGTCCGAGTCCGCGAGCCTCAGACCAGGCTGCGAAGTGGTCGAGGTCGGCTCCGTAGGCCCGCCGTGTGCGCTCGGCGGCGCTGCGGGCACCGAGATCCCGGTCGAAACCGCTCATGGCGTCTTCCCATGTCATCGCAGCGCCTTTCGGCACCGGCACGCGCATGCCTGCGCCGTGTGTCAGGTCAGCCGATGTAGACGGGAGTGCCGACCGGAGTCCGGTCGTAGAGATCGATCACGTCGGAGACGTGCATCCGCATGCAGCCGTGGGATGCGGCGGTCCCAACCGAGGAATCCTCGGAGGTCCCATGGAAGCCGACGCCGTTGGTCACGCCCATCCAGCGCGCCTTCAGCGGGTTCGCCTCGGTCCCTCCCTCGACGACGGTGCCGGCGAGCTCACCGGCCCAGGGGGAGTTGGGAACGCTCCACACGGGATCCACCTGCTTGTCCTGGATCGAGAAGAGCCCGTACGGGGTCGGGTAGGCGGGCTGGCCGACCGCGATCGGGTAGCTTTTGACGAGCTTCAGGCTCTTCCACAGACGAGCCGTGAAGGTCGCCTGGTCGACGGTGATGTAGGCCGGGTACTTCTGCGCGACCTCGTTGGTCGTGATCTCGGGCTTGGTCGAGTGGACGACGGCGACCACCGTCCGGTCTTTGCCGCGCTGCTTCACCGCCGCGTTCAGCTTGCGGGTGAGCTGCACGTCGCGGACCTTGCGGCCGGGCTTGCCGGTGACGACGTTGAGCGAGTCGGCCGAGGGGCTGACGGACGCATCGACGGGATCGCGGTTGATCTTGCTGGCGACGTGGCGAACGAACCGGTTGATCGCCGCCTGCGAATAGTGGACCTCGGAGGAGATGTGCTTGTCGACCTCGCCGCCGCCGATCTCGCGGACCAGCCGTCCGGGGAAGCTGCCTTCGCGGCTATCGGCGAGCGCCTGCTCCACCATTCCGTCGATGTCGGCCCGCACCCCCAGCTTCTTGCCGGCAAGGGTCCACTGATCACCGTCGAAGGTCACACGGACGGGGCCACGGAGGGGCTTGATCAGCTTGCGCTGGAGGAGCGCGGTCGCCTCGGGTCCGGTGAGACCGCCGATATCGACGCCGGCGGCGGTGATGCCATCAGCGATCTGGTCCTTCTTGGAGTTGTCGTAGGCGTAAGCGCCGAACGCCCCGCCGACGAGCAGGAGGATGAGCGCGAGGAGCGCAACGATCGGCCAGCGGCGACGGCCCGGCTCGGTCTCGGGCGCCGCGTATCCCTCGTGGGTGCCGGTGTCGTCAGCGTCAGTCATGCGAATCCCCTGGCGTCAAAGTGTAGGGAGCGGGGCCGTCGGGCCGGGCGAGAACCACGGATTTGCAAGCCGCCCTGCGGAAAGGTCCTAGGTGTAGCTGTCGCCGCGGGCTCCGGCGATCGCCTCGAGGACCGCCGCGCGAGCCTGGCCTGAGCGCTCGAGGTGCTCGAGGCGCTCGAGATCATCGGCTTCGAGGTGGGCGAGAAGGGCGATCACCTCCTCGGCGTCGAGCAGCCCTGGATCGGGCGTTGCCGTCTCGTCGCTCAGAGTCGCCGAGGATGCGACGGGCGGCGACGGATCGAACATCGCGGCATCCTCGGGACCCACGCTGTCGGCCGGCGGCCGCTCTCGGCGCACGTGCGGGCTCCAGCGCAGGAA
Source organism: Solirubrobacterales bacterium (assembly GCA_038258095.1). Lineage (GTDB taxonomy): Bacteria > Actinomycetota > Thermoleophilia > Solirubrobacterales > 70-9 > JBBSQE01. Next base: position 13,119 of record JBBSQE010000051.1, on the reverse strand, counting down.
CTCCTCGACCTCGCGCTCGTAGCGATACGGCTCACGCGCCCCGGACAGAACCGGGCTGAGGCGCAGGTGTTCGGCGAGGCGGAGGACCGTCTCACGCGAGGTGTATTCGAAGCGGAACCCCGCAGCCTTCACCATGCGGTTGTCGAGGCCCCGTCCGAAGCGGAGCTGGCCCAGCATCTCCTCCGGGACCCTGAACCCGAACCGGCGCATCGCCGCGGTGGCAAGCCCCGTGCCCCACGGGGGAAGGACCGGCGCCGGGCGCTTGCCGAGGAGGCCGATCACCTCAGAGAGCGCGAGCACCCCGTCGGCCGCGACGTTGTAGGTGCCGGGCAGGTCGTTGAAGGCGGCGTGCTCGAGAGCGTGGACGACATCGTCCTCGTGCACGAACTGGTAGCGGGGGTCGAAGCCGAGGATCATCGGGGTGACCGGCAGCGAGAAGAGGCGGGTGTGCGATGTCTCGACGTCGGGGCCCAGAACGTTCGCGAACCGCAGGACCGACACCGTGACGTCGTCGTGCTTGTCGGCGAAGTCCGAGACCGCCGCCTCGGCCTCGATGACGTCGCGCTCGATCGAGGTCGCGGGAGGGTGGCTGCGGCTCATCTGCTCCGTGAAGAAAGCTGGGTCGTCCTGCCGGCACCCGTACCAGTGGGCCGAGCTCTTGAAGACGAGCCGGCGCACCGGGGATTCGGCTCCCGTGCAGGCGGCGAGGATGTTGAGGGTGCCGATGACGTTGTTCTCGTGGGCCCGCGCTCGCGACGCCGCGATCGAGTCGACCACGAGCCTCGTGTCGATGACCGTGTCGATGTCCGCGGCCCTGACGATCCGCTCGATCAGCGAGTGCTGGGTGCCCACCTTCACGTATTCCGTGCGCTCGAGCTCCCGGGTCGGCTCACGGGTGTCGACCCCCACGATCGTCTCGACCTCGGGGAACGACTCCAGTGCCTGCGCGAGCCGTCCGCCCCAGTAGCTGGCGAGGCCGGTCACGAGGACACGGCGTGCTGACGGAGCGCCGCTCATCCGAACCACACCGACTTGCGGCGAGCCACCATCTCGTGGAGGTTCTCCTGAATCCGAGCCCGTACCTCGTGGGCGACGGTCTGAACGAGCGCCTTGTCCTCCTCGGGGTCGGCGCCGAACTGGGTGGTGTCGATCGGTTCCAGGAAGCGGATGTGAAACTTGGCCGGCAGATAGCCGATCATGCCGAGGGGTCCGAGCCAGGGGAAGGTCGGGGTCAGCGGGAAGTAAAGGAGGCCGGTCAGCTTCTGCAGCGTCGCGGCCTGGTAGAAGATCGGCGCGGCCTCCTCGGCGCCGACCACGCAGACCGGCACCAGCTTCGCCTTGGCGCGCATCGCCGCGGTCACGAAGCCGCCGCGGCCGAACCGGCGCAGGCGGTAGCGCTCGCTGTAGACCTTCTCGGTGCCCTTGCGTCCCTCGGGAAAGACGAGGACGAGCTGCTCCTCGTCGGCCAGCAGGCGATGGACGTTCGCGGGGTGAGCGGCGACGCAGCCGATCTTGGGCAGCAGCATCGAGAACATCGGATATCCCTTGAAGAAGTGCTCGACGGTGATGTTGAGGCGGCGCGAGGCAGGCTGCTCCTCGCGGATCGCCTTGCCGATCATCGCGGCGTCCGGGGGCAGGGCGCCGGAGTGGTTCGACACGAGCAGCGCGCCCCCGCTCGACGGGACGTTCTCGATCCCCTCCACCTCGGCGCGAAACCAGTAGCGGTAGAAGAACTCGACCAGCGTGGCGTCGAAGACGCCCTCGATCCGCTCCGAGCGCCCCCAGTCATCGACCGTGCGCTCGGGCTCGATCGCCGGGAGCAGGTCGCGGCGCTCCCGGGCCTCGGCGTCGCCCCCGGGTCTCGGGATCAGGGCTGTCGAGCGGTCCGCGAGTCCGGCCAATGAGGTTCTTCCCGCCATCCCCGGGATTCTCGCAGGGGTTGGGTCGATCGGGCGTGCCGGATATGTTGCTTCACCCGCCATGACCGACGATTACGGAAATCCCGACCCCGAGCCCGAATGGATGGGAATCGACTGGCAGGCGCATCTGCGGCGGGTCGAGGTGCCCGGCGCACAGGTCAACTACATAGACAGAGGCGAGGGGCCGGTCGTCCTGTTCGTCCACGGTCTGTCGGGCTGCTGGCAGAACTGGCTCGAGAACATCCCCCACCTCTCGCGGGACCACCGAGTCATCGCCATCGACCTGCCCGGCTTCGGCGAGAGCCCGATGCCGACCTGGGACATCGACATGCCCGCCTACGGCAGGCTGATCCACGACTTCTGCGAGAAGCTCGGCATCGACAGCGTGGCAGCGCTCGTCGGCAACTCGATGGGCGGGTTCGTCGCGACCGAGGCGGCCATCGCCCAACCCGAGCGCTTCGATCGCCTCGTGCTCGTGTCAGCGGCGGGGATCAGCAACGCGCAGGCGCGCCGGGAACCGGCTGCGGTCATGGGCCGGCTCAGCCAGATGGCCGGCCCCGTGCTGGCACGATTCAGCGGCACGAGCATCACCCGGCCCAGGAGCCGCTACCTGGCCTTTCGCGGCGTCATCAGGTATCCCGTCCGGCTGCGCCCGGAGCTGCTCTGGGAACAGGTCGAGCCGGCGATGCGAAGCCCGGGGTTCGGCGATGCCCTGAGGACCCTCGTCGGCTACGACAGCCGCGACCGCCTCTCGGAGATCGAGATCCCCACCCTGATCGTCTGGGGCTTCAACGACCGCCTCGTCCCGGTCCAGTCGGCCCTCTCCTACCACCGCCGCATCCGCGGCTCGGTGCTCGAGATCTTCGAGCGCACCGGCCACGTCCCGATGCTCGAGCGCCCGGCGCGCTTCAACCGCGTGGTTGAGGAGTTCCTGGCGAGCTAGGCGGCGACCTATGTCACATCACCCACCAGGTTGGTGGGCCTATTTGGCAGCGGTCAGCCCGTGATCGCGCCGAGCGACGCCGAGCTGACCGTCGCCGCGTACTTCGCCATCACTCCGCGCTCAAAGAGGGGCGGCGGCGGGACGTAGGCGGAGACGCGTTCCGCGATCTCCTCGTCGGAGAGGTCGATGTCGAGGGTCCGTGCCTCGACGTCAAGGGTGATCGTGTCGCCCTCGCGGATCGCCGCGATCGGACCGCCACGCAGCGCCTCGGGCGCGACGTGGCCGACCATCAGGCCGCGGGTCGCGCCGGAGAAGCGGCCGTCGGTGAGAAGCGCGACGTCCTCCCCCATTCCCTCGCCGACCAGGGCCGCCGTGACCTGGAGCATCTCTCGCATGCCCGGCCCACCGGCAGGACCCTCGTTGCGGATGACGATGACATCGCCCTTTTGGATCTTCTGATCCTTGACGGCGCGGAAGCACTCCTCCTCGGACTCGAAGACTCGGGCCGGGCCGCTCTGGCCCAGGCGCTCGGTGCCCGCGAGCTTCACGACGGCGCCCTCGGGTGCGAGGTTGCCGCGCAGGATCGCCAGGCCGCCCTGCTCCTTCAGCGGCCTGTCCGCCGGGAGCACGACCTCCTGCCCGTCGGCCTCCTCGGCAGCGCCGGCCACCTCCCCGATGGTCTGTCCGGTGACCGTGATGCAGTCACGATGCAGGTGCCCGGTTTCGCTCAGGCGGGAGAGCAGGAGCGGCACGCCGCCGGCCGCGTAGAGGTCAGTGGCGACGAAGCGCCCGCCGGGCTTCAGGTCGGCGAAGAGCGGCGTCTTGCGAGAGATGCGCTCGAAGTCGTCGATCTCGAGCTCGATGCCGGCCTCGCGCGCGACCGCGAGCAGATGCAGCACCCCGTTCGTCGACCCTCCCGAGGCACAGACCATCGCGATCGCGTTCTCGAGCGCCTCGCGTGTGATCACCTTGCTCGGGCGGAGGTCGTCGCGCAGGACGCTGATCACCAGCTCGCCGATCTGCTCGGCGACCTTCTCCTTGGTCGGGTCCTCGGCGGGTACCATCGCGGATCCCCCGGCGGAGATACCGAGGGCCTCGAAGGCACAGGCCATCGTGTTCGCGGTGAACTGGCCGCCGCAGGCGCCGGCGCCGGGGCTGGCGACATCCTCGAGCTCCTTCAACTCCTCGTCGGTGATCTTGCCGGCCGAGTGCGCTCCCATCGCCTCGAACAACTCGACGATCGTGACCTGCTCGCCGTTGTAGGTGCCGGGGGCGATCGAGCCCCCGTAGAGGACGAGGCCGGGGATGTCGAGCCGCGCGAGGCCCATCACGGCGCCCGGGATCGTCTTATCGCAGGCGGCGAGTGCCACCACCGCGTCGAACTGGTAGCCGCGGACCATCAACTCGATCGAGTCGGCGATCACCTCGCGGCTCACGAGCGAGGACTTCATGCCCTGGGTGCCCATCGTGATGCCGTCGGAGACCGCGACGGTGTTGAACTCGAAGGGCGTTCCCCCCGCCGCGCGGACGCCCGCCTTGACGTGCTCGGCGAGGCCGCGAAGGTGGAAGTTGCAGGGCATCGCCTCGGTCCAGGTGTTGGCGATCCCGACGGTCGGTCGGCTGAGGGCATCGTCGTCGTAGCCGATCCCCTTCATGTAGGCCCGTGCCGCCGCCCGGTCCGGGCCGTCGAAGACGGCCGCCGAGCGGGGTCGTGGGAGGTCGTCGGGGTTGGCGATGCTGCCGTTTTCGCTCATACGCTCAGGTTATTGACCGCTCGTCCCAGTGGCGCAGTCGCCGCAGGTCCCTGCGGACCTGCTCGGGGTCCACCTGGCGCCCGGGTAGATGAATGTTCGCGTCGGCGATCAGACTCCGCTCGTCGCCGGTCAGGGCCATCCATTTCGCGAGCACGTCGTCTGAGTCGGGAAGGCGCGTGCCGAATTCCGGATCGCTGCCATCGGGGAAGCCGACGCAGTACTCGTTCAGGAGCTCGCCGCTCGATTCGTCGTAGGCAACGAGCGGCCGGTGGGGGTAGACGAGGTAGGCGTATCCATCCGACTGCCCCCCGCGGACTCGCAGGAAGCCGAGCTGGCAATACATCCCCCAATTCTTCTCGCCGATGACCGAGCGTAGGAGCTCTGCGGCCTTCTCCTCGGCCCGTTGCTCCCTCAAAGGGTCGAACTCCGGCTGGCGCGGATGGAGGTGATTCAGCCCGGCGACGCGGCGGCGCGAGCGCACCCGACGCTCGGCACCGAAGGCCAGGGAAAGGAGGCCGAGGATCGCGCCACAGAAAGCCGCGAAGCCCAGTGACATGCAGCCTCAGCAGCAGCCCCCGGCGGCCCGGGGGAAGAAGATCACACGTTCGGCGCCCCGGGGAATGTCAGAGAAGTCTCGCACCATCTCGGCTTCATGGCGCCCGGCGGCGTCTGAGGTCGGAACGGCGGCCCACATCCCCTCGTCGAGCTGGCGGCGGAACTCCGCGACCAACCGCTCCTCGTCCGCGACGATGTCGACATCGCCCTCCGCGAGGAGGACGTCACCGTGGCCGGGCTTCATCCGGACGAGTCTCACAGGGACATTATGCCCACCCGCGGAACTCGCGCAGGTGGGGAATGCCCAGTACGTCCACCGGGCCGGCGCCGGCGCCGAGGTCACGCAGCCCATCGCGGACGGCCGCCGAAGCCAGGGCATGGGCGTGGCACGCGGCCTGAAACAGGTCGTCCCCGATCGCGAGCCTTGCGGCGAGAACCGACGAATGGGTGCAGCCGGAGCCGTGCGCGGCTCCGGCGGCATGTCTTCCGACCGAGGGGACCATCGTCACCGCATCGGGCGGCTCCATCAGCAGATCCTCCCCCAGCTCGGTGTGGCCTCCCGTGACCACGACGGCCCCCGGCCCCAGAGAAAGGACCGCCCTCGCAAGCTCTTCCTGCGATGCCTCATCCGCACCGCTCATCCCGGACAGACCGGCGAGAGCCCTGGCCTCGGCGAGATTCGGAGTCGTCACGGTCACCCGGGGAAGCAGCTGCGTGGCGAGTGCCTCACGCGCCGCCTCGTCGATCAGGATCGATCCACTCTCGGCGACCATGACGGGATCGAGAACCACCGGCACGTCGGCGATCAGCTCGAGGGCTTCGACGACCACATGGATCGTCTCGACCGTCCCGAGCATGCCGATCTTCACTCCATCGACGCCGATGTCCTCGTCAACCGCCCGCACCTGCTCGATGATCATCCGCGGCGACAGCGGTTCGATCGCCGCGACCCCAACGGTGTTCTGCGCCGTGATCGCGGTGATCGCCGTCAGACCGTGCACCCCGCAGCGGGCGAACGCCTTCAGGTCTGCCTGGATACCGGCACCGCCGCCCGAATCCGATCCGGCGATCGAGAGAACCGCAGGTATGTCGCGCGCTTCGGGCATCAGGCTGATCAAGGCTACGGTGCCGGCGGCGCCTTCAATGCCGTCCGCGTGTAGGTCCCGAGCGTCGAGCCGTCGAGATAGCCCGCGAGCTCCAAGCGGGTCAGGGCGCTGACGGCCTCCGCTCCGCTCCAGCCAAGCTCGCCCGCCGCCCGCTCACCACTGCCGTCGCAGCGCTCGAGCGCCTCCAGAAATCCGGCGAGCTGGGGCTCGATCGCCGGCCCGGCGCGCTCGGCGCTCAGCTGCCCGGGCCCGAACATCGCGTCGAGGACGTCCTGGGCGCCGCGCACGAAGCAGGCGCCCGCGATCAGGAGACCGTTCGTTCCCTGTGAAACGGAGGAGTTCACCGGGCCCGGCACGGCCCCGACCATCGCGCCGGCATCCTGGGCGAAATCGGCGGTGATCAGCGACCCGGACCGCTCGGCCGCTTCCACGAGAACCGTCATCGCGGCGAGCCGGGCCATGATCCGGTTGCGGGCCGGGAAGGTCCACTTCCAGGGAGTCGTCCCGGGCGGCAACTCGGACACGACCAGCCCCTCGTCGCAGAGCCGCCGGTGGAGGGCGCGATGCGCGGCGGGATAGGCGACGTCGGGCCCGCATCCCATCACCGCGATGCTCCGGCCGATTCCAAGCGATCCACGGTGGACCGCGCCATCGATGCCATAGGCCAGCCCGCTGATGACCTCGACCCCGGCGCTCGCGAGATCCGTCCCCAAAGCCAGCGCGACCTCACGCCCGTAGGCACTCGCGCGTCTGGCACCCACGACCGTCACGGAGCGCTGGGTCGAGTGGTCAAGCAGAAGGCCCGTGTCACCGCAGAAGACCAGCACGCGGGGTGCTTCCTCGTCGTCCATGCCCTCGGGAAAGGCCCCCGCATGCCGGCAGACCGCCCGGCATCCCGCGTCCTCCAGCTCGGAGCGCAGCCGGTCCTCCGACAGCTCTCGGACCTCGGCGAGCAGGCGCTGACCGTCATTCGGAGCGACCCGCTTCGCAAGTGCCTCGTCTGACATGGCGAGCAGCCTCGACGCGCGCCCACTGGGCGTCCCGGTCGCGATCTTCTCGATGTAGGGGGCCAGGGCGCGCAGCAGCCAGGGCCGGCGCAGGCACTCGAGGCAAGAGTCGATCGGGTTCATTTTCCGTCCCGGCGCCGCGCGTGGAGAGCAAGGCCCACGTGTGCCGCGTCGACTCGGTCGGCTCCGGCGAGGTCCGCCGCGGTACGGGCAAGGCGGAGCACACGATCGTGCCCTCGCCCGCTGAGTGGGTGCGTTTCATAGCTTCGCTCGAGCACCTCCCGAGCAGATTGTTCGAGCGGCTCGGCGCGCAGCTCGTCATGGGTCATGTCCGCGTTGCAGCGCCCCCGGCCCAGGCGCCTCTCCTGGCGGCCGCGAGCCTCGATGACCCGCCGACGGACCGACTCCGAATCCTCTCCCGGCCCTCCGCCCATCTCCCCCGCCGTCGGCTGCTCCACCTTTGCGACGATGTCGATCCGGTCCGCCAGAGCTCCGCTGAGGCGAGCCTCGTAGCGGCGGATCGCAACCGGAGAGCACTCGCACTCGAGGTCGGCCTTCCCTCGCCCGCAAGGACAGGGGTTCGCGGCAGCCACCAGCATGAAGCGGCAGGGGAGGCTGCGCGAGGAGCCCGAGCGGGAGATCGAGACGATCCCGGTCTCGAGCGGCGTCCGCAGCGCCTCGAGGACGTCCCGACTGAACTCGGGCAGCTCGTCCAGAAAGAGGATCCCCCGGTGAGCCAGGGTCGCCTCGCCCGGCCCGGGAGGATTGCCGCCGCCGATCAGGCCAGCGGCCGAAATCGAGTGATGGGGTGCGCGGAACGGGCGGCTGCCGCTCACGGCCCCGTCGAGCCTGCCGCAGGCGCTGGCGATGCGTGCCGCCTCCAGGGCCTCGTCGGAGCCGAGCGGCGGCATGATCGACGGAATCCGCCGTGCAGCCAGCGACTTACCCGAGCCGGGAGGGCCGATCATCATCAGGCTGTGGCCACCGGCTGCGGCCAGCTCCAGTGAGGATCGGAGGATCGACTGACCCCGGAGGTCGGCGAGATCCGGGGTCGAGCCATTTGCCGATCGCACGATCGGGAGCGCCTCGGGCCGATCGCACGCCTCGGCACCCTCGAGGACGGCGACGAGCTGGCTGAGACTGCCGACCGCGAACACCTCGAGGCCATCGGCCAGAGCGGCCTCGGGCCCGTTCTCCCGAGGGACCACGATGCCACGGCAGCCGCGATCCTTCGCCGCCTCAGCCATCGCCAGAACGCCGGGAATCGGCCTGACCGTCCCGTCGAGCGCAAGCTCCCCCGCGAGCGCAATTCCGTTCAACTCCCCAGCCGCCACCTGCCCGGATGCGGCCAGGAGCGCGGCGGCGATCGCGAGGTCGAGCCCCGGACCGGCTTTGCGCAGGCTCGCCGGCGCGAGGTTTGCGGTGATCCGCCGCAGCGGGAAGTCGTAGCCGCAGTTGCCGATCGCCGCCCGAACCCGCTCCCGCGCCTCACGCACCGCGGTATCGGGTAGACCGACGAGGGAGAAGGCAGGCAGCCCCCGGTGCACATCGACCTCGACCCGCACCGGGCGGGCCGATATTCCGTCGAGCGTGAATGTCTGGGCGGTTGCCAGCACGCAGATGAAGCTAGGTCGCTCGGGCATGCGTGTGCTCGGCTCAGGTCAGGACTTTCTGGAGCCTTCGCGACGACTCTCAGGCGGGGAGAATCGTCACGTTCAGCGCGCCATACACATGACGACTGGCCCTAGCGTCCTCGGTCGATGAGCGATCAGCGACAACGCACCGGAAAGGCCGCGGAGGACCTGGTCGCAGCCAGGCTCCAGTCGGTGGGCTGGACCCTCCTCGCGCGCAACGCCCGCACGCGTTACGGCGAGCTCGACATCGTCGCGCTGAACCGCTCCACGCTGGTCTTCGTCGAGGTCAAGGCTGCGGTCGAGGGAGCATTCTACGGTCCCGAGCGCCCGATCCTTGCCGTCGGCCCGGCCAAGCAGCGGCGCCTGCGACGGCTGGCCGGCGCCTGGCTCTCGGAGGCGGGGCGCCTGCCGCCCCACCGCCATCTGCGCTTCGACGCGATCGGCGTCACCTACGACCGGGCCGGGCGCCTCGTCGACTACGAGCACCTGACGAATGCGTTCTGACGGTGCTGAGACCTCAGCCGGCCAGCTCGAGCTGGCTGTAGGCGACCGACTGGAAGGAACGCCGGTGCAGCGGAGAGATGCCGATCTGCTCGATGGCATCGCGGTGCTCGGGCGTCGAGTACCCGACGTTGACGTTGAAATCCCATCCCGGATGCCGTTCATGGGCGCTGTGCATGTAGCGGTCGCGGGTGACCTTGGCGATGACCGAGGCGGCTGCGATAGCCGCGCTGGTGGCGTCCCCCCTGATGACCGGCCGGTGCTCGAGCGGGCACGGGGGCAACCGGAAGCCGTCGGAGAGGCAGATCGTGCCCTCGGGCGGGTCGAGGCCCTCCAGCGCGCTGCTGAGCGCCTCGATGTTGGTGACGTGCAGGCCGCGGGCGTCGATGCCGCGGGCGCAGCGCACCACGACGGACACTCGGGCCGCCGCGCGAATGACGCATGGAAAGAGCTCTTCGCGGAGCTCGGCCGTCATCTGCTTGGAGTCGTGGAGGCCGGCGAGGGCGCGCCGGTCGGCGAGCGAGATCCGCTCGTGGTCGATGAGGACGCCGGCGGCGACCAGGGGGCCGGCGAGACAGCCCCTCCCCGCCTCATCGGCACCGGCCACGAAGCGGGAGCCGAGGGCGCGGTCGAAGGCGAAGAGGCGGCGGGTGCGCGCGAGGCGGCGGCGGTGCTGGATGCCGGGCTTCGGCCTCGGGCTAGAGGAGTCCGATGCGCTTGGGAGGCCAGTAGGTGGCGAAGGCCTTGCCGATGATGGAGCTGCGGGGGATGGGGCCCCAGATCCGGCTGTCGTCACTGTTCCCACGGTTGTCACCCATCATGAAGTAGTGATCGGGTGGAATCGTGATCGTTTTCGGCAAATTGCAGTCGTAGCCGCCGCCGCAGGGATTGATGAAGCTCTCGTCCGTGATCAGCTCGCCGTTGATGACCGGGTGGCCGTCGCGCACGCTGAAGGTATCGCCGGGCCCGGCGACGATCCGCTTGATGAAGTTCTGATTGGACTCGCCATCGGTGGGCTCCGAGCACGCCGTCTGAGGCTTGCGCCGGATGCCGCAGCGGTCGATGTCGGCTCCCTTGGGCGGATGGAAGACGATGATGTCGCCGATCGAGGGGTCGGTGAAGTGGTAGATGAACCGGTTGACGAGCACCCGCTGCCCGATGTCGAGCGTCGGCTCCATCGACCCCGAGGGGATCTGGTATGGCTTGATGATGAAGGCCTGGATCCCGAGTGCGAGACCCAGCGCGAGGGCGACGATCACGACCAACTCTACGAGCCCGCCGCTCTTCGTCTCGGGCTTGGGGATCGAGGGATTCAGGCCGGATCCTCGCCGGAGTCCTCACCGGCATCGCCGGCTTCCTCCGGTGCCTCGGCCTCGGGAAAACCTTCTGCGGTCTCCTCGGCCTCCGGCGCCCCGCCCTCCTCGGTTGCGTCGTCGGTTGACTCTTCGGTTGACTCAGAAGTTGCGTTGTCGGTTTCCTCTGCGACCGGCACGACGTCGTCCTGGCTGACGCCCTCGGCATCGGTCGCCGCGCCGTCGGATGCCGCCGGCTCGATCACGAGCTTTTCGTCGATCCCCCAGCGACGCTCCGCGACCCGGGCAGCCTTGCCGACGCGGCCCCGGAGGTAGTAGAGCTTCGCCCTACGGACGGCGCCCCTCGACGCGACCTCGAGGGTCTCGATCTTGGGGGAGTGGACGGGAAACGTTCGCTCTACGCCGACGCCGAAGGACTGCTTGCGCACGGTGAAGGTCTCGCGGATGCCCGAGCCCTGGCGCTTGATGACGATGCCCTCGAAGACCTGGGTTCGGCGGCGGGTGCCCTCGATCACCTGGAAATGAACGCGCACACGATCGCCGGGTCCGAAGTTCGGGATGCCGGACCGCCGCTGGCTGCGCTCTATGTCATCGATGATCGTGCTCATGCCTGAAAAAACCGCGCAGTTCTCGCCACCCGCGCGGGTCGCGGAATGGTAGCGGGCGCAGACCTCCTGGGCACCTACATGCCTTCGTCACGGCGCTTGCGGCTCTGGGTCAGGCGCCAATCGCGAACCTTCGCGTGGTCGCCCGACGTCAGGATCTCCGGTATGCCCCAGCCGCGGTAGCTCGCGGGACGGGTGTAGTGCGGGTACTCGGGAGCGCCCTCGAGAGCGGGAGAGAAGGACTCCTCGATCGCCGACTCCGCGTCCCCGAGCGCACCCGGCAGCTTGCGGATCACCGCATCGGCGACGACCATTGCCGCCAGCTCGCCGCCGGCCAGGACGTAGCGCCCGATCGAGATCTCCTCATCGGCGAGATGATCGTGGACCCGCTGATCGAAGCCCTCGTAGCGCCCGCAGAGGAGAGCCAGGCGCGGCTCGCTCGCTAGCTCGGACGCCAATTCGTCGTCGAGCAGGCGGCCCGCCGGAGCGAGCAGGGCCGTTCGCGGCCGGTCGCCGTCTGGATAGGCGGCCGCCAGGGCGGCGTCCACAACATCGACCCGCAGCACCATCCCCGCCCCGCCCCCGTACGGCGAATCATCGACCTGGCCCGCGCGTAGGGGCGTTGTGTCGCGGTAGCTGAGCGCTCGTAGCTCGGACCCCATTTCGAGAACGTTCCGGACCGGGCGCTGAGAAGAGAACCACTCGAAGGCCTCGGGAAACAGCGTGAAGATGTCGAGCCTCATGAGGCTCGGGCCCGGTCAGTCGAGGATGTCGACGATGACGCGGCGGTCGAGGCGCACCGCGGCTGCCTTGGCAACGCTTCGAATCGCGTTGGCGACGCGGCCGTTCTTCCCGATGACACGGCCCAGGTCGGCCTCGGCGACGGTGATCTCATAGACGAGGTCGCCGTCCTCTTCGAGCTCCTCGACCTCGACGGCATCGGGGTCCTCCACCAGGGCCCTGGTGAGGAACTCGAGAAGGCCGGTCATCGGTGCGAGCCCTAGCTGCCCGTTGCGGCGATGTCCTGCGTGCGCAGGAGCGTGGCGACCGACTCGGAGGGACGAGCCCCGTGGTCCAGCCAATGCTGGGCGCGCTCGGTGTCGATCTCGATGGTGGAGGGGTCGGTCTGCGGGTTGTAGCGACCGATCGTCTCGATCGTGCGGCCATCACGCGGCGATCGCTGGTCGGCGACGACCACGCGCCACACCGGGTTCTTCTTCGAGCCCACACGTCTGAGTCTGATTCTCACTGCCATAGATCGCGACAGGGTACAGATCTGCTTGCCGCCCAGGCAAAGCGGACGCGAAGCGGAGCATTTGCCGGAGTTATTCGCGACGGGTTTCGAGCGCGTCCATATCTGATTCCTCGCGGTCGAAACCCGTCGCTACCGGCGACGGATCTTGGGCCGCTGCGCGCCGCCCCCGCCCATCTGTCGCGCCAGATCCTGGGCGTCCGGCATCTTGCCCGAGGCGACCTGCTTCATCAGCTTGCGCATCGAGTCGAACTGCTTGACGAGCTGGTTCACGTTCTGGACCTTCGTGCCCGACCCGTCGGCGATCCGCCGACGGCGCGAGCCCTTGATCAGCTCCGGGCGCCGGCGCTCCTGCGGAGTCATGGAAAGGATGATCGCCTCGACGCGGTCGAGCTCTCCGTCGTCGACATCGGCGCCCTTCAGGCCCTTCATCGCCCCCATGCCCGGCATCATCCCGATCAGCCCGCTGAGGGGCCCCATCTTGCGGACCTGGCGCATCTGCTTGAGGAAGTCCTCGAGCGTGAACGTCT
>JBBSQE010000050.1:0-16183 GCA_038258095.1 Solirubrobacterales bacterium | reverse complement strand
GCCGCGAGAAGCCACCGGCGCCGCGGCTCGCCGACGTCCAGAAGTGCTTCCGCACGACGGACATCGAGGAGGTCGGCAACACCGCCCGGCACCTCACGTTCTTCGAGATGCTCGGCAACTGGAGCTTCGGCGACTACTTCACGGAGGAGTCGATCCCGATGGGGTGGGAGCTCTCGACCGAGGGGTTTGGCTTCACGCCCGAGGACATCTGGGTCACGGTCTTCGGCGGGGATGGGGAGTTGGGCCTGGGCCCTGACGAGGAGGCCATCGCGATCTGGCGGAGCGTCGGCGTGCCGGAGGAGCGGATCGTGCAGCTGCCGCGGTCGGAGAACTTCTGGCAGGGCGGCCCGACCGGGCCGTGCGGCCCGTGCTCGGAGCTCTATCTCGACCGTGGAGAGGCGTTCGGCTCCGCCGACGACCGGCCCGGCGACGAATCCGACCGGTTCCTCGAGTTCTGGAACCACGTCTTCATCATCTACGACCTCCAGTCGGACGGCCGTTCGCTGGAGCCGCTCCCGATGCGGAGCATCGACACCGGCATGGGGCTCGAGCGGATGGCGGCGATCCTCCAAGACGTCCCGTCGGTCTTCGAGACCGACACCATCCGCCCCCTGATCGACCTCGCCGAGGAGCTCTCGGGGCGAGGCTACGACGCCGATCCCGCGTCGACGCGGGCGATGCGAATAGTCGCCGACCATTGTCGCGGCGCCACATTCCTGATCGCTGACGGAGTCGTTCCCTCGAACGAGGACCGCGGCTACATCCTCCGCCGGATCATGCGCCGCGCGATTCAGCAGGGCAACACCCTCGGTCTCGAGGCGCCCTGGCTCTCCCGATTCACCGAGCGGACCGTCGAGATACTCGCCGACACCTACCCCGAGCTGGCCGCCGAGCGGGAGACGATCGCCCGCTGGGTCGCCGCCGAGGAGGAGGGCTTCGGCCACACGCTCGAGCGCGGGCAGGAGCTGCTCGGGCAGCTCGTCATCGAAGCGCGCGAATCGGAGACTTCGTGGATCGACGCCTCCGAGGTCTTCAAGCTCCACGACACCTTCGGCTTCCCCTACGACCTGACGCGCGAGCTCCTCGCCGAGCAGGGCCTCGCGGTCGATGACGACGGCTTCCGGGAGCTCATGGAGGAGCAGCGCACGCGGGCCCGGATGGGGACCGCGACCGCCAACGGCTCCGAGGACACGCACAGGCGCGTGCAGTCATTCGTCGCCTCGGCCGAGCCAACACGCTTCGTCGGCTACGAGACGCTGCGAGTCACGACGGGGCTGGCGGCCCTCGCAACTGCTGAGGATGGACTGCCGCTGGTCAAGCTCGAGGAGAGTCCCTTCTACGCCGAGGGCGGGGGCCAGGTGGCCGACTCCGGGGTCTTGCGCTGGGCCGGGGAGGAGGCGAAGGTCATCGACGTCTACCGGGTCGGCGAAGATCAGGCGATCGAGATTGAACCCGGGGGCGGGGCGATCGACCACGGCGTCACGGTTGAGGCCCTCGTCGACCGCGCGACCCGTCACGCCACGATGCGAAACCACACCGCGACCCACCTCCTCCATGCGGCGCTGCGCGAGCATCTCGGCATCCACGTGCGCCAGGCGGGCTCGGCCGTCCGTCCCGACAAGCTGCGCTTCGACTTCACCCATGGCCAGGGCCTCTCCGCCGAAGATCTCGCCGCCGTCGAGGACCGGGTCAACGAATGGGTCAAGGCGTCGAGCCCGGTCCGCTGGATCGAGATGGAGCGCCCCGAGGCAGAGGCCCTCGGCGCGATGGCTCTGTTCGGCGAGAAGTACGGCGACTGGGTCAGGGTGGTCGAGGTCGAGGATGTCTCCCGTGAGCTCTGCGGCGGCACCCACGTCGCCAATACGGCCGAGGTCGGCATCTTCAAGATCGTATCCGAGGGCTCGAGCGCGGCGAACGTGCGCCGCATCGAGGCAGTCACCGGCCCCGCGGCGATCGACTGGTTCCGGGAGCGCTCCGAGCAGCTCCGCGAGGCCGGCGAGCTGCTCGGCACGCCGCAGGACCCGCTCGCCGGAGCGCGCCGCGCCGCGGAGCAGATCGCGGCCGCCACCAAGGGCGCCAAGAAGGAGCAGAGCGCGCAGCTCTCGGATCTCGCCAAAGAGTTGGGTGAGAGTGCCGACGACCTCGGTGGGGTGTCCGTCGTCGTGGGGGAGGCTCCGCTCGCAGATCAGCGCGCGCTGGTGGACCTCGCCAACCGGATCTCGTCTCCGCTCGGAGACTCGGCGGTCGTCCTCGGAGGAGCCGAGGGCGGCAAGGTCGCGCTCGTGGCTCTGGTGAGCAAGGGCGCCGTCGAGAGAGGACTGTCGGCGGCCGATGTAATCCGCGAGGCCGCTCCCATCGTAGGAGGGGGCGGTGGAGGGCGTGATGACATGGCGCAGGCCGGAGGCCGCAACCCCGAGAAGCTCGGCGAGGCGCTCGAGGCCGCGCTCGCTGCTGTCGTAAGCGGGTTGGGCGAGAGCTGAGCAGATGCGGGTCCTCGCTCTCGACTACGGGTCGGCGCGGATCGGCGCGGCGCTCTGCGACCCGTCGGGCACGCTCGTACGCCCGATCGACGTGATCTCCCCGCCCGAAGCAACAGCGGTTGCGGCGCTGGTCGGCGAACACGAAGTCGAGCGGGTGGTCGTCGGACTCCCCGTCTCCCTCGACGGGACCGAGGGCGAGCAGGCCGAGATGACGCGAGAGTTCTGCCAGGAGCTCGCGGCACTGCTCGACATCGACGTCGACACATACGATGAGCGCCTGACAACCCGGATGGCGCAGGCGACGAGGCGAGCCGGCGCACGTGGTGACGAAGATTCGATCGCCGCCGCGCATCTGCTCGAGGGTTACCTCGCGGCACAGGCGGGAAGGAAGACAAGGCGATGACCTCCGACGACGACTGGCTTCCCGACGATCCCTGGATCGACCGCTCTGACACGGAGGCGGTCGAGCGCCAGCGCCGCCGCAAGGAGCGCGAGGAGAAGCGCCGTGCCAAGCAGGGCAGGAAGGCCGAGAAGGCCGAGCGGCAGGCCGAGAAGTCCCGCGCGCAGGCGGCGAAGCAGGCCGAGAAGCAGGCTCGGGCCGAGCAGGCGGCGAAGCTGCAGGAGGGCCCGGCCGCCGATGAGTCCCCAGTGGCGCCGGCTGCGCCCCAGGGCCCGACCGCCGAGCCGCCCGTCGCCGCGCAGCCAACCGGCGACACCGGCTCGACGAGCGTCATCCCGCCCGAGGTCCCGATCGAGCCACCTGGGGTCTCGATCGATCCGCCCACGGCCGAGGAACAGACGTCGTTGCCCCCTCGCCGCCCCGCCGCCCGCTCACCTCTCCCGAAAGAGGAGGCCGAGCTCCCTCTGTCGTCACGGCCGGCCGACGACAAGCTGCCCTACGAGGAGAACTTCTGGGGAGACCCCCAGCCCGAGCGTGAAAAGGTGCGCCGCCGCCCCGGCACGCGCGGGGGGAGGTTGCGCAAACCGCTCGCGATCGGAACGTTCCTCGGTGCTCTCGCGGTGCTGGTCTTCCTGAACCTGCTTTTCCAGCCGTTCCACGGCGACGGCTCGGGCCGCGTTCCGGTCACGGTGCCCAAGGGCGCAAGCGTCTCAGACGTGGGGGACCTGCTCGACAAGGCCGGCGTCATCTCGAGCTCGAAGCTCTTCCAGGTCCGGATCTCGCTCGCGGGCAAACGCTCCGACCTGTTTCCGGGCAAGTACGTGCTCAGGAAGGACATGAGCTACGGCGCCGCGATCGACGCACTCACCACCCCGCCGACAACCAAGGCGATCAACGTGACCATTCCCGAGGGCCTGAGCCGGCGCCAGACCGCGATGCTGCTGAAGGACGCCGGCATCACGGGCAACTACCTCGCCGAGACGAAGAAGACCGCGGGGTTCGACCCGAATCGCTTCGGCGCCCAGGGCCGGGCGAAGACCCTCGAGGGGTTCCTGTTTCCGGCAACCTACGAGCTGCCCGCGAAGGGGACCGCAAAGCAGCTCGTCCAGCGCCAGCTCGATGCGTTCGAGCAGAAGATCGGCGGCGTGAACCTGCGCTACGCGAAGAAGAAGAACCTGACGGTCTATGACATTCTCACGATCGCCTCGATGATCGAGGACGAGGCCTCGCCGACCGATTACCGCAACGTTGCGTCGGTCGTCTACAACCGGCTCAAGAAGGGGATCCCACTCGGCATCGATGCCACCATCCGCTTCGCGGTCAACAACTACACGGGCCCGCTGCTCCAATCCGAGCTGGAGACCGACTCTCCCTACAACACGCGCATCAACGCCGGCCTGCCTCCGGGCCCGATCTCGAGCCCCGGCCTCGCCGCCATCAAGGCCGCCGCGAACCCCACCCGGAGCAAATACCTCTACTACGTGACCGACGCCGGGAGCTGCAACAGGCTCGCCTTCTCCTCGACCGACGCCCAGTTCCAGAAAGACGTCGCCCGATACAACGCGGCGCGCGACGCGAACGGCGGCAACTCGCCAACCAAGTGCCCGTCCAAGTAGGTCTGCACAGAACCCACGGGGACCGGTGGTGAAGCACCGCCTGGCCGTGCTGGGGCAGCCCGTCGCACACTCGCGCTCCCCGGCGATGCAGAACGCCGCGCTGGCCGAACTGGGGCTCGTCCCCGGCTGGAGCTACGAGGCCATCGAGGTGGATGCCGAGGTGTTCGAGGAGCTGGTCCGCGGCATGGCCGAACGGGGCTTTGCCGGCGCGAACGTCACGGTTCCACACAAGGCCGCCGCCCTGGCGGTGTCCGACGAGGCATCGGACACGGCGCGGGCCATCGGCGCCGCGAACACGCTGACGTTCGCGGATGGGGCGATCCAGGCCGAGAACACGGATGCACCGGGCCTCCTCGCGGCCCTGCCCGAGCCGCCGCGGGGCCGGGCTCTCGTCCTGGGTGCCGGTGGAGCGGCGCGAGCCGTGGTGTGGGCACTGGTCGGGACGGGGGCCGAGGTGGGAGTCTGGAACCGCACCCCCGAGCGTGCGGAGGCGCTCTGCGCGGACATCGGCGGCGCGCCTGATCCCGATCCTGACGCCGCCGCCTACGACCTCGTGGTCAATGCCAGCGCCGTCGGCCTCGGCGGTGAGGACCCGCTCGAAGCCCTTCCCCTTCGGGAGGACTCGTTTCGGCCGGGGCAGGTCGTCGTCGACATGGTCTACGGCGCCGACCCGACGTCGCTGCTCGAGCTTGCCTCAACCGGGGGCGCTGACACGGTCGACGGCCTCGAGATCCTGGTCCGTCAGGGTGCGGCGTCACTGGAGCTATGGACCGGCTGCGACGCCCCGCTTGACGCCATGCGAGCCGGCGCTCGCGACGGTTGACGAGCCCTTCACCGGCACGTTCACGGCCGGCTTGGGCAGGGCCTGGACGACGATCCTCGCGACGAGCAGGTTCGTCTCCACGGTCCGTACGCCGAACGTGCCCTCGTCGGTGGCGACGAGGTCGAAGACCGCCGGCGCGAACGGGCTCATCGTCTCGACAATGCCAAGCTCCGGGACCTCGACGTCGTCTCCAAAGCTTCCCGAAACCTCCAACACGAGTTGGTCCCCGGGCGGAACCAGGATCTCCTTCGGCGGTTCGTTCGAGATGTGCACCCGAGCGTTCACCAGCCCGGGAGCAGCCGGAGGCTCGGGGTTCTCCTCCGAACCGGAGGCCGGGTGGCGCTGCGGGTTCTGCTGGGTCGTCGTCGTGCCCGCCCCCTTGTCCTTTTTCGGAGCGGGGATGAAGGCTGCTGCGAGCGTCGAAACGGCAAGCAACACGATCATCACGATCACAAGTCGGCGGGCAGCCATCAGGCGGGGTGAGGGGCAGTGGAGTGCACCGGCTGCGCCGATAGCCTAGATCAATGATTCCCAACCCCCGCACTCCCGGATGATCCGCCCGGCACCGCGCATCTCAGCGTCGCCGGCCTTGTCCATTCCCACCGGCCGTGACTGTGGCCGGCTCCTTGACCTGCCTGGCCGGGCGAACCCCGGAAGTACGCCGAATTGGGAATCAGTGACCTAGGCCAATGAGCTTCCGCTTCGTTACGGCAGGAGAATCGCACGGCCCCGGGCTCGTCGCCGTGGTCGAGGGCCTGCCCGCCGGCCTCGAGCTGGACCGCGAGGAGCTCGATCGCGACATGGCCCGCCGCCAGCTCGGCCACGGGCGCGGCGGGCGGATGAAGATCGAGACCGATGCGGTGGAGATCCGCTCCGGCGTCCGCCACGGGCGGACGATGGGAGGGCCGGTCGCGGTGCTCGTCGCCAACCGGGACTACGCGAACTGGGACGAGCGGATGAACCCGTGGCCGGTCGAGGGCTTCGAGCCCGATGAGATCCACCTTCCCCGGCCCGGTCACGCCGATCTCGTCGGCATGCAGAAGTACGACTTTCGCGACGGACGAAACGTCCTCGAGCGCGCCAGCGCAAGGGAGACGGCCGCCCGGGTCGCGGCGGGGACTCTCGCGCGCTCCTTTCTGCGCGCCGTCGGCGTCGAGGTCCGCAGCCACGTCCTCCAGATGGCCTCGGTTCGCGCGCCCGATGCGCCGAAGGACCTCGGGCCGGAGGATTTCGACACGGTCGATGACGACCCCGTCCGCTGTCTCGACCCCGATGCGAGCGCCGCGATGGTGGCCGAGATCGACCGCCTGCGCAAGGCGAACGAGTCCCTCGGCGGAATATTCGAGGTGCGTGCCTTCGGCCTGATCCCGGGTGTCGGCTCGCACGTCTCCTGGGAGGACCGCCTCGACGGTCGCCTCGCCGGTGCGGTCGCATCGATCCAATCGATCAAGGGCGTGTCCGTCGGCGAAGCGTGGGACGTCGCCGGCCGGCCCGGTTCCGCGGCCCACGACGAGATCTTCTTTTCCGCGGAGCGCGGGTACTTCCGCGAGACGAACCATGCCGGCGGCCTCGAGGGCGGCATGACGAACGGCGAGCCGCTGCTCGTGCAGGCCGCCGTGAAGCCGATCTCGACCATGACCAAGCCGCTGCGCTCCGTCGACACCGAGACCAGGGAGCCCAAGCAGGCTCACAAGGAGCGCACGGATTCGACCGTTGTCCCAGCGGCTGCCGTCGTCGGCGAGGCGATGGTCTGCCTGACGCTCGCCCGGGCCTACCGGGAGAAGTTCGGCGGCGACTCGATGAGCGACGTGCATGCGGCTATCGAGCACTACGAGAAGCGCATTGACTTCCGGCGCTGAGGGCACCTGGAGCCCGGCCAAGATCCTGCCCCCGCGGGCGGACGACCCCGCGATCGTCTTCATCGGCTTCATGGGCGCCGGCAAGTCCACGGCCTTGGCGGCATGCCTCGACGCCGGCATCGAGACCACCGAAATCGACGACCTTATGGCCGCCGACCTGGGCATGCCGATCGCGGAGGCGTTCGAGCGCCTCGGTGAGGAGGGCTTCCGCGCGCGCGAGGCCGCCGTCGTCGGCGAGCTGCTCGAGAAGGCGGAGGGCGGGGCGATCGCGCTCGGCGGGGGGAGTGTCCTCTCGCCGCGGGTCGCCGAGGCCCTGGGCCGCCACGTGGTGGTCTGGCTTCAGGTGACGCCGGAGACCGCCTGGAGGCGGATCAGGGGCTCGGGCCGCCCGCTCGCCAGGTCGCTCGACGGGGTCAAGGATCTGTTCGCCGATCGCCAGGGCCTCTACGAAGCGCTCGCGAACGCCGTGATCATGCCGGCGGACCGTGGAGTGGCCGCCCGTGCCCTCCCCGCGATTCGCGTCCTCGCTGAGATGGCTCCCGGCGCGACGATGATCTGGGCCACGGGCCCCGGAGGCGAGTACCCGGTCTTCTGCGGCGAGCGCATTCTCGGGCCGGGCGCCTGGTGGCCGCTCGATGGCCGCAGGTTCGGCGTCACCGACGAAACGGTGGGAGCGCTCTACGCCGATCGCATCGAGCCGCTCGAGGCCCGGGTCGCGATCGAGCCAGGCGAGGAGGCGAAGACTATGGCGGCCGCGGAACGTGTCCTGCGCGAGCTCGTCGAGGCGGGGATGACCCGCGCCGACCACGTCGTCGCCCTCGGCGGCGGAGTCGTCGGCGACCTCGCGGGCTTTTGCGCCCACACCTACCAGCGCGGGGTTCCGGTCGTTCAGGTGCCGACGACCGTCGTCTCTCAGGTCGACTCCGCCTACGGCGGCAAGACCGGGGTGGACCTGCCGGAGGCCAAGAACTACGTCGGCGCCTACCACCAGCCCGCGGCCGTGTTCGCCGACTGGGAACTCATCCGCTCGTTGCCCGCGCCCGAGCTCGCCGCCGGGTTCGTCGAGGTGCTGAAGACGGCGCTCCTCGCCGGCGGCGCGATGTGGTCGGGGGTGAGGCGGGTCGGCACCGACGAGCCGGACTCGCGGGCGGGTGGCACCGGTCTCATTGCCGAATCGTGGGTCGCCCCAGCCTGCGCGCGCTTCAAGTGCGAGGTCGTCGCCGCCGACGAGCGGGACTCCGGGCAGCGCCAGATCCTCAACCTCGGCCATACCGTCGGGCACGCGATCGAGACCGCGACCGGCTACGGGACCTACCGGCACGGCGAGGCGATCGGCCTCGGGCTTCTGGCCACTCTGCGGCTGTCGGGCGCCCCGGAGCTGCGCGACGAGGTCAAGGCATGGCTGGCGCGCCATGACCTGCCGACGACACTCGACCCGACCGTGGACGTCGAAGCCGTCCTCGAGGCGCTCGGGCGCGACAAGAAGCGCCTCGGAGGCGGCGTTCCGTTCGTGCTGCTGTCCGAGCCCGGCAAGCCCCTGATTGGGCAGCAGGTCGACCCGGGTAGGGTCCGTGAAGCCGTGAAGGAGATCACCGAATGACGACATCGAGGAACCGAGTGAAGGTCCTGCACGGCGTCAACTTCGACGTCCTCGAGCGCCGCGACGCGGCAATCTACGGCGGCCTGTCCCTGTCCGAGCTCGAGTACAAGATCAAGCGCTGGGCCCAGGACCTCGATCTCGAGCCGAGCTTCTTCCAGACGAACTCGGAATCGGCCTTCGTCGAGGAGCTTCACCGCCTTCCCGAGGTCGCCGACGCGGCGATTCTGAACGCCGGCGCCTGGACTCATTACTCGTGGGCGATCGCCGATGCGTACTCGCTGACGGGGATCCCCGCCGTCGAGGTCCATCTCTCCGACGTCGAGAACCGAGACGACTGGCGGAAGGTCTCCGTGTTCGAGGGGAGCGTCATCGCGAAGGTTTCCGGCAAGGGACCGGATGGCTACCGCGACGCGCTCACCGCCCTGCGATCGGAGCTCGGCGTGGAGGCTCCGGCCGCACCGCCGAGTGGCGCCTGATGCGGGGGCGAGGCGAGCGGCTCGCACATCTCCTCGAAGGGCGCGACGTCGATGTCCTGCTGGTCACGCAACTGTCCAACGTGCGCTATCTCACTGGTTTCGGCGGCACCAACGGCGCCTGCATCTGCGGTCCGGACACCCAAGTCTTCCTGACCGACTTCCGCTACACCGAGCGCGCCGAGGCCGAAGTCGACGGGTGGGAGGTCATCACGGTCGAGGGCGACTGGCTGAAGGGCATCGCCGAGCACGTCAGCGACACGGCGAGGGTCGGCTTCGAAGACGATCATGTCTCGGTCCGGACGCACGGCCGTCTTGGGGAGGCGGTGGGGCCGGGCGTCGAGCTGTGCGGGTGCAGCGGGCTGGTCGAGGGGCTTCGCCGGGTCAAGGACGCGGGGGAGCTCGCGGCCATCGCCGCCGCCGCCGAGCTGGCGGACGAGGCCTACCGGGTCGCAATCGAGCCCGGCCTCGCGGGTCGCACAGAGCGCTCCGTCGCCTTCACCGCCGAGCAGTTCATGCGCGAGCACGACGCCGAGCCCTCGTTTCCGTCGATCGTCGCCGGCGGCCCCAACGGCGCTCTGCCGCACGCGGAGCCGGGCGAGCGCGAGATCGCCGAGGGTGACCTGGTCGTCTTCGACATGGGCGCGCAGCTCGACGGGTATTGCTCTGACTGCACCCGCACCTTCGCCGCGGGTGATCCATCGGAGGATGCGCGTGCCGTCTACGAGATCGTCCTCCGCGCTCAGACCGCCGCTCTCGAGGCGGTCAGGTCCGGGGTGGACGGCAAGGCGCTCGACGCTGTGGCGCGCGACGTCATCGAGGAGGCGGGCTATGGCGATCGCTTCGGCCACGGGCTCGGCCACGGAGTCGGTCTCGAGGTCCACGAGGGCCCCCGCGTCTCCTCCCGCTCGACGGACACGATCGAGTCGGGAGAGGTGGTGACGATTGAGCCCGGGATCTACATCCCGGGCGAGCTCGGAGTTCGGATCGAGGACCTGGTCGTGGTCGAGCACGACGGCCACAAGAACCTCTCGGGCCTCGACAAGACCCTGACGATCGTCTAGCGGGCCGAGCGGGTCAGTAGCCGGGCCGCGGAGGCCGCCGGGCCTCGGCGCCTCAGCGAGAGACGTCGACGTCCGCTGGAAGCGCCTCGGCGAAGGCCACGAGCAGTGCGATCGTCGCCTCGACGTCGGCGAGATCGACCATCTCCACCGGGGAGTGCATGTAGCGCAGGGGGATCGATACGAGGCCGGTCGGCACACCGTTGCGGGAGATCTGGATCGCGTCGGCGTCGGTGTGGGTCGCCTGCCCGGAGGCGGAGATCGAGTAATCCATGTCGTTTGCCTCGGCCGCTTCGGCGAGCAATTCGAAGACCTTCGGCGATAGCGTCGATCCTCGGCCGATGACGGGGCCGGAGCCGAAGGGGTGGATGCCGACCTCCTTCTCGTCGATGCCGGGAGCGTCGGTCGCATGGGTGACGTCGATCGCGATCGCGATGTCGGGGCGGACCGTGAAGGCGGAGGTGCGGGCGCCGAACAGACCGATCTCCTCCTGGACCGCGGCGACGGCGGCGGTCGGGGCGGTGCGCCTGCCGTTCTCGTGGATGTGGCGGACGGTCTCCAGCGCGACGTATGCGCCGAGGCGGTTGTCCATCGAACGTGACACCAGCCGCCCCCCGAGAACCGGCTGGGGCGCGGTCGCGATGACGACGGGGTCGCCGACGCGCACGTGCTCGGCGGCCTCGTCGCGGTCGGACGCGCCGATGTCGATGTGCATCTGCTTCAACTCGACAACCTTCTTGCGTTGCTCGGCCTCGAGGAGGTGGATCGGCTTGCGGCCGGCGACGCCCATCACGGGGCCCTCCTTGCCCAGCACCTCGACCCGCTGGCCGACCAGGATCTGGGGGTCCCAGCCGCCGATCGGCGCGAAGTAGAGGAAGCCCTTCTCGTCGATGTGGGTGATGATCAGGCCGATCTCGTCAATGTGGCCGACGAAGCTGACGAGGGGACCGTCGTCTGAGCCGATCGTCGCCACGGAGGAGCCGAGGCCGTCGGTACTCAGGTCGGCGAAGGACGCCGCCTCCCGCCAGATGGCGGCCGGGGGCGCCTCGTACCCGGAGGGCCCGGCGGTCGAGAGGAGGGTCTGCAGAAGCTTCGGCGTGTCAGTCATGGGTCCGCAGTATGGGGGAATCGGGACTGGCCCTGCGGCCAGTTGATGGCGCGAGCGGCCCGGCAAGGCGCTAGCTTTGCCTCGATCGGCGTATTGGCGCCTTGAACACGAGGGACGAGGGAGAACCTTGAGGACCAAACGACTGTCGCTTCTCGGGATCTGTGCCGCCACGCTGGCTGCGTTCGCGCTGCCGAGTGGAGCCCAGGCCGCCACCTGCTCCGTGCCGGGATCGACGGGCCCCGGGTTCGCGCCGGTGGCCGACTTCGCCGACAACTTCTCACCGACGCTGAAGGGCTCGTTTGTAGAACTGCCGGTGACCGTCCCGGCGAACACCAAGGCGATCCGAGTCCGCTACTGCTATGAGGGCGGTCCGCCTGCACCGAACAACAACACCGTCGACATCGGCGTGTATGAGCCCGGCGGGGGCTTGTTCCCCGGCACGGCGCAACGCCGCGGCTGGAGTGGCAGCGCCGTCAAGGACATCGCGATCTCCGAGAACGGCTTCAGCCCTCCCGCGACGTACAACGTCAACCGCAAGGCCTACGTGGCCGGCTACACGACCCGTGCATACCAGCCGGGCCCCATCCCGGCCGGAACCTGGAACGTCGAACTGGGAATGGCCGCCCTGGAGGCCGCCGACCCCGACGGGGTCTACGTCCACGTGATCGTCGAGACGAGCAGCGACGCCGGGGTTTGGGCCAACGATCCGTACGTGAAGGCGCATTACTCGGGTGCGTCCCAGAACTCGGCACCCGGCTGGTACACGGGCGATCTCCACGTCCACGGGGAGCAGGAGCCCGGCAACACCCCTGTCGCCGATTCCCTGAACTACGCGTTCAGCCCGATCTCGTCCGGGGGCGCCGGCCTCGACTTCGTCACCCTGATCGACCACAACAACGACATCGGCCTGCAGGGTGAGGTCGGCAAGGTCCAGGGTGCCCACCCCGGCAAGCTCGTCATCCCCGGCGTCGAGGTGACCACCTACAACGGTCACTTCAACAATCAGGCCGAGCACGCCTTCGTCGACTACCGCGCCGGCTCCATCTACCGATACGACGGTGTGGGGCCGGCCCTGACGTCTCTGCGCGGCCCGGTGCCGCCCGCGGCCGCCCTCGCCGAGTCCTCGAGCTCCGGTGGCTGGTCGCAGATCAACCACCCGACGACCCTGCCCGAGGATGTCTATGGCCCGCTCTGCCGCGGCTGTGCCTGGACGTTCTCGGACGCCGACACGAACTACGGCAACGTCGACGCGATCGAGGTGCAGAACACCGGCTCTGAGATCGCCGGTCAGCAGAACCCCTTCACCGCCTCAGCGATCGCGTTCTATCAGCATGCGCTGAACACCGGAGCCCATATCGCGGCGGTCGGCTCGAGCGATTACCACAAGACGGGTGACCCGGGCTCGGTGATCGGCGCCGAGGCCACCACCGTCTACGCTAACGCGCTTTCCGAGGACGCGGTCACCGCCGGCGTCAAGGCCGACCACACCTACGTGAAGTTCTACGGGCCGAACGGGCCGGATGTGCGCTTCACGGCGGACGTTCTCCCGGCGGACGGAAAGAAGGACTCCGGCCAACACGACGCGATGATCGGCGACTCGCTCAGCGGTCCGGCGGCGAATCTGGGCGTCCAGGTGCTCGGCGCCGGGCCGAGCGCGCCGAGGGCCGGGACCTATGAGCTGCAGATCCAGCGCAACGGCGAGACGATCGACACCTCGACCGTCAGCGGCGACGACTTCAGCCACTCCCTTCAGGTCACCGACACCGGCCGCTACCAGGTCGCTGTCTTCCGCACGGATGCCGTCACCGGCAACCGGCTCTACGAGGTCTATACGAGCCCGATCTGGTTCACCCGGGTGGAGCCGTCCAGGTTCTTCCGCCTCGCCAGGCCACGGCCGAACCGACGCAACGGCTCGGTCATCCTCTTCGCCGCTGCGCGCGGCCCCGGCAAGTTCACGGTCGCGGGCCGGAACGTGAGAACGACGAGAAGGATCGCCGCAGGAGGTCCCGCCGTTGGGGCGCCGGCGAGGCTCGTGATCCGCCCGAGGACGCGGCTGGTCAAGCTCCTGCGCCGCCGAGGCCACGCGCGGATCGCGGTGGGAGTGACCTTCACGCCGGCCTACGGCACCGCCCGCACAGCCCGAAGGACGCTCCCCTTCCGGTTGAACATCCGCCACCACCGCCGCTAGGGCTAGCCGCGGTCACGAGAGGCCGCCGCCGCGGCCAACCTCCGGCACTCGCCGCAGCCGATTCGCCGGGAGGCGGCTTTTGTCACATTCCGCGCGCCATACGTGCGCTTTGGCTCGGCATTCTCGGCCGCATGGACGACCGACGCCACTTTGATGTTGCTGCACAACATCTAAGTGGCATGCGTCAGCCGGATCGGGTGATTGCTGAGGTCGCCAGCGTTCAGTTCGGACGGGTGGCGAGGTGGCAGCTCCTGGCGTTTGGCATCAGCCTCGGAGCAATCCGGCACCGAATCGAAACCGGGCGGCTGCACATCGTGCGCCGGGGCATCTACGCCGTCGGGCACACCAGCCCCAGCCGGGAAGCTCGGTGGTGGGAGGGGGTGCTGACCGGCGAGGACGGCGCCTGTCTCGGCCACATGGCAGCCGGTGCTTACTGGCGTCTGCGCGACGCTGCGCCTTGGATGATCGACGTGATCGTCCCGCGGCGTAAACGGTCTCAGTCGGAGATCCGCTTCCACTGCGAGGTCCTCCCAGAGGACGAGATCGACCGAACCGGAGCGATCCCGGTGACGACCGCCGTGCGCACCTGCTTTGACCTTGCCGGATACCTCGAGGCTCACCAGCTCGAGCGGGCGATCAACGAGCTCGAGGTGCGGCAGCTCTGGAGCGGGGTGTCGCTGCCCGACCTGCTGGAGCGCCACCCTCGGCGCAAGGGCGCCGTCAAGCTGCGAAGGATTCTGGACGCCGAGCGGATCGGCCTGAGCCGCAGCCGCAATGACTTCGAGGCCGCATTCCTCCCGTTCCTCGATGCACGAGGGATACCGCGCCCGGTGACGAACACGATCATCGAGACTCCCACCGGCTCGCACGAGGGCGACTGCGTCTGGCACGACGAATGGCTGAACGTCGAGCTCGACGGCAGGGGTGCGCACGCCACGTCAATGGCGTTCGAGAGGGACCGCCGACGCGATCGCGCCCTGGCGGTTGCCGGCTGGCAGACATACCGGGTCACCTGGAGGCAGTTCGAGGAGGACCCGGACGGCCTCGCGGACGACATACGAGCGCTGTTGAGGCGCAGGGCCGTGGGAGCAGTCTGAGGCTCCGCCGGCCGCCTAACTACGTGGCTCCATCTCCGCGAGCTGGTGGCGGACACGGTCGCGCGCTCCCGCGAAGTGGATCGCCTCGAAGGTGATCAGCGCGATGTAGAGCGCCGCGACGATGGCGAGCAGGACGAGGGCCTCGACCGCCGGGATCAGCGGGATCAGCGCCAGGAGGACCAGCGCCACGGCCAACCGGTGGCGGTTCAGGGTGTGCACGTTGCGGAGCCGAAATGCCACGTGGGCGAGGAGGTAGGTCGCGGCTCCGCCAAGGAGGGCGAAGCCCGGCACCGTCTCCAGTGGAGCGCCGGTATGGCCCAGCGTCTTCTTGATCCCGAGTGCGACCATCACGATTCCCGCGACCATCGCGAAGTGAAGGTAGGAATAGGAGTCGCGGGCTATTTCGTTCTGCTCCCTGCCGACGACGGCGTTCTCCAGGCGCCGCGTCGCAACCTTGGCGACGACGTCGAAGTACGCCCACCACATCGCCGCGGCCAGCGCGAGCCCGAGGAGTGCCGCTGTGATGACTCCCACGTCCACGCCGGCCTCGGAGCCCGCTCCGATGGCGACGATCGACTCGCCGAGGGCGATGATGATGATCAGGCCGTGTCGCTCGCCGAAGTGCCGTGGCTCGAGCTTCCAGCCCTCGGAGCCGAAGAAGTAGGGGCCCGCGGTGTCGACCAGGATCGCCGCCACCCAGCAGAGGCCCTGTGGGGCCCCGTCGAGGAATGACGCCAAGACGAGAAGGCCGACGCCGAGCGCTGTGCTCGCGGCCAGGCCGGTGACGATCGAGCGACGCAGCTCGGGCTCGTCCCGGCTCGCGATCCAGAAGAGCGTCAACTGGCCCGCCCGGGTGACGCCGTAGGCCAGGGCGAATGTGAGCGCCAGGCCTTCGAAGGATTCCGGCACGCACAGCGAGCAGACGAGAAAGCCGCCCATCGCGGCGAACATGACGATGCGAACTGCTCCCTCCTCGGGGTCGATCACGCTGGTCAGCCACGCGTAGCCGACCCACGCCCACCAGAGCATGGCGAGGACGAGAAGCCCCTTGGCGAGCCCGTACCAGTGAGGCTCGTGGGCCATCAGCTCGGTGCACTGGGTCAGGGCCAGCACGAAGACGAGGTCGAAGAAGAGCTCCAGGGGCGTGACCTGCTCTGAGTCGCGCATCACCGCGCCGAGGCGACGGCGGTGCGTACCTCCGCCCTCCTCGGCGGACTCGGCTGGGATCGCCGGGGGGCTGCTCGTCGCTTCCACACCCGAATCCTGACACCCGTGCCGCTCGGCCTCGCCGAGACTCACCGTGCGGCTAAGGTTTCCGGACCTTGATCTCCACCAACCAGTTCAAGAACGGCACCCACATCGAGATCGATGGGGTCATCTTCCGCATCATCGACTTCCAGCACGTCAAGCCCGGCAAGGGCGCAGCGTTCGTGCGGTCGAAGCTGCGGCGCCTCTCCGACGGCTCGGTGATCGACAAG
>JBBSQE010000049.1:0-16187 GCA_038258095.1 Solirubrobacterales bacterium | reverse complement strand
CTGCGATCATCGCGTTGCACCTTCAAGGTGATCCTCCTGAGTTGGGATTGCGGACATCGACACCCGCATTTTCTCTGCTCAGACGGACGAAACAGCGCCCCGGCTCAGGCCGGGGCGCTCACCTTGATGCAAGATCGGGGCTAGGCGGGCGAAGAATGTGCATCTGGCCAAAACGATGCCGTCATCGCCTCCCCGCAGGATGAGGCAGACAATCAATGATCGTCTGCCCCGGCGGTTGCCGCCAGCTCGACGAACCGACATAGCGCACCCACCAATCGCATCTGCTCGATCGACCTCGCGCTGATGTCCAGCAGCTGCGGACTCGCCACCAGCACCGCCAGGCATCGCGCTCGGGAGACCGCCACGTTCAGGCGGTTGCGGCTGAAGAGGAACTCGACGTTGCGGGGGATCTCGTCTTGGCTCGAAGTCGCCATCGAGAAGAAGACGACCTGGGCCTGCTGGCCCTGGAACTTGTCGACCGTGCCGATACGGACGCCGGCGGGTAGGCGCTGCTCGAGGCACTTGACCTGGGCGTTGTAGGGGGTGACGACGAGGATGTCCTCGGCTCCGAGCGGGTGCTCGTCTCCCTCGCAGTCGGTGTAGGTCGCTCCGTCCAGCAACGGCTCGATCGCCTCCGCGATCCGCTCCGCCTCCTCTGACGAAGACTGCGAGTTGCCCTCGTGCTCCACCTCCATGAAGCGCAGGCCCGTCCCGGTCAGCTCGCCCTTCGCATCGACCCGCTGGCGCTCGCGCCCCGGCGCCGATCCCAGCCTCCCGTCATACATCAGCTCCGACACGAATTCGCACACCTCCGGATGCAGGCGCCAGGTCTTCTCCAGGAAGACGCCCGAGCGCTCGTCGACCGTCTGCGAGTCGCCCAGCAGGTGCTCCAGCACCGAGAGCGACGATCCCGCCGGATGCGCGGCCTGCGCCACCTGCGGGAGCTGCTGCGGGTCGCCGAGCAGGACGACGTTCCACGCCGCCGTCGCGAGCGCCAGCGCGTCCGCCAGGGAGATCTGGCCCGCCTCGTCGATGAAGAGGTAGTCGACTGGCGTAGTGCCGTCGCGGCAGAAGTGCCAGGCCGTGCCGGCGGTCAGGGCCACCCCGCCCTCGTTCATCTCGGGAACGCTCGAGGTGGAATCGATCAGGCCGTGCTCGGAGTCGAACTCCGACTCCTCGTTGTCGTCTGAGCACTTCTTCAGGCCGCGGAAGCTCACGCCCGTCTCGGCGGCCACATCCTCCACCTCTGCCAGCAGGTTGTGGATCACCTTGTGGCTCGTCGAGGTCACGCCCACCCGTTTCCCCCGGTCGATCAGGTCGACGATCACCCGGGCTCCGCTCCACGTCTTCCCCGACCCCGGCGGGCCCTGGATGAACAGGTAGCTGTCGTCGAGGGCCGCGACGACCTCGCCCAGCTCATCGACCTCCATCCCCGCGTGGTCGATCGGCTCTCCCGGCTCGCGGTCGCTCAACCTGGGTGCCACGCGGCGGAGGATCTGCTGCGCAGCCGCATACCCCTCCCCTCCCTCGAGCACCGTATGAGCGAGCCGGCGAAGCGCATCCTCCTGGGCGTCGGTCCGAATCGGCTTGCCGGGCATCAGCGCCTTCGGGAACGGCTTCTTCTGGAGCTTGGTGCCGCGCAGGAGGTCGAGCCAGCCCTCCTCGACGTTGATTTCGTGGATCTGGCCCGGGTTGCCGCCGTCGGCCACGTCGCAGACCTGCCTGCTCGACCCGAGCTTCGTCTCCTGCACCGGGAAGCTCATGCGGAAGAGCCTCGAGCGCTTGATCATCCGCTCCTCGGTCTCGGGCACCGGCTCGAGCCCGCCGATGCAGTCGCCGTCGTCGATCAGCTCGTCGGGGTCGACCGTCTGGCGGTTGAAGTAGGCCCACCACACCGGCCGCTTCTCGCGGTGGTGGTACTCGAGGAGCTGGGCCATCAGCCAGCGCGCCTTCTGCTCCTCGTCGCCTTCTTGGGGGTCGTCGGGGACGCCGGCGAGGAGGCTCTCCATCAGCGGCTCGTTCATCTCGAGGCGCGCGAGCGTGGCCTCGCCCAGCTCCGCGGGCTCGTGCTCGAACCAGGGGATCTCGCGGCCGGCTGACTCCTCCACCCCGGGCCGCAGGCCGAGCAGCCAGTCGCGCAGGAGCAGCGTCGAGTCGCAGTCGTCGCGGTTGTAGAGGGCGATCTTGTCGAGCAGGTCGGTGTCCTCGGGGTTCTCGAGCCACTGCTCGAACCAGACGATCGAGTCGCCGCCGTCGGTCACCGCCGTGTCGCGCTCGGCCATGTAGAAGGCCTCGACCTTCTTGATCGAGTAGCTGGGTTGGGAGATGCGCATGCCCTCGCGCACGACCTTGTAGAGGTCGACGAAGACCTCGCAGCGCAGGAGCTGGTCGAGCTCCTCCTCGCGCGTGCCGTGCTGGCCGGCGAGGCGCTTGAGTGCCGTCACCTCGTAGTGGGCGTAGTGGTAGACGTGGAGGTCGGGCCAGCGCTCGCGGCGCTCGGTGACGAAGTCGATGAACTGCTCGAAGGCGCGCTTCTCCTCGCCGCGGTCGCGGCCCCAGAACTTCTCGAAGACGGGCTCGCCGGTGTCTGACGTCGTGAAGCCGAACAGGTACTCGAGCCCGCCGTCATCGAAGAACGGGTCGCCCTCCATGTCGAAGAAGACGTCGCCCTCGGAGGGACGCGGGAGGCGCGCGAAGCCGCGGCGCTCCTCGTAGGGCAGGAGCCTGAGGTCGGGCTCGCCGGTCTGGCGTTGGCCGAGCTGGAGCGCGGCCTGGTCGTGGAGCTTGGCGAGCTGCTCGGCGCGGAGGCCGGGGATTGGGCTGTGGCCGTCGGTGGCGAGCGCTTCGAGCGTCTTGATCCCCGCGGGTTCCAGCAGCTCGTACTGGCGGCGCATGATGCCGGCGACGAGGCTGAGGTGGTCGTCCTCGGTGCGCCGGGCGTCGCAGTTGGCGCGGTAGCGGCAGACCTGGCAATGCTCGACCGGGATCGGATAGGTCGCGGGCCGCTGGTCGATCTCGTCGAGGAAGCGGTCACGGACGTGGCGGAAGTAGGCGGAGAACTCGGCAAGGCGGAACGAGCGCTGCTCGTTCGTCCCGAGGACGACGTGGATCGACTCGGGTTCGCGCCCCTGCACCGCGGCGAGCAGCTCGCTGTAGAAACAGAGCTGGACGATGAAGTAGGGCTTGGCGCGCCGGGCGAGCTTGGTGTCGGCGACCTCGTAGCTGAAGTCGCCGAGATCGGAGGGGCTGTCATCGACGCGGAAGAGGAAGTCGGCGTGCCCGCGGAGGTTGTTCTGGAGGAAGGTGGCCTGGTAGATGACGTCGGGGCCGGCGCGTAGGGCCTCGTTCGTGGCTTCTACGGTGGCTCGGAGGGCGGCGAGGG
This sequence comes from Solirubrobacterales bacterium, assembly GCA_038258095.1. Classification (GTDB taxonomy): domain Bacteria; phylum Actinomycetota; class Thermoleophilia; order Solirubrobacterales; family 70-9; genus JBBSQE01. The sequence goes on along the minus strand of JBBSQE010000049.1, from coordinate 12,805 downwards.
AGCCGTCGACGGGGTTGGGGATCTCGACGATGCTCTTGCCCGATTCGCGCAGCGACTCGAGGTAGCGGGCCTCGTGCTCGTCGCCCTTCTTGGCGAGGAGGTCGGCATCGGCGCCGGCCTCGAGCTCAATGTCGATCTCACCCCGCGCACGGCCGATGTCGAGTTCGGTCAGGTGGTGGCAGGCGAGGTAGTTGTTGAGGTCGCTCGCGGAGAGGACCAGTGCGTCGTCTATTTGCTGCATTGCGTCTCCCCTCCTCACCTTGCCTGCGCCGCGGGTCCGAGCTTACGCGGCCTTGTTGAGTCTCAGGTTGGGAGTCGCCTCGCTCGCGCGGGTTCTGACACAAGAGTGCCTCGGAGTCTTGACATCTATATCCCACCCGTGCGCCCGAGTGATTCACGCTTGGACGGATGCCTCGTGCTCCTCGGTCTCGCTACATCGCAACCGTGATTCCCGATGGCCACAACCTCGCGGAGATGGCACGACATCGCGTTTCCGAGAACGAGGTGAAACAGCTCGTGTTCAACCGGAAGCTGACTATGCCGAACCCACGCGGCCCCGTGGGGGCATGCTCCTCATCGGAGAAACCGACGGCGGCCGGATCCTGACGGTCGCGCTCGTGCCGGTCGATGATGCTGGAACCTGGCGTCCCGCGACGTCGTTCGAAGCAACTCGCCATCAGATCATCCTCTTCCAAAGACATGCACGATGAGTCATCATGGCGACATGAGACCCGAGGACTACGACGACATCGACGAATCGGAAATTCAAGTCCACGAGGGCAACCCGATCGACATCATCGTCTCAATCCGGCTGGCCCCAGACGAGGTTCGCCTCTTGCACGACCTCGAGGCACGAGAGGGAACCGACGCCATCGGAGTCCTGCGAGCCCCTCTGCACGAGTACGCAGCGCGGCGCTCCCAAGCCGCCTCCAACTGAGGGGCTGATGCCCGTGCTCGGCATCACAGTTCAACTGCTTCCCAACCAGATCGTGGTTTCCACTCTCGTCGTGACGGCGGCGGGAATCGGCGTTCTCGTGGGGCTACTGCGAAGCCGGGTCCGCGGTGCGCCCCGAGGACAACGGGTGCAGGATGCAGAGGATCTTGGCCTAATCATGGGAGTCAGCGCCCTGGTTCTTACCTTGGCGCTAGCCGTTTCCCAGGGGGTGTCCTGACGCCGTGCTGCTCGAAGGAATCGGCACCATGCGTCGCCTGATCCCGATGTTGATCGCGGTGATATTCACCGTCGTCGTCGCCGCATTCGGCAACGATGTGATCGCGGTCTACGGAGGGCTCGTCATCTTCTGTGTCATCTACAGCACGGTCATCGACCGCGCCAGGCGCCGCGGCGCCGTGCCCTGACCGAACTTGGCTGAACCAATCTCAAGGATGGGTTCGGCTGTCCGATGGAACTAGAGATGCCCAACGCCTTACCGGACAGCCACGTCGGTCCCGTTCCGGACCGCCTCACTATCTGGCCCGTCGATGACGGTCGCTACGGACTCGACGCCACCTTCCAAGGTGCCAGCGGCTATGACCGATGCGACTGGCATGTGAAAGAGCTCGAAGCTCACGACGTGAACATCTCGTTCCGCCAGGAGCTCGACGGTGGGTGGACCCTCCGCTTCGGGCCGCTCACGGCGCACGAGATCAGCACGGCGCTTGGCGCCTTCGTTCGCTGAGCACCGGCGAGTCCATCTGAGGACACTCCGTTTGAGGACGCTCCGTTTTGATGCTCAATCGCATGACGACATGCGACTTTGCATGTACCCTCGGACGAGATGCCGAAGACCATCCAGATCCGCGACCTCGACGATGAGGTCTATGCGGGCCTCGTGCGCCGAGCGGCGGAGGTCGGCGTGAGCGTGCCCGAGCTGCTTCGCGCCGAAGCGGCCCGTCTTGCATCGCAGCCCAGCGTCGGGGAGTGGCTCGATCGGACCCGCCGACGCACATCGCCCATCACCCGAGCTCAGATCCTCGCCGACCTCGATAAGCACCGAGGCGAGTGGCCTGATGCTCGTAGTTGACGCTTCGGCCCTCTTCGAGGTCCTTGCCGGAGCCAAACACGCGAAGGCCGCTCGCGAGCGGCTCGCGGAGGACGAGGAGCATGCCGCCCCTCACGTGATCGACGTCGAGGTCTTCGGCGTCGTTCGCCGGCGCCACCGACTCGGCGATCTCGACGACACGGCAGCAACCCAGGCGATCGAGGATCTCGAGAGCTGGCCTGGCGAGCGGTTCGCCCATCGCCTGCTGATCGCGCGGGCGTGGGAGCTTCGCGACTCGGTCCGAGGCTGGGATGCGATGTACGTGGCGCTCGCCGAGGCCCTCGGCGCGACTCTCATCACCCTTGACCGGAGGCTCGCCGCCGCCTCCGGGCCCAGCTGCGAGATCGAGTTGCTCGCGTAAGACATGACGCGCTCAACCCGGCGAGGTCCTCAGCGTCACCCCGGCTGCGGCCCCACGATCACACAGTGGTTCCGCGCCCGTGACAGACCGACGTAGAGCTGTTGGTCATACGTCTGGTCGTCGAGATCGTCCAGCTCGCAGAGGATCACGACCGGGGACTCGAGGCCCTTGAAGCCGCGGATCGACGAGAACCGCACATAGGGGCCGAGCGGCTTCGGCTCCTTGACGAAGGTGTAGCTCCCCGGGTCTGACTGGCCCACCTCCGACTTCTCGATTGCGTGCGAGGACAGGACGACGACGTCCTGGGGCTCCACCTCCTCATCGCCGCAGAGGCGCTGGATCACCGCTTCGACGGTGTCGGCCTGGTCTGCGGAGAGCATCAGCTCGACGTCGCGGCCGGGCGGACCGACGACCTCGGGCTCGATGTCGCCCTTGTACTTCTTCAAGACCTCGGCGTGGATCGCCTGGGTGTTGCGGCAGTTGACCGTCAGGTCGAAGCGGGTGAACCCGGGCGGCATCACGAGCTCCGAGTCATAGACCCGCTGGTTGTCGTCGAGAAAGAGCCAGACGTAATCCTCGTCGGGATCGCGCAGAGTCGTGAGCAGCGCGTCGAGCCACGGGTTGCTCAGATCCTGGGCCTCGTCGACGACGATCGCGTCGAACCGCGGACCGAGGGTCTCCATCGCCTCCATCAACGCGAGCGGCAGCTCCTCCGAGTAGAACTCGGGCGGCGCCTTGTCCTGCTCGTATTTCGGCAGCTCGACCTTCGCCTCGCTCGCGAGCGCGAAGCAGAGGCCGTGGAAGGTGTTGAAGGTGATCCCCGAGCGCTGCTCGCGGTCGCGAAGGTGGTCGCGCAGCGCACGGTTGAAGCAGACGAACAGGACGTCGAGGTCCCTCCGCCCCAGCCGTTTCGCTTGCTCGATCGCCAGCATCGTCTTCCCCGAGCCGGCGCATCCGTGAACAGCCATCCGCCTGTTGTTCCCGAACCGGGCAAGCAAGTTCGCCTGGTCGTGGGTGAGCGCGATCAGGTCGGACTCCTCGTCGACGAACTCCGCTGCGAGCGGCACCTCGATCAGGACATCAGGAGCGAGCAATTCCCGCAGCATCCGCTTGCCCTCCTCCCCCGGCATCACCCGCTTGTCGCGGGAGCCGGCGTGGTAGTCGAGGACGCGGTCGATGCTCTCCGCGATCTCGGCCATCCCGTGCCGGTCGATGACGATCTCCGGCGGCGCATCCGGGGACAGAACGAGCTTGTGGACCGAGATGTCGGGGAAGGCGAGCGCGTGGCCGATGAAGAGCTTGCGGTGCTTCCAACCGTCCTGCTCGGCGATCTTCCGCTCCAGGTCGTAGCGGTGGTCGAGCGCCTGCACGAACGGGTCCTTCATCCGCTCCCGCCCGCCCCCGGCGACCCGGAACCACTCGCCGTGCCGGCACTCCAGCCCGCCGCCCTTCACCTCGAGGCAGATGATTCCCCACTCGGGATGACAGAGGACGAAGTCGATCTCCCCGTCCTTCGAGCCCTGCGCGTGGTCGCGGATCATCCAGCTGACGGAGTGGTAGACGTCCCACTCCTCATCGAGCGCCTCCCCGAGCGCGGCAAACACCTTGACCTCGGCCTTGCTCTTGACCTGGTCGGCGATGAGGGTGCGGGGGAAGAGGTTGGCCATCGCCGCGATCGTCCCACACGCCCGATGCCTCCGTCGCATGCGTGATGTGTCGAAGTTTTGACATCCCGCACGCATTCGGTCTGACCGGTCGGAGTACCCTGGCTTGACGATGGAACGAGCACGGCCCACATGGACTGACGGACGTCTCGACGACCTCTCCCGGCATGTCGAGGACGGGTTCAGCCGGGTCGACGCGGACATCCGGTCGCTGCGAACGGAGATGAACAACCGGTTCGACACCGGGGGAAGCCGCGTCGATGCCCGGTTCGATGGAGTGGACTCCCGTCTCGACAGACTGGAAGATCGTTTCGCTTCCCTGCAGCGAACCATGGTCATCGTCGCCACCAGCACATTCGCGACGTTTGTCAGCGTCCTCGCCACACTCGCCACGGTCCTCGCCACACGGGGCTGACCAGCGCGGGCACATCCCGGCCTTGGCATTGCGCCAAGACCGGGACCCCTACTCCTATGCCCGCCGGCGCGACGGCCTCCGCACCCGCCCTGCGCGGGATGGGCGGTCCTCGGCGCCGGAATCCGGACCCTCGCCCGGGAAGACTGTGAGCTGGATCAGCTCCCGCTCGTGGACCAGGCCGGTGCCGGCGACGCCTTGGGCATCGAAGCGAATCTCCTCGCCCAGCCCCGTCCCCGGCGTGCGGTGGCGGATAATCGAATCGCCGGCTAGTAGCGCGAAGCCGCGGGCCGTTGTCTCCTCGACGTCCGGCGCCTCCCGGCGCTCACCCGCCAGCGCATCAAGCGCGTAGCCCTGGACGAGGCGCTCGTGGAGTGAGACGTAGACGTCGGGGCGACTCACGTAGTCGAGCACCCGCATTTCTCCGTTGATCGCAGCGATCGATCCGACCTGTCCGGGCCGAAGCGGAATCGCCCGGCACATCTCCCCGAGCTGGCCACGGCGGCTCTCGTAGATGTCATTCATGGCACCGGTCGGCGAGTGCGCGTATTCCTGCCGCATTGCACCAATCTCCTGCCACACCTCTCCCTGGATGGCGCGAGCGGCCATGCCCACGGCCACATTCCTTCGGACCTGTTTGGCTTTCTGCCCCCTGACCCGCGGACTGGCGGTCTGGGGCGCCGGCTCCATCGGCTCGCTGTAACGCCGGCCGTCCCAGCGGCCCGCTTCCATGCAGCTGACGGGCACCTGGAGCTTGGCTCCGGCCGCGACGAGGACAGAGGTGTCGAAGGTGCGGTTCTGCTGGGCACCGAGGACCTCCTCGCCCTCGAAGAGCAGGACCTTCCCGCTCGTCGGGTTCTCGATGATCAGGTCGTTCACCGACGCGCCCGTCGGCAGCTCGCCGACCATGACGCCGTCGGAGCGGCCCTGCGCGAACGACACGTAGCCGCAACGGGGATCCGGTCCCTTCAGCGGGAAGACGGACAACGGCCCGGCCGTTAGAGGCTCCCCGACACGAAGCGGCTCGGTGAGGAAATCGGCGACTGAGGGTGACTGCGAGGTGGTTTGGCTCATGGCTCTTCCTTTCGGTTACCGGTCGTGTCGCGGCCTGGGGCGGGTTCCTGACACGGCGCCGCGGAGAGAGCGAAGAGCCCTTCGAGCCAGGTCTCCCACCGCGAGGTTCGTTCGGCCAACGATTCAATGATATTTTCTAAGTATCATGCGATCGGTATTTGAGACACCAATGCCCCGCGAGGACGAGCTCGAGGTCCTCGCGCTGATCGATGACCTGCGGTCGGAGCTCGAGTCCCAGGTTGCCGAGCCACGGCGCTGGAGCGGAAGCCTCCGGCGCATGAGCTTCGCGCGAGCGGTGCAGGGCTCGAACAGCATCGAGGGCTACAACGCGTCCCTCAACGATGTGGTCGCCGTCGCCGCGGGGGAGCCGACCCTCGATGCCGACAGCGAGACCGAGCAGGCTCTGGCCGGCTACAGGGACGCGATGACCTACGTGCTCCAGATCGCGGGCGACGACGACCTGGACATCGATGCTGGGCTCCTCAAGAGCCTGCACTTCATGATGATCAAACACGACCTGGCGAAGAACCCGGGGAAGTGGCGCCCTGGAGCGATCTACGTTCGCGACGATTCCACGGGAAGGATCGTCTACGACGGTCCGGATTCAGACGACGTGCCGGAGCTGATCGACGCGATGCTCACGGCGCTCCAGAGCGGCGAGGGATCGGTCCTCATCCGGGCGTCGATGGCCCACCTGAACCTCGCCATGATCCATCCCTTCAGTGACGGCAACGGCCGCATGGCGCGGTGCCTACAGACCCTGATCCTCGCCCGCGACCGCCTCCTCGCCCCGGTCTTCTCGAGCATCGAGGAGTTCCTGGGACGAAATACGCAGTCCTACTACGACATCCTCGCCGCAGTGGGCTCCGGATCCTGGCATCCGGAGAATGACGCTCGCCCGTGGGTGCGGTTCTGCCTACGCGCCCATTACCTGCAGGCCAGGACGATGATCCGCAGGCGCGATGAGGTCGAGGGCCTTTGGAACGCCTGCGTGCAACTGACGGAGCAAAGGGGCCTCCCGGAGCGGTGCGCAGCGGGCCTGATGGATGCCGCCTACGGACTCAGGATTCGCCGAGCCGGCTACCGAGCTGCGGTCGAAAGCGCGGCCGGAGAGGAGATCAGTGATCTCACGGCTTCGCGAGACCTTCGCGCGATGGTCGACCACGAGCTGCTCCTGGCCGTGGGCGAACGCCGGGGGCGCTACTACCTGGCGGGCGAAGCACCGTCGGAGGCGCGAGCGCGCATCAAACAAGTCCGTCCGCCGCGGGCTTCGGAGGATCCCTTCACCCTCGTCCGCGAGCGCAAGCAGCTTCGCCTCGAGACCGACTGACGCGTAACGGCCGCGCTACCCCTGTCGCGGAACAGCCTGATGCAAGCGTTTCCCCATCGCCGCCGCCGAACTCCCGAACCGCTTGCGCATCTCGTCGAAGTCGCCCCCGCACCTGCGGTAGTGGTGGCGCATCAGGTCTCCGGGCATCAGCAGGGCCGCGGCGAAGTAGTTCGCCTCCTCCTCCGTCGCCGGGATCGCGGCCTTCGTCGTCGCCGGCTCGTCCTCGACCGAGACCGTCCGGCAGAAGAGTGACTGCTGCCCCGTGCGGTGCATGACCCAGTGGCCCAGCTCGTGGCCGATCGTGAAGCGCCGGCGCGGCGGCCACTCGCGAGCCTCGGCAGCGTTGACCCAGATCTCTCCCCTCGCAGTGAGAAGGAGGCCCGAGACGCAGTCCGGATCGTCGATCGGGCTGTCGGGCGCGGTCGTCAGGTCCTCGACGTCGCGCACTAGGAGTCCGAAAACCGTGTCGACGATTTCCTCGACCGGCACCGGCAGGGTCTCGCCGTCCCAGATGTAGTTGGGCACGTCGGCGAGCACCCGCTCGACGCGGCGCTCGATTCCCTCGACGTCTATCTCCGGCTCGCCCATCCCGCGCTCCATCCTAGATCCGGCCCCCGAGCCCGGCGGGTGGCCGCGCCCGCCGGATCCTCAGTCGTTCAATCCCAGGGCTCGGGTCATCCGCGCGATCGCGGCAAGCTCGCGGAGCGTCGCCGGCGGTCCGTATCGCCTCAGCGCACGCCGCAAACCACGACCGCCTGGCGCCCCCCTTCCCGTCAGCGCCCGAGCGATCCGATCGGCGAGCACCCAGTCGCGCTCCCGCAGCGCGAACTCGAATAGGGCAATGGGATCGCGCTCCTGGCGGCGGTGCATTGGGGGCGAGTCGGGCGGGCGCACCCGCACCTGACGAGCAGCGCAGGATCAATCTCCGCCGGTGAAGAGGCGATCGACTTCAGAAGCGGCGGCGTCCGGTTGGTTCTCTGGCTGGGACGCGCCGGGCGACTGCGGGGGCTCCAATAAGTCTTCCTGCGCCGCGGACGCGATCCATTCGGGATCGGGCGCCGCACTGCGCGCGAACACCGCTCCTCCGGACGCCTCCTCGCCAGGATCTATGCCCCGGCCCGCCTCACGCAGGGCTTCAGCAGTCGAACCGACGATCTCAGCGAGCGCCGTGAGCACGCGTGTCGACACTCCGTCGGAGGCGAGCTGGCCCTGCTCCATCCGGTGGTAATAGCTCCCGACCAGATCCCGCCCCCCGCCGACACCGAGCCGATCGGCAAGTCGCTCAACAAGCTCCGAGCGCTTGATTCGAGCCCGCTCGCGCAGGCTCGGCAGCAGCACCGGCCAGGTGCCGGCGGCGCCCTCGAGCGACCGCGACATCTCCTCGGCCCACAACGCGGAAGGCGAGCCCTCGAACGCCTCAGCGTCCCAGGCTTGCCCCGGCGAGCGCACCAGGTAGCCGTCGATCAGCGTCGCCAGCTCGGCACGTTCTGCGCCCTGCACCTGGTCGAGAAACGCGAGCGGGTCGGCCTCCCCGCCGGCGCGGTGTTCGGTGACGAACTCGCTGAACAGGTTGTCGACGTCGGCCATCGGATTCACTCGCCGCCGCGCGCGTCCTCGAGCAGCTCCTTCAGCCGGACTCGGAAGCGCTTGGCGATCTGGTGCACGTTTGACTCGGTCATCTCGGGGTCGAGGTCGTCTCCGAGGGCCATGTTGACCTCCTCGGCGGTCTCCTTCGCCGTCTCCTTCCGGAAAACGTAGAGGTCCACGACCATCCGGTGCGCATCGCTGAGCTCGTCCATCGCCTGGTTAATGACGCTCCGGAGGTCCACCTCCGAGGTGAAGTCATCGTCGACGGCGCCCTCGCCCCAGATGTCGTCTGACTCCTGGTTTTCCTCGGGCAGGGGCTGGGTGTCGAGCCGCGGGCGCCGGTGGTAGTCGGCGATGCGGCGGTCGGTGATGGTGTGGAGGAGGCTCACGAACTGGCCGACGGACTGCCCGTCGAACGCCGTCCGGATCGCGCTCGTCATCACCTCCATCGCGACATCCTGGACATCGGCCTTGGGGATCTTGATCCGGACCCGTCGCTCGACATCCCCGAGGCGTCGGAAGGCCAGCACGCCGAGAGCGGCGCGCCCCTCGTCGCGATGACCGGAATCGCGCGCACCGACGATGTAGGTGATGAGCTCATCGTCTGAGAGGGGGTCAAGTTCGTGTTCTCTTCTGGGTCGAAAGCTCAAATGAACGCCTCAGGATCAAGTCGCACAGCATCTGCCCAACCTGACGGCGGGCTCTCCTCCCCCTCAAACAGCGGGTCGGGAAATGTATCGGGCGGGGCGGACAGAAAAAGTGCGCAGCTCGTGATGGTTTCGACACGAAGTGGTCCTGTCAGAAGACGAAGGCGGGTGGCGACTGACCTCGCATGAGCCTCTTCACTCCACCCACCTTCGAGATCGACCTCACCACGCACTGCGTCGAACGCTTCAACCAGCGTGTCCGCCCCACGCTGGACCACGAGTGCGCTCGCCGCGAACTGCGCCGGCTCCTCGACATCGGCCGGGTCAGGACCGAGGCACCGGCCTGGCTCGCCACCCGCACCAGGCAAGCTTCAGACCGCTACCTCGTGATCGAACCCGACCTCGTACTCCCGCTTGTCTGGAACGGATTCAGCCAGACGTGGGTGGCGCGAACGTGCCTCGCGAGGACCGGGATCTCCGAGAACGCCCGGTGGGGACGCAACCTCAAGGCCAGGAAGCGACGCGCGGCTCGTCGCGGCCGGCAGGGTCGCTAGCACCATGGCTACCACCCGCTCACGAAGCCTCGAGGAGGCCTTCGACCGCACCGAGGACTTCCTCGCCGTCAACGGGCCGGCGCCGACGATGGACGCCGTCCTGCGCTTGCAGGAGGCTGCCGGGATCGAGGAGGCGGAGCGAGTGGTCATCAAGGAACGCCTCTCGCGCCTCCGTTCGATTCATCGCCAGAGGTCCGATCAGACGGGCGGGTTGGTGCTCGGCCTGATCCTCGCCGGCTTCAACTCCGAAAGGGATTGAGGTGAACGACCCGTCGTTCGATCCGCTGGAGTTCGTGCGGTCGTCGACCTGGACATTCGCCAAGACGATGCCGCACATCCCGCACTGGTACGTGGTGCGAGGCCGAGTCCCCGAGGAAGACTTCGACGCGTTCGACAGGCTCATCAAGGCGAGCGGCTACCGCGCGACCTGGCGCGGTTACGAGAACACCTACCTCGAGCTCGGCGGATGGAAGTACTGGGTGATCGAGAACATCCTCAACCGCGAGAAGGTCTAAGCGCGCCGCCAGCCCGGCCTGACCTTGGAGCGCCCCAGCAAGTCGGGAGGGGGCGAAGGTTCGTCCGCCAACCCTTGGCAGGGGATGAACGACGAACCGATCCACATCACTGTCCCCAGCAACGACGACGACCCGCGCAGCCCGGTCAAGGACCCGCCGGGCGTGATCATCCACCGCGGCCCGCCCCTACACCCTGACGACATGGACGTGATCGGCGGGATCCCGGTCACCTCGCTGGCCAGGACCCTCGTCGACATGGCCGAGGAATCGACGAAGGACGAGCTGCGCGCCATGTTTCTCCGCGCGCGGGAACGCGGCCTGCTCGACATCGACGCGGTCATGGCGAGCGCCGACCGGGTCGAATGGCGCCCCTCGCTGGAGATGCTCTACGAGGTGATCGACGAGTTCCGCGACATTTGAATCAAGAGCTCTACGCTGGTCATCATGCAGTCCACGGTGGAATCTCAGAAGGGATTCTTGAAGCGGCCAAGCGCCGAGCTCGCGAGGATGGTCAAACCTTGGGCGAGCTGGTCGATCAGGCCTTGCGGCGCGAGCTGAACGACCCTCGGCCCCCGTACGGAGCGCCTCCGGTCCCGATCTTCCGTGGCGGGACAGGTCCCCGGCCAGGCGTAGATCTCAACTCGAACCGATCGATCCTCGAGGCGCTGGACGAGGGCGGCCTCCCCGACCGAAGCTGAAACGTCACCGATGTTGCCGGTTCGGCCTCTGAGCCCCGGCCCTACCGCGGCTCGTAGCGCTGGTGCAGCATCAGCGTGTTCCCGTCCGGATCCCTGAAGAAGTGCATGTGGCAGACGCCGCTGTCGATGTCGTTCATGAACTCGACGCCGCGGGACTCGAGCTCGGCCTTGACCTTGGCCGCGTCCTTGACCTGAAGGGCGATCGGGGCCGAATGCGCCTTGAACTCCTGCCCGAACGCGTCCATCTGCATCAGCGCGATCGTCAGGTTCTCGGTCTCGAACTCGTGCGCAGGCATGTCGCCCCACTGGATCGAGTGCTCGAGCCCGAGCGTCTCTCCGTAGAACTCCGTTGCCGCGTCGATGTCCTGCGTCGGCACGGTGATGAAGTCGACTCCTGAAACCAGTCCTTCTGCGTCGGCCATATCGCCCTCCTTGGGTCGTTGTCGGCTCAGCTTTTCACGGCGGAGATCGCGCCGTCACTACGATCGGTCGCCGATGCGCTCCCAACTGCACCCCACCCTCAAGTCCGGCCTCCTTGCTCTGCCGGCGATCGCGCTTGCGCTCGCCGCAGGCTCGATGAGCGCCTCGATCACTCCGGCGAGCGCTCAGCTCGCTCCGCCCACCTGCCCGTCGGTCGGCGTCGCGCTGAGGAACTACAAGCCGAAGCGCCCCGGCAGGAAGGCCACCTCGCCCGCGCCCGGCGTCCGCGCGCGCATCTTCGTCTCGGAGCCGTCCCAGCTCGTGATCCGCGCGAGTCTCCGCTGGTTCGAGGGCAGCCAGCGCCAGAGTGTCCCGCTCCTGACTCGCACCCTCGGCGCTCCGCGCTTTCGCAATCTGCGCTTCCCGCAGCCGGGGGCGACCGGCGGGCTTCAGGTCCGCGACGGGGTGACCCTCGTGCTCGTGCTGACTGCGGCGCCGGACTCGTCCCCCGGGTGCGTGCCGGCCGCGCGGAGGATCGCCCTCCGGACACGGGTGGTTGTCGTTCAAGACGACCGCTGACGCCGAGTGAGGGTCGTCGTGTCGACGTTCCATGCCCGGGAGTGGGTGGCGGTGGCGCTCTCGGACGGGCGCGGCCCGGACAGAGCGACGGCCGGAGCCCCGGGGCCCCGGCCGTCGCGGGTGGCGCTCGGCGCGCCGGTCTGCTGAGTCGCCTGGACTAGCTGGCGAGGCAGAGGGCGTAGGCCGTGATCGTCGAGGCCACGCCGTTCTGGTTCTTGGCCTGGTAGAGCCAGCCGTTGCCCGAGGGGCGGCTCGAGGTCATCTCGACCCCGAAGTTGGCGGGCTGACCGCCCCCTGAGAGGATCTGCTCTCCGGCGGGGCAGGTGACCGACACGGTGCCGGTGGCGCCGGCAGCGATCGCCTGCGAGGCACTCGAGCGCTGGAACACGCTGTCGAGCCGCGCTGAATCGACCGCGTTCGGGGCGATCTTGGTTGCGGTGACGGCGGCCGGAGCGATCTCCGAGTCCGTGACCGCGTTCGCCTGGATCTCGTCCGTGCCGACCGAGTCGGTGGCGAGGTCATCGGCGGTGATCGTCGCGTCGGCGATCTTCGGCGAGCGGACCGCGTTGTTGTGGAGGTCGACGGTGCGGATCGTGCCGTTGACGATGTTGCCGGACCGAACCAGGCTCTTGGCGGCGAAGGCGCTGCCGGTGAGTGCCAGGAACAGTGCGAGGCAGCTGATCACGATGGCGGCGGACGGACGGCGGGACTTGGTGGTGGTGTTCTTGATCATCGGAGTGGTCCTTTCGGTTGGTTTGTATTTCCGATGGACCAAGCTTCTGTTGGTTCGGCCCTCCCAGCTAGGAGCCCAGGCGGTGCACTCAGACCCCCCGTGGTGTCATCCTTACCACCCCCTTGGTGGAGGTTTCTCGCCTGAGAGCGAGCCGCCCCAGCGAGCGCGCGTCGCCGCGCCGGAGCGCGG